>JACMRM010000231.1 GCA_014376445.1 Bacteriovorax sp. | reverse complement strand
GCATGTCTTCCTGCAAGCTGGTTAATGATTGTCGACTTGCCGGTATTCGGTAGACCTAAAATCATCAAACGCATTTTTGCTTTAGGCGCCATGTCCGGATTTGATTCAAGCCTTTTTTTATGAACAATCTGTCTCGCAAGCTCCATGACTTTTTTCATGGTCCCGCGGTCATTGCAGTCGATAAACATGTATGGAGTGTCCTGTTTATCAAACCATTGCTCCCACTGCTGAACCATATTCGGGCTCGCAAGGTTCACCTTGTTTAAAAGAATCAGGTAGGATTTCTGACGGAGAGTAGACTCCAGCATTTTATTTCCTGAAGCAAGCGGAGCTCTCGCATCTCTCACTTCAAAAACAATATCGACTGTCGTTAATTTTTCTTTGATCTCGCGAATGGCCTTCGCCATGTGCCCCGGATACCAGTTAATCCCTGATGAAACGAGCCCATCCGGAGTTAATTCTACATCGTCAGTTAACTTTACATTACGGTCTTTAATTTTCATCCGTCACCCTACCATTCTTCTCTCAAAGGTTCCAGCAGACTTGTGGTAGCTCTGGTGCGTTATAGATTTAATGAACTTCTTTGACTAAAATCAGCCTGAAACCGGGGAAATTTATGTCACTTAAGTCAGACTTAGTTAAAAAGCTCGAAATGATCCCTGGATTGGAAGATCGTCCGTCGATTGTCGCCGGTGGCTCAGCAATTTTTTATAAGAACAAAGAGATCGCACATTTTCACACGCCAATCACGTTGATGAAGTCGTGAGACTTTTTAAATTAGCAGTAAAGCAATATTAGGATTCAATAAAGTTATTGCCGGCAGCATGCTACCTAATTAAATTAATTTTAAAAGGAGGGATAAATGAACTTAACAGAAAAACCAGATGCAATAAATTTCCTCACCACTCATTATGTATTCGTAGAAAAAATCGGACCTTTCAAGAAGACAGCGCAAAAAGCGTGGAAAACTCTTCACCAGAATACAGCGGCCATCTTAGAAGTAGTAATGATCACAGGATATTCAGTCTTTATAAAATTGAACTGGAAAAGTTTTTCATATTGTTGAAGAAAAAAAATCCCAATGAGAGAAGCATTCTTCATTGAGAATTATGTCAACAGTCCGGCCACTACACCGGAAGATGATTTGATTACTGAGATTTTAATTCCCACTATTTAAAAATCATAATAAATATAATTCAACGGGTGAAACTCAGTCTGCAGAGGTTTATATCCAGCATCGTCTGTATAAATAAAAAGAATTGTTTTCAAAATAAGCTGCTCACGCACGTTCGTTCTCAATTTCCTGATGCTTTGAATGGACATTTTTTCTGCAGATAATACATATGAGTGATCTGCATCTTTTTCCCAGCTTAAATTATCAGTTTCTTTATCACCTAAAAACAAAATGGCTTTATCGATCGTCGATTTGCCAAGTTTATCCTCTTCATCACCATTCAGGATAACCAGCTCCGTATTTTTTTCATCAGGAGCAGTTGTTGAACCGGGAGACTTCTTGTAAAGAATTGTCTGTGAAACAAGAGTGTGCATTCCAACTTTCTCAGCAGAGAGTTTTGTCTTGATTTCGATGGATTTATCATCTTTTTCAGTTGACTCAATTTCAAATTTTTTTAGATTGAAATAATCTTTAGCATAATCATCCGGAAGTTTAAGATCAGCCTTTAATCCGAGCATTCCAAATTTCTGCTTTACATGGCGGTCTACAACGCTGATTGGAAGTGTTCCATAGCCTTCATGCCCCCATTTTTTCCCCCAGCTGTTTTTGAAAAAGAAAACTTCTTTATCGAGATCATAACCGGTAAGGACAACGACGTGGCTTCCGCAGACATCAGGATCGGCGAGGCACTGCGTTCTCATTTCTTCTGTATATTGAATATCTCCACTGTCGAGCATTCCAATGTCATTAATTGGCATCGTGATAACCATCGGCATTTTATACTGGTCCATCACCTGGATAATTTCATTTGTTGTATCAGCATCGAAGTAATAGGCTTCAAAATTATCCGCAGGAATCTTTTTTGCTATAGTGGCATCTGAAGGACTGTTATGCGAATAACATATTTTCGGTACATCTGAATCAGTAGGTTTAAATTTATTGCATGGAGCTTTTTTGCCAAACCATGAGGGTTGGTAAGGCCAGTCTCTCTCCAGAAGAAATCCGTCTTTTTTCGTGATGACCACATCAAGATTTCTCAGCGGAGATCCGCCTTCTTCATCGTCGCTATAGCCTCTGTTTTTTACAGTAAAATTTAAATATTCTTCAGATAAATTGACTTCAATTTTCATTTTCTTTTTTATGGCCGATTCAGCGATGGCAGCGACTGCAAAATAAGAGCATGTTCCTCTTTCTTGCTGGTCTTTAACGGAAGTCATATCCGATTTAATGTTAAACGTGCGAGGCAGATCTTTTAAGAGTTCAGGCTTAAAAGTGCTGGGAGCATTTACATCCAGAAAAGGCAGATAAGTATATTGACTGCTCATAGAGTTACTTTTCGAGGCATTCTTTTTGGCCCCACACCCTGAAAGAATGAGTACACATGCAATGAATGTTAGAAGCGGTAAACTCTTCATCTAAAGATTCTCCTGAACATACTATTCAGGTCATACATAGCAAAGGCCGTACCCAATGAGAATTGAGTATTTTAAGGAGTTTGGGGAGGATTCATTGTAGAAGAAAAGCAAATGTGTCTAAATATTAGGCAGGTCTATGGGAGACATTTAGCAAGCTTCCAGGAGACTTGTGATACCTCATAATTATTATTAATTTAAAGCCAAGCATTTTTTCCGAGAGAAGGATCGAAAACAACTTTATTACTAATGATAATTTTTTGATTTCTAACGATAGCATATAAAACTTCAGGACTAGGATCATATCCATTTGGCCATTCGATGCAGCCGAAATCATGATTAATTGTGACTTGTGAAAAGTATGAATCATCCTGAAGTTTTTTGCTCAGGTCTTTGTTGAGTTCAAAGAAATCAGTAAAGCAAAATGTTCCTTCAAAACCATCTTGAAATTTAAGCCAAAGAGTTTTTCCTGGGAATGTTTTTACGTCGATGATTTTTTGATTATTCATTTGAGCCCTGGGATTTTCTTTACCTTATGATATTTTATCATAAGTTCCCATGCTAAAAGAAGATCTTTTTGATGTATAAGTCTCCATTCTTCCGTTAAGGCCCTGGCTTTCGGTGGTAATTTTCCTCCTGTAATAGTCCCAGTGTTAATTTCCACCGATGCTTCAAATTCACTATATTTCACATGAAAATGAGGCGGGTTGTGTTCATCAGCATAGATTCTGATATAAATTCCATAAAAATAAGAAATCGTTGGCATGGAAACTCCTTAAAGGTTTCTTGCCAATTCTGAATTTTGTTGTTGAATTTAAGTTATTAAAAAAGCTTATTCGTCGAGATCATCAAAATCATTTTTTCGATAGAGATGACTGCATTTTGAAGATGAAATTTAAATGTGGAGGATTTATTAAAGGCGTCTAGCGAACTGAGCAAGCCCGTTTACTACAGACTGATAGATATTATATTCAACGAGTTTTTCTTTTCCAAAAATCTCAGCAAGTCTTTCACGAATGAGATTTAGCTGAGAAGTACCGCCAGTCAAGCAAACTTGTGCGACATCAGAAATATCAACACCAGATTGCTTAAAGACTTCCATCATCGTCGACATAATATCATCTACAGTTGAAGTAATGCTTTCCTCGAAGGAATTTTTTCGTATGACTTCTTCGATATCCATGCTTGAATAAGCATACTTGAAAGTCGCTTCGGGATTTTTTCCAAGTCTAATTTTGGTTTTTTCAATTTCATCGAATAAAGGAAATCCCAGCTGACATTCAACCAGAGTAAACAACTGCTGCATCTGTTTTGTACCTTCATCTGAGAGGGCAAATTTTTGAATATGCTGTAAGTACTCCCATGTATCTCTTTCACGAAGGTGAGTGATATGGGCAGGCGAGCAGATTTTCGTAAGCAGCTGTCTCGGGAATGTTAAAATATTATTTCCACCTGGAATTTTATATTCAAAACGCGATCCAAAATGTGGCGCAATGAAATCTTTCATCATCACACCATCGAGAGCATCTCCCGCTTTGAAAATTCCTGACAATCCTAAAATATCATCTTTAGAGTAAGTACCTTTATGAATTTTCATCAGAGTAAAATCCGATGTTCCTCCGCCAAAGTCCGCAATCAAAATAATTTTTTGTTCAATATTGTTGTTACTGTAATCAAGGCCTGCCGCAATCGGTTCAGGACAAAAAATAACTTCCTTAAAACCGGCAAGCTCGCAAGCTTTTTGCATTCTATCCTGTGCGAGTTGGTCATCAGCAGGCTCAAGCGAGTAGAGTGCTGGTCTTCCCATCACAATCTTCTCGACATTTTCACCGGTAATTTTATTGGCACGTCTCCTCATTTCACCAAGGAAAGTCGCGACGATCTCGGAAATATTCATGGTCTTGTTGAAAACAGTTGTGCCGTTGTAATTTCTTTCCGGCAAAAATTTTTTCACTGAACGAAAGAATCGGCCTTCACCGTCGGCATTAATATACTCTTTGATCGCTTCTTTTCCGAAGTACCACTTATTCGGTTCCGGCGTATAAAAAAGCGAGCGCAGAACGAAGCTGGCATCGCTCTCTAGAGCAATCGCAGTGATCTTCCCGTCTTTCGAGACGTGGCTTAAGAGTGAATTCGATGTTCCGAAGTCGACAGCGTAATAAGACATTCAGCCATTATATACTATTGTAGGGATTCTTCCACAAATTCAGTTCCGTTTGATGCATAGAAGGCATCAGGGTTGCTGAATTTCATTACAGAGTTAAACAACTTTTGAGTCTGCTCGGGAAGATCTTCCAGAGTGATTCCCTCAAGTTCAAATTGTTTAAATTTTTTCAGAAGTTTTTTAAGAGTGATTTCGATTTCCACAAAGTCACGGGCGTTCGGGTCCTGGTGAGTTTCTTTAATCGCAGCTTCTACACCTTTCGACTTTGCAAGCTTGACGAAACTTTTAATATCGCGAACAGGCATGCCTTTTAAGTGTGAAAGAGATTTTTTTTGTTCGTCTTTAGTTAATTTAATGATCTCATTTGTCTGACTTAAAGAAAGGTCGCCGTTTTTGCGGGCTTCTTTAACATTTGATGAGGCCATCTCATCGCGGTTAATGGCTTCGTGAATTTGTTTTGGTGAAAGGCCGGTTTTTTCTGAAACCATGATTAAGAATTTTTCTGCAGGAAGAACAGTTTTTTTCTCTTCACCTTCAACAGTTGAAGATTCAGTTTTTATTTTTTCTGCTGGATTTAATTCCTGATAAATTTCTTTTGCACGTCTTAGATGACCTTCAACTTCAATTTTTGTTAAATCTTTTCTGACAAGGTTTTCATCAATTGAAACCAGCTCCATTTCAAGCGCGCCACGATCGATGATAATAACAGGAGCTTCTGTAAATCCTAAATTGAGTAGAGCTTGATAGCGTCGTGCTCCAGCTAAAATAACATTGTCCGGAGAGATTACAAGGGGAGCGATTAAACCGACAAATGAAATCGATTTTTCTAGTTCAGAAACATCAGTTCCCAATCTTAAATAAGGGTTTGTTGCTTTAAGATCGTTAAGCTTTCTAACTTCCAAGGTGGTCTCCGTTGTCATCGTGTGTGAAATTGTGTGACAAAAAGAGTGTCAAGCATGTTGAGTTTTGTCAGTGGAAAATATCTGACATCTTCTAAACGCCCTTAAATCCAATGACATTTTTTTGGAGAAACTAAATTGATTTATCAACATTGCAGATTCCTTCCGCAAGTCTGCTGGAACCTTTTAAGGCCCTCGTGACTCTGTCGCACCTAAAATATCTTCTGCCTTCCAATAAGGAAGATCATGAACTAGTTCCTCAAGTAGAAAATTAAGTTTCTGCTCGGCTAGTTTAATTCCTTCAACATCAGAAAAACCAATCGCCGTTTCACGCCATTCAGAAGACTGCGCAAGTCTTCCTCTGATAGCTGCTGAAAATAAATCAATCCAAGTTGGAGCTGTGAAAGTAAAATTCAACGAAAGCGCATTACTCTCGGCTTCAGTCCAGTGCCATGACCCGCGGGGGACAAACAGTAGTGATCCGGCCTTTAGTTCAAACAGTTTTCCATTTTCCGGTTGAGCGTCTGGCATCGGCTCTTCTGCATAACTTTCAAGCTCGGGATCAGTCGGCAATCCAATCGTATGCCTCGTCATCGGATTCGACACTTCTATGTTCGGTGCAATCCACCAGTTTTTATTTCCAGTAACCTGTAAAACGAAATTAATATTCTGATCGAAGTGTGCGGCCGTCCCTGCCTTAGCAGGAGTGGCATACAACAAACAACGGGCCATCGTAAGCGCAGATAGACCTAAATCGATTCTCAATTCATTAACCCATCTCTCGAGCACTGGAGAAATAGTCTGAGCATGATTGAATAAAAGTCCCATTCCATTATCAAATAATTTCTGTGCGTCTTTTGCCGTTGTATCAATTGAGCTCGCTTCATCTTTCACGTCAGGCAAATGCGCTTGAATATCTTTCGGCCACACATTGAGTAAAGCTTCGAGTGAAGATAAGAACGGTAAACTTTTAAGCTCAGCAATTGATTCATCTAGGTCGTGAACAACGAAAGGTTCATTCCTTGAGTATGCTGCAAAAAAATCTGAAGAAGATTTCGGATGAATCAGTGATGAAAGAGTATTTATCATTATTAAATTTTTGTTACGAAGTGGTTAACCATTTGTTTGTTTAAAATTTTGAATCCCATGATTTCCTGGAAGTCAGTCATTTTGAAATCGTAGCAGACAAGAAATTTATTGATGTCGGCTTCACCGTAAAATTTGCGGCCGTTTTCAAAGTGGTCGATGTCGATTGCTTTCATGTCCATTTTTAAAGCGACGTCTTTAAGAGAAAGTTTGCGGGCTTCACGAACGAAACGCAATATTTGTCCTTCCCGGCTATCGCGGTTGTTGTGAGAATGTTTTCCCATCGTTGGATCTTTCATGTGAGCTCCCTTATTTAAATTATCTATTGGGTGCTTTTAGCATCACAGGGAGTGTTCTGCTTCATTTATGTGACATTTAAGTGTATTTTTTTCAGGTTTCGAAGCGATTATCCACTGACATGCTAGCTTTATGCTCTTGATCTCAGGTTTTCTTGCCATCAACATCATCACTGCCATAATCTGAACAGAGATGACTCAATTGACGACAGCACTCAGATAAAGCGCTTTGATTGGATTAATTTTAGTAAATCCAATTGCTACACCAAAGACTGCGGAAATAAAGATGACACTATAAAATCTTTTGGCCAGCCACGGTTTTAATTCAAGACTTTTATTTTTCCATTCAAATGTTTCGGCCTTGGCATAAACTGATGAACCTTTGAAAATGAAAATAGCAAGAAGTCCTGTTCCGATAATTCAGCAGCTGAAAAGGAAAAAAGCGAAGTCACGAGCGATAGGTCTTATGGCATTTGCTGCATCAATGTAATGAATTTTGTCTTTCAGATAATTTCCGGCAAAAAATTATGATAGAGAACCTGCCCTCAAGGAACTTTGATAACAAAAATAGTGGCAATATAATTAAGGAGCAGCAGTATAGGCCATTTTGGATAAAATTTTTAATGTGGGCATAATGAGGCTAAAAATTTACTGAAATAAAGTGCGATTTACCTTCGGACCAATCGCAAATCCTTCAATCATTTTTTTATTGAAGCTCGGGCTTTCATCCGGGCAGCGGGTCGAAATAATTCCCTTATGGGTCACGACTTCATCATCTCTCCATTTTGCTCCGGAATTTAAGACTTCTTTTTTCATTGCTGGCCATGCTGCTAGCATTTTTCCCTTCGCTATTCCAGAGTTGATCAGAACTTTTGTTCCGTGACAGATTGAAACGATAGATTTTCCGTCGTAAACAAAGTCTTTTACGAAGTCTGAAACTTTTTTATCAAGCAAAAGCATTTGAGGATTCAGATCGAAGCCGGGAATTAATAGTCCATCAAACTCGTCTGCGTTGCAATCATTCACTGTTGCATCAACTTCAATGCTTTTTCCCCAATGGTCTTTTTCCCATGATTTTATCCGGCCTTTATTGAGAGACACAATCACCACTTCAGCACCGGCCGCCTCAAGAGCTTTTTTGGGCGAGAAGAGTTGTGATTCATCAAAACCATCAACAGCAAGGATCGCGATCTTTCTATCGTGAAGAATATTGTTTTCGAATGGCATTTGGAACTCCGTTTCGGTGTGGGACTTGCATTGAGAATTGCACGAACAGTGCCAAGGCCCTTCCAAATGAGCACAGGTTTATTCACAGTGAAATATGTCTCAATGTGAATAACTATCGGGGCAAATCTGGACATTAATAAAAAGTTCTTTAAGCACGAAGCATGCAACAGTTGTAGTGCTAAATATGATCAACCAGGGCAAACAGTGACATTCAGAAAAAGCAAAATCCCCAGTAAAACTTTTACCGTTTTTGAAGAGCCGATCCGTTCCGAATTATTCAGTGCTGCGCATTTGGAAAGGCACTTTGAGACCATGGCCGAAACTCATGAAGTCGCCCTAACTCCAACACGTGGTTTTAATCTCGTCAAACGGGTTGCTGAGAACGAAGATGTGCTGCTTGAATCTTTCAGGTTAATTGTTGAAACAGTCAGAGCGGAAAGATCCATCACACCTGCTGCTGAATGGATGATAGATAATTTTTATATCGTCGAAGAGCAGATTAAAGACATCCGTGATCACTTGCCGCCGGGATATTACAAAGAACTTCCGAAATTAAAAAAAGGTGACTTCGAAGGTTATCCACGTGTGTACATGATCGCGCGAGAATTTGTGGCCCACAACGACTCTCTCTTTGATCCTGAATTATTAAAAATGGTCCTGAAATCTTATCAGCACGTTCAGCCACTTACTATGGGAGAATTGTGGGCGATACCGATCACACTTAGAGTTGTAATGATTGAAAACCTTCGAAGGCTGAGTGCTCGTATCGTGGGGTCTCAGCTGGCCAGAGCACAGGCCGATCATGTAGCCGACGAGCTGTTAGGACTTGGTATTTTAGGAACACAAAAAAGATCAAACGAAGAAATTATATCTGAGTTGAATAAAAAACCTTTGAGTATTGGCTTTGCTGTTCAGCTGGTTCAGCGGCTAAGATTTCAGGAAGGAGTCGTTGCAAGTTTTTTAAACTGGCTCGACGAAAGACTGACAAGCGAAGGGCTTTCTGCGGATAAGATAGTCCAGGATGTTCACAGCGGCCATACTGCAGCCAACGTGACTGTGAGAAATATCATTAACAGTATGCGATTGATGTCATCACTCGACTGGCGCGATTTATTCGAAGAAGTAAGTTTAGTCGAAGACAAGCTTCAGGAAAATCCTCTCTACGGTAAAATGGATTTCATGACGAGGGATAAATACCGCCACAGCATTGAGCAGCTGGCTCGTGGATCAAAGCGCACTGAACTCGATGTGGCATCTGCACTTTTAAGAAAAACCAAAAACTCAGACAAGCATGAAAATGAAAAAGCGCAGGACATCGGCTATTACCTGATCTCCAGAGGGCGTTATGAATTTGAAAAAGAAATAAAATACCAGGTAAAATTCAGAAGTCTTTTTTTACGCTGGTATATTTCCTACAGGACCATTATTTACCTAGGCGCAATTTTGTTGTTGTCTTTATTTTTTGTAGATTTTTGTCTGAAAAGAACGATAGCGAGTGAAGGAGTTCTTTACTGCCTTGCCTTTCTTGCTTTATTTCCTGCATCCGAGCTGGCCATAACCCTTGTCAATCGTTACACCGTTTATTTGCTGGTCCCACGTCATCTGCCCAGATTGAATTTCACCAAAGAAATCCCTTCAGACTGCAAAACGTTTGTCGTCGTTCCCACTATGCTGGTGAATATTGATGAAATTATCGGACAGGTCGATCAGCTGGAAGTTCATTACCTTACCAATCCTCATGACGCTATTTCATTTGCTCTCTTATCTGACTGGAGAGATGCATCGACAGAAACTCTCGATACTGACGAATTATTTTTATCAGTGGCCGTAAAACAAATAAAATATCTCAATCAAAAATATGGCAAGAACGTGTTAGGTTTTGACCGTTTCTTTTTATTTCATCGTTTTAGAAAATGGAATAAGAGCGAACAAAAATGGATTGGTTGGGAAAGAAAGCGCGGAAAACTTTCAGAGTTCAATCATTTCCTTCGCGGGGGAAAAGATACTTCGTTCATCACTGGCAATGATATGAACCTGGTGATTCCGATGGACATTAAGTATGTCATCACACTCGATGCCGATACTAAACTACCAATAGGTGCTGCCGCTCAGTTGATCGGAACATTCGCCCATCCTCTTAATCATCCTAAGTTTGATGAAAAATTAAACCGAGTTGTTGAAGGATACGGAATTCTTCAGCCGAGAATTACACCGACACTTCCTGCTACCATTGATTCAACTTTGTTCCAGAGACTGTCAAGCGGGCCGTGTGGTATCGATCCCTATGCAGCTGCTATCTCTGACGTCTATCAAGATTTATTCGGAGAAGGATCATTCACAGGAAAAGGAATTTATAATGTCGATATTTTTGAAAAGGCCTTGAGAGGAAGAACTCCGGAGAACAGATTATTGAGTCACGACTTGTTCGAAGGAAACTTTGCGAGATGCGGGCTCATCAGCGATGTTGAGCTCTTCGAAGATTTTCCTTCGAACTTTGAAGTTGCAAATGCAAGAAACCATCGCTGGACGAGAGGGGACTGGCAGCTTCTTCCATGGATAGTGGGAAGAGAGGGGCGCACGATTTCTGTCATCGGCCGCTGGAAAATGTTTGACAACCTTCGTCGTTCGCTTTTAACTCCAGTAGTTTTCTTTTTGCTGGTGACATTATTCTGCATTAAAGAAATTAATACAACACCATGGCTGCTGGTGATTCTGGCGAGCCTATCTGTTCCACACTTACTTCCTTTTGTAGCAGGAATTTTTTCTTTTCAGAAAAAAGTTCCCTTTATGGTCCAGATGCGTTCGTTGGCAGAGGATTTATTTTTAGGCACAAGTCGCTTCGCCCTTAATATTATTTTTCTGCCTTACCAGTCTTGGATTCTCTCAGACGCCATTGTCCGGACCTTAGTCCGGTTATTTATCACTAAAAGAAAACTGCTCGAATGGACCACCAGTGCGGCCTCTAAATCAAGTGCCAGCACTGCACTGGAAAGTTTTTTTAAACGAATGCTAAAAACAGAAATAGCAGTAGTTGTAATTGGCGCATTTATTTTTTGGAATGGAACTTATAAAACAGAAATATTTTATCCACTGATGATTTTATGGCTTGTCTCTCCGCTTATCGCATGGAGAATAAGTCTTCCTCCTAAAAAAGAAAAAATAATTCCCCTTACTGAAGATGATGTTTTCGTTTTAAGAAATACCGGACGAAGAATCTGGCATTTTTTTTCGACTTTTGTTAATGAGAATGAAAACTTTCTTCCGCCTGACAATTTTCAGGAAGACCCACTGCCGGTTGTCGCTCACAGAAGTAGCCCGACTAATTTTGGTCTTTATCTGTTATCTACGATTACAGCGAGAGACTTCGGCTGGATTGGTTTATGTGAAATGATCGACAGGCTAGAAAAAACACTGACCAGCATGCAGACTCTTCCAAGATTCAACGGGCATTTTTACAACTGGTATGAAACAACTGACAAGCGCGCTTTAGAACCTCGCTATATTTCATCGGTAGACAACGGAAATCTTGCCGGACATTTACTGGCACTTGCCCAAAGTTGCGAAGAGCTGGCCTCTGAATCTGACTACACTGAAAAAATGCTTTTCGGGATTCAGGATAGTTTAAGAATTTTTGCTGAAGTGATGGCCTCTCACGCCGATTTAAATTTCAGATCGACGTTTAATGCTCTTGCGGAGTATTCGCTGGACCGTTATCACCATACGAACGATAAAAACTTTTATTGGAAAAATCTTCTGAATAAAACGGAAGCCTTGGTAATTGAGACTGCAAAGGAAGACAAAGAACTACATAAAATTGCCGTGATGATCAGCTTAGAGATTAACAGTCACGCGAAGGACTTTTTTCACTTTAAAGAAAATCCAAGAGAAGATATCAAAAAACGTTTATATGGAATTGCCACTCTATCGAGACAGCTTTTTTATGAAATGGATTTTGGAATGTTATACGATCCAACGAGACAACTTTTTTCTATCGGTTATCGAATGTCTGACTCTTCGCTGGATGCAAGCTTTTACGATCTTCTTGCTTCAGAGGCGAGACTCCTGAGTTTTGTCGCCATTGCTAAAGGCGATGTTGCTGTTGACCACTGGTTTAGACTTGGAAGATCACTGGCCTCAATTGAAAAAGGAACTGCACTTATTTCCTGGTCAGGATCAATGTTCGAATATCTGATGCCATCGCTTGTGATGAATACACCGGCCTCAAGTTTATTGGAGCAGACTTGTCGTCTGATTGTTAAAAAACAAATTTCATACGCTGAAGAAAAATCCATTCCGTGGGGGATGAGTGAGTCTGCATATAACGTGAGAGATGTGCATTTAACTTATCAGTACTCAAATTTTGGTGTACCTGAACTGGCCTTTAAACGCGGTATAGGAAAAGATCTGGTTATTGCTCCGTATGCAACTATTCTTGCAGGGATGTATGACCCGATCAACGCTGTAAAAAATCTAAAACGTTTGGCCGCTTTAAAAATGGTCGGAGAATACGGTTATTATGAATCAATTGACTTTACAAAATCTCGCATTCCAGATCCTGCGAAAGATGAATCTGCCATTGTAAAGAACTACATGGCCCATCACCAGGGAATGTCACTGGTTTCAATTTCAAACATGCTAAACGATGGATTGATGCTGACTCGTTTTCACAGAGAACCGATCATTCAATCTAGTGAACTTCTTTTGCAGGAGCGTACGCCAAAAAATATTGCTGTTGCAAAAACGCGTGTTGAATCGGTTAAAGTCGAGCATGTCAGCGATACAGGTGAAACGACTATCAGAAGATATACAACTTCAAATCACAAAGTTCCCCGCACGCATCTGCTTTCCAACGGCAACTATTCAGTGATGATAACGGCCGCAGGTTCAGGCTACAGCAGGTTTCGTGATTTATCAGTCACTAGATGGCGTGAAGACACCACTCGTGATCATTGGGGAAGTTACATTTTTCTGAGAGACATCTATTCGAATGCTTTATGGTCAGCAGGCTTTCAACCGACTTGTGTTGAGCCCGTTAATTATGAAGCTGTTTTTACTGAAGACCGCGCAAAAATCAGGCGCCGCGATTTTGAAATCACTTCTGAGCTGGAAATTTTTATTTCACCTGAAGACAACGCAGAAATCAGAAGACAGAGTTTAAGTAACAATAGCTCTACTGTCAGAGTTATCGAAGTGACAACATATGCTGAAATTGTTTTAAATACTCAAGGTGCTGATGTGGCACATCCGGGTTTTTCAAATTTATTTGTACAGACAGAATATTTATCGGAAATAAATACGCTGCTTGCAACTAGAAGACCGCGTTCGATGACAGAGGCTCCAATCTGGATGGCTTATGTTATTTCGACTGACGGAAATGCCATTGGTGAAATTGAATATGAGACAGATAGAGCGAACTTCGTCGGGCGAGGAAGAAATGTGCATTACCCCGCTGCCATGGAAGCAAAAAAGTTATCCAACACTACCGGATCGGTTTTAGATCCGATCGTGAGCTTCCGCTCCCGAGTACGTATTGAACCCGGAACAACAGCGAATATTACTTACACCACTTTAATGGCAAGCAGCCGCGATGAGATAGTAAATCTTGCAGAAAAATTTCACGAATCAGTGGCCTACGAAAGAACATCAAGTCTCGCATGGACTGAAGCTCAGGTTAAACTTCATTATCTGGGAATCGAACATAGTGAAGCTATTTTATTCCAGCAGCTCGCCAATCGTGTTCTTTATCTTGATTCTTCACTTAGAGTTTCAAGCGATATTTTAAAACGCAACTACAGGAATGCAACTAACCTTTGGGCCCATGGAATTTCCGGTGACTATCCAATTGTTCTTGTCCGCATTGATGACATTGAACAACGCTCACTTGTCAGACAACTTTTGCGTGCTCATGAGTACTGGGGAACAAAACATTTAATCGTCGATTTAGTTATTCTCAATGAAAAAGCAAGTTCATACTCACAGGAGTTGCATAATGACCTTGAAGCGATGATTTCTCACGGTTCAACAATCTCCGGAGTTTATCTTCCGCAGACAAAAGGAAAAGTTTATCTTCTTCGTGCAGATATTATTCCTCAGGAAGATCGAAACCTACTGCAGACAGTGGCACGTGCAATTTTAGTCGGTCAGCAGGGAAATCTTGCTGAACAGGTAAAACGCATGGTGAGAAAAATTGAGAAAGCTCCTTTGAATGTTTTAGTTCAAACGACACCTGCCAAAGAGACGCAAAAACCGCTGGAAGTTCCGGATCTGGAATTCTACAACGGCTATGGAGGATTTACTCTTCGCGGACTGGAATATGTCATTCACTTAAAAAAAGATGAATCAACGCCTGCACCCTGGATTAATGTTATCGCGAATCCGCAGTTTGGATTTCACGTGTCAGAAAGTGGGTCAAGTTCAACCTGGTCAATAAACAGCAGGGAAAATCAGCTGACACCATGGTCGAATGATCCGGTTTCAGATCCTTCTGGCGAATGTTTCTATCTGCTCGATCTCGACAGCAATGAATTATGGAGTCCGACTATTTCACCGATTAGAGTAAAGAATGCCGAGTATCTTGCGAGACACGGACAAGGCTATAGCCAGTTTGAAGTTCGTCACAATGGAATAAAAAGTACACTCACACAGTTTGTTCATAAAGATCAGGCGATAAAAATTTCCAAGTTGGTTTTAAAAAATGAATCGAATACTAAACGAAATCTTTCCATAACATCTTACATCGAATGGGTTTTAGGATTCTCCCGCACGGTAAGTGCTCCTTTCATTATTACCGATCTCGATGAAAAAAGCGGAAGCCTTCTGGCCTACAATCCTTGGAGCCATGAGTTTGGAACAAAACAAGCCTTTGCAACTTTCATTGGAGGAAATGATTCATGGACGGCAAACAGAACTGAATTTATTGGAAGAAACGGAAGCATGAGTAGACCTCATTCACTCATGATAAAAGATAAATTGTCCAAGGCCATGGGCGCAGGCATGGATAGCTGTGCTGTTCTCCAAAAGAATATTTCACTTAATGCAAATGAAGAAGTCACGCTTGTTTTTGTTCTTGGACAGGCCGATACGAAGGATAATATAAATCAGCTGGTAAGATTAGTTACACTTCAGAATATTGACTCACTTTTCAGTGATGTCGTTGCTGAATGGAATAATATTCTTGGAAAAATTCAGGTGGAAACACCGGATCATTCAATGAATGTGATGCTGAATCGCTGGCTGCTTTATCAGACAATTGTCTGCAGACTCTGGTCACGCTCAGCTTTCTATCAGGCCGGCGGAGCTTTCGGATTCAGAGATCAGTTGCAGGATTCAATGGCCGTCATCTGGACCAAACCGGAAATGATACGCGCACAAATTGTCAGGGCAAGTGCACGACAATTTTTAGAAGGAGATGTCCAGCACTGGTGGCATATGCCGACAGGTCGAGGAGTGCGCACTCATTTCTCCGACGATTTACTGTGGCTCCCTTATGTTGTTTCTTATTATCTTAACCGGTCTGAAGACATTTCAGTTCTAGATGTTGAAGTTCCATTTTTAAATGGCCCTCTTTTGAGACAAGATCAGGAAGATTCTTATTACACACCGGAGATTGCTGCGGAGACTGCAACTGTATACGAGCACTGTGCACGCACAATCGATAAAAGTTTAACTGTCGGTGCTCACGGACTTCCGTTAATGGGCGGCGGTGACTGGAATGATGGTATGAACAGAGTAGGACACGAAGGAAAAGGCGAAAGCGTCTGGCTTGCATGGTTTCTCATCTCCAACTTGCGTGATTTTTCTGCTGTCGCAGAATCACGTGGAGACAACATTCGTGCAGACAGATGGCGCGAGCATATCGAAGTGCTGAAGAAAAATATTGAAGAGCAGGCCTGGGATGGAGAATGGTATAGAAGAGCATTCTACGATGATGGAACTCCATTGGGGTCATCACTCAGCGATGAATGTAAAATTGATTCTCTCGCACAGACATGGGGAGTGATTTCAAAAGCTGGCGATAAAGAGCGCTCGAAAATTGCAATGAAGTCTGTGGAAGGAAATCTTGTAAAAAAAGATAATAAGATGATTCTTCTCTTTACTCCACCATTTGATAAATCGCAGCTTGATCCAGGTTACATCAAGGGATATATTCCCGGTGTACGTGAAAACGGTGGTCAGTACACTCACGCTGCTATCTGGTGTATTCTCGCTTACACGGGACTTGATAAT
This sequence comes from Bacteriovorax sp., assembly GCA_014376445.1. GTDB lineage: Bacteria > Bdellovibrionota > Bacteriovoracia > Bacteriovoracales > Bacteriovoracaceae > Bacteriovorax. The sequence continues at coordinate 1,504 of JACMRM010000231.1, read as the reverse complement.
GGAAAGCGTGCGACAGAATTATTTTCTCTGGTGAATCCCGTTAATCACGGACTCACCAAAGCAGATGCCGACAGCTATAAAGTCGAGCCTTATGTTATTGCGGCCGATATTTATTCCGTGAATCCCAATGCCGGACGCGGAGGATGGACATGGTACACGGGATCTTCAGGATGGATGTACACGGTTGGTATTGAATCTATTTTAGGATTTAAAATTGCCGGTGATAAATTGAGAATTGATCCTTGTATTCATCCAGAATGGAAGACATATAAAATAATTTATCGTCATATGAATTCATCTTATGAAATTACTGTGAATAACCCAAATGGTCTTCAATCGGGGAAAAGTAAAATCAGCATTGATGGCAGGGAGATCGATCAGGACTTTATAAGTCTAATTGACGATCGTTTAACTCATGAAATTTCAATCGAACTTCAGTAAAAAATTCCCGATTGGGTCATTTACTACCGAGTTTATTTAAAAGAATTTTCTAAGAGTTAAATTGTTTATGTATCCAAAAGTTGATGAAGACAGAATATTTCTGTTTGTCGGCGGTGATGGATATACTTTCGTGACTTGATTCCTTTCAAAAATTCAGATTTTAAATGCGTGTTTATGAATGCACAACCGTGGTTGTGCACGTGCGCTACCACAAGTCTGCTGGAACCTTTGGCATTTCAGATGTTGAGCATTTAAGAGCGGATACAATTTCTAAAACTATTTATATCAGATGACTTCTGCGAGCAGGCATTAATTTTTTCTTTGCTTGCCCCGCTGGTAATGCATTCATTAACCTGGGCCATATCCTGAATGCCTATATTTCCGCAGGCAATAACAGCATCTGAATCCGCGCCACTTTTTATGCAGACATTTAGATCGTGATTCTTCGTATAACGAATATTCGAACAGGCCCTGATGGTATCAGGGTTTCCCGCCCACAATATAGACGAAGATAAAAATATTAAAGTAAACAAAGCTTTCAAATTATTTATCCCCAAAAGAAATAACAGACACAAGCGGATACACAACTGCTAATAACTTTTTCATAAAGACTCCACTTTAGAACATATCCTCCAATGATGGCATAGCTTTTATTGTGCAGGCGAAAGCCTGTAAAATATGATTTGGCCGTCTAGTTTTTAGACATTATTCGGGAGGGTAAGTAGGAAGAATCCGGGGTGATGTCAACAAGCTTGGAGAGTTTAAAAAAATTAATTGATGATTATATCTTCAACGCTTTTATCCGGAAATAGACCAGATAAAGCCAACTGTGACATAAAGAACAACTGGAATGCCCCCATAGTGATTTTCACCGGCCCATGCAGTAACAAAAGAAATGAGTGTTTGACCATATAACTGAACCATTAATATTTTTTACAATCTGAAACATGTGATGATGATTGTTCCAGTAAATTTCTACGTAGATAAAAATTAGAACATAGCTGCAAAAAATGGATTAAGAGAAATCAAACTATTAACATCAGTTGCATTCGGAACTTTTAAT
>JACMRM010000230.1 GCA_014376445.1 Bacteriovorax sp. | reverse complement strand
TTGTATCGAATGGTAGAGGTGAGTACAACAGACGAACCTCTTCATCCTCATGATTCTTTTGAGCTTTCTTCTCAAACGAAAACTCGAATTAAATAGAAATATGCCCAATTATATGAAGAATGCTTCTCTTTAAGAGGGATTCAAGAGCAGACAAGATTATCGAAAACTGTTCTTCGTTACATAATGTCACTGGAATGAAAGATGAGATTGAAAACAAAGTAGAGAAAGAAGTAACTAATGAAGAAATAGGTTCGACCCCCACGCTGTAAAAGCAGGTGATACAATAGACGAACTCATTTTCACGAAATATTTTTGTGCAATTTTAGAATGTTAAATAATTATTTTAGAGTCAGGTTCGACCCAATAAGTGGTAGTCGGAATAGGGATCGAACCTACGACCACTTGGATGTCGACCAAGCGCTCTACCACTGAGCTATCCGACTAGATGACTTGCGAGCCCTCATATTAAAGATTCGACGATTTCCTGTCAAACTTTTTGCCCCGTGTTGTCTTGTTTTTTTCGTGCCTTGAAGCTTCTACATGAGTAATATTTAAGCATGCAGAAAAATAGAATGCCCTTAAACTTCGGCGGACTCCTCTGGGGCCAGCTGAAAGAATTCAAAACTTATTACATTCTTGGCGCAATCGCACTCGTGGCCACTCATGAAATTCAAAGTCAGCTACCCTTCATGGCAAAAGAGCTGGCGGACTTCGTTGCAAAAGATACCAATGAACTTCGCCCCAGTTTATTTTTCTTGTGCGCACTTGGGATTTTAGTTTTCAGAACGTCTTCAAGAATTTTATTTTTTTATCCGGCGAGATTACTGCAGAAATTTCTGCGTGCTGAACTTTTAGAAAAGCTTGAATCAAATACTCCGCAAAGATTTCGTCATCTAAATTCCGGACAGCTGTTTCAGTATTTGTCTGGAGACATTGATCAAATCAGAGCATTGATCGGGTTCGTAGGTCTTCAGGGCGCAAACTTTATTATCGCGTTTTGTATTCTGGTGCCAAAGATGGTCGCCTTCAATCCAGGTTTATTAGTCGCGCTTACTCCAATGCTGGCGTGTTTTATTGTCTTTACTGTCGTGGTTACTAAAAATAGAAAATATTTTAAGCTGACTCAAGACATGCAAGGCGAAGTTCAGAACCTCATCATGGAAAGTTATGCAGGGAAGAGAACGATCAAGAATTTTCATTCAGAAGACTCGTTCATGAAACTTTTTTCTGAGCTGTCGTTAAAAGAACTTTATTATTTCTATAAATCAAGTCTCGGGATTTCTATTTCAATGCCGCTCATTGGTTTTGGAGTAGGGCTTTCACTTTTATGGGGCGCTCAAATTATTAAGGCCAATCATCTTGGTGCTACTTCACTGATTCTTTTTTCCGGGTTCATTTTCCTTTTTATGGAGCCAATGGGGTATCTATCGTGGATCGGGATCGTTGTTTCCAGATCTCATGCTTCGTGGGAGAGATTGAAAGATCTCGATCTTGCTCTGACAACTTCTATTGAGGCTGAAGAGAAATTGAAAAACCTGAATCTTGAAGTCATAGAAAATAATTATAAACTTCCTTTCTGGGATAATTCGTTATCCATCAACTTCCGGCCGCTCGCATGGAACGTAATGATTGCAAAAACCGGTCATGGGAAAAGCGAGATGCTTTTAAAACTTTCAGAGGTTTTAAGACAGCGCGGGAAAAATATCAGTTTAGTTGCGCAGGATCCTTATATCTTCAACGACACGGTTGAGAGAAATGTGTTTCTCGGTAAAAAAGAAACTGATACTGAAAGAGAGTATGCAAAAACCATTTTAAAAATTCTGGGACTGGATTATCTCGATCCTGATCTTGAAAATTTAATGAAGATGGAAGTCGGTGAGAACGGCAAGCGTTTATCCGGCGGACAGGCGAAGAGATTAAGTCTCGTTCGAAGCCTGATGAGTGAAGCGGAAATTTTAATCTGGGACGATCCTTTTTCTTCGGTGGATTTAATTCTTGAAAAAGAAATTATCCTGGAATTGAAAAAGCATCCGATCATGGCGAATAAAACAATTATTTTGACGAGTCATCGTCTTTCGACTGTAAGGCACTCTGATTATCTGGTTTTTCTGGATAAAGACAACGGAGTGGTTGAAGAAGGGAGCGTACACGAGCTATTAAGAGAAAACAGCAAGACTTATGAATACTTCCAAAAACAAATGGTATAGTTTATTTTTCTTTGAAGGCTCAAAGGGCATGCTAATTTTGACATTAGTATGGTTGAGCATTTCTGCCGTGCTCGGGGTAAAAACTCCGCAGCTCGTGGCCAACCTTTCAAAGAACTACAATGATGATTCACTTTTTAAAATGTCTTTATGGGCATTGTTCTTCAACTTCTTTTTTGTCTACATTAATCGTGTTGCTTATCAGCTGACGGTGAATAAATATGTGCGTCTACTGATTCAATATGCCCGTACGCAGACTTATGGAAGATGGCTTTCAAGCAATGAGCATGACAGTGAGAAGTATCCTCAGGGAGAAATTCTCTCGCGTATTATGTCGGATACTGAAGCGATTCGCGATTTGATTACGTCGGGGTCTTTCGGAATTTTTATTGATTTATGTTTTGTTGTTTCCTGCCTCGTTGGATTTATCAATTTAAATAAATTTACGGGATTTTTTATCAGTGGAACTGAAATTATTGTGACTCTCGGACTGATCTGGGGAAGCCAGCTCATGAGAGATGTGTTCATGAAGCTTCGCAACTCTCAGGCGAAAGTAAACCGTGTAACGGCCAATGTCCTGGGTGGCTTTCATCAGATGTATTATACACGCCACGATAAATATGCGTCTGTTAAATCAAATGCTGCGTTTGAAGACTTTTTAGAAAAACAAAATCAAGCAAATAATCTGGACGCAGCTTATTATGCGGTGGCAGAATCGCTTTATCCTATTTTACTGGCGCTGGTCATTTTTGTGTTTCCTTATTCCGGGTTGACTGAAGCAGCACTTATATTTGCTATCGTGGATTTGATCCAGAGGTCGATTAACCCTATAAAAGAAATTTCAGGGAAAATTGCGAATATTCAGCGTGCGATTACGGGGATCGATCGCATTCAGCATTTTTTAAATGATATGCCGTTTAAGCTGATGATGAATTCTTCTCGTCTATTGTCCGATGTTCATCACTCTCGTCTGGTTAAGCTCGACGTTAATGTTCCTAAATTTACTTATCCGAAGCGCGTGAAGAAAAATGAAGATGGTGCTGAAGAAGTGCGTGATAATTTTTCTCTCGTTGATATTAAGTTCCAGGGTCACCCCGGTGAATTGATCGGGATCGTGGGGCTTTCGGGGTCCGGTAAATCAACTCTTTTAAATATTCTTGCAGGAAACATTATTGCTTCTCAAGCTGTTGTGGACCTGACGATGAAAGCTAATACTGATGAAAAAACTTATCACCTTGCTATCCGCGATCTGGATGAATACCGCCGCGAGGTGAGTATCGTTTCTCAGGAGTCGCATATTTTCAGCGAGTCTCTTATTTTCAACATCACACTAAAGCGTGATCTGGTAATTGCTGAAATCGAGCACTTCGAAAAAAATTGGAAAGAGCTGGAAGCAAGTATCCCTTATTTAAAAACCATGGGGCTCCAGACTTTCGAAAAAATTAATCCTTCAAAACTTTCTCTCGGGCAAAGACAACTTCTGGCCGGAGTGCGTGCCTGTTATTTAAAAAAGAACGTCGTCTTTTTTGATGAGATATCATCGGCCCTGGACTCTGAGCTGGAGCAGGCGCTTCGCGTGTGTATTCTCCTGATTCAGAACTTCTCACTGACGATTATCGTGGCCCACAGAGTAGAAACAATTATTGGTGCAGACCAGATTCTGGTGATGGACAAAGGCCGAGTAATTGACTCAGGCAAACATGCTGCCCTTTTGAAATCATCTCGGGTGTACCAAGAATTTATCCGCGAGCTCTCGCATTCTTGATTCAAACTAGTTATCATTATGGCTGTTGAAAATTTATTTATCCAAGGTAGGAGTACAAGAGATGTATACGAAAAAAAAGCTCGTGGGCAAACTAAAACCCTTAATAGCGGTTGCCGTTTTAACTGTAGTCATGATCGCATGTCAAAAAGAAGCGAATTCAAAACCAAACTTTATTTTTAAGCCAGCTCCATCTGTGGGCCTTGTTGCTTCAATCGGTTCAGACAAAATCATGGAAAAAGATTTTGTTAAAGGAATCGAAAGCGACCTTTATGAAGCTGAAATTAAAGTTTACGAAATTAAAATGGCAAAACTTCAAAGCATGCTTTTAGAGCGCTACATGAATGCTGACCCAGATAAAAAAGGCTTAACGAACGATCAATTCCTTGACCAGAAAATCGCGAAAGGAACAAAAGTTTCTGATGCTGACGTTGCGAAATTTATCAAAGAAAGACAGATTCCAAAAGATCAGATCAATCCTGAAATCAAAACCCGCATCGTTGAATACTTAACTGTTGAGCAGAAAAAAGTGGCCGTTGAAAAATGGATCGCTGAAAAAACTAAAAAAACTCCGGTTGAAGTTTACTTAAAAAAACCTCAGTTACCGGTGTTTGATGTTCAGATTGGAGACGCTCCCACTAAAGGCGGCGGAGATGCAAAAGTAACAGTCATCGAATTCTCTGACTTCCAGTGCCCGTTTTGTTCAAAAGGTGCAGTGATCTTAACTGCTCTTGAGAAAAAATACGGAAACAAAGTTAAAATCGCTTTTAAACATTTTCCGCTTCCATTCCACGCTCAAGCGCGCTTAGCTGCTGAAGCTTCAATGTGTGCGAAGGAGCAGGACGTAAAGTACTTCTGGAAAATGCACGACTCTATGTTTGCTGATCAATCTAAGCTTGATAAAGACAACCTGATCGCTACAGCTAAAAAAGTGGGCGTAAAGGAAGCTGAATTCAAAGCATGTCTGGAAGCAGGCAAGTACAAAACGAAAATCGACGAGTCTGTGGCCGAAGGGACAGGCCTTGGGATCAAGTCAACTCCGACTTTTTTCGTGAACGGGAAACTTATCAGCGGGGCACAGCCTGTTGAGGTTTTCTCGGATGTTATCGATGAAGAGCTGGCGAAATAACTAAAAGAGTCCGACTAATAGAGTTGGGCAAAGGTCATCTTTGCCCAACTCCTAATCTCCGCGCTCATCCTATATAATTGTTTAATGCCAATCCCTCAAAAATCATTGGGGGCCATTGAGTATTAAGGGTTATTTATGGATGTTAACAATCAATCTAAAGCAATTGCACAAGCAAGAGATCGTTACCGTGAAGCTCAGGAAGACCTGAAAGGATCGTACGATAAAAATCTTTCTCAAATGCAGGAAACTTTTGACGGAAAAATTGCCAAGCAATCTAAAAATTACGATGAACATAAAACAAAACTGGAAGAACAGAACGCTGTTAACAACGAACTTTACACTGACAAAACAAAAACAGCGATCAGCAAGGGCCAGGAAGAATTTAAAAACAAGCTGCGCGAAAATACTGCAAAGTTTGATCAAGACAGAACAGGACAGAAAAATGAATTGAGCGAAAAGCTTGCCAATCTTTCTGATTCTTATAAAAAAAGTGCTGATGAAAATAATCGTTATGAAACTCAAGTAAAAAAATCAATGAACGACCGTTACACAACGGCTAACAAGCGTTACCAGGATGATTTCAACAAGCAGATTTCTAACCTTGATGAAAAATCTACAAGAGTAAATAAAGAAAACCGCGAGTACGACCGTGATGAGCGCATGGCCCTTCAGGGAAAAAACTCAACAGATATGGAAAACCTGAGAAACTCCTCGAACGAGCAGAAGTTCAAGGAAGTCTCGCGCCTACGTGACGACAATGAAAACCTTCGCACGACAATGGGAAGAGACAACCAGAACCTAAAAGACCGCCAGGAAGAAAGAGTGACTGATCTTTTCAAAATGAAGAATAAAGAAAGTGATGACGGGCAGAAGAACTTTGAAAATCTTCAGAAAGACCTGCGTATGAAAAACGTGACGGCCCAGGAAAAAGAGAATGGAACTCATAAAAAAGAGTCGAAAGAACTTGAATCAAGATTCAATGAAGACGTAAGAAATATCCAGAGTGTCGCTAATCAAAAAATTAAAGGCGGGACTAATGCTGACAATCTTAATGATGAATTAAAACAGACTCAAACTTCTTACGTAAACAGACTGCAATCGGCACGTGATGAAATCACCCGCAACAATTCAATGAACTCCGAAAAAGAAGACAACATCGATTCAATTTATAAAGATAAATTGAAGCAGATGAAGACAGCAAACATCGAAGCTATCGGCAAAAAAGAAGCTGAGGCAAGTGAAACGTTAAAGCAAAGCACCTATGAAAACAGAGAGAGAAACAATGCGATGATCGACCGTTACAAGGCCGAAGCAAGCAGTGTAAAAAAAGAAGATGATGATCATCTTGCTCATACCTCCGAGCAGGGAAAAAACAGAATAAAAGAGCAGAGAGTTGAGTTCGGAAGAGTCGTCAATACTATGAATGATAAAAACATGGAAACGATCAATTCATTAAAAGAGGACTATTCAAAAGACAAAACGATGTCGATTGAAAAATCTAAAAAAGACTTCAACGAAGAAAAAGTCGCTCTGAAAAATGATTTCAACCGAACTGTTACTGTCCGCGACACTCTTTATGAGCAGAAGCTTGCAGAGATGGAAAAGCAAACTAACAAGATCATCGAAAACTACGAAAACCGTATGGCGATGATCACCCGCAAATCTGAAAATGAAATCGAGCAGATTAAAAATACTGAAATGGAAAGAAAGGTTAAAGAAGGTCAGGCCAACAGAGTGGGCGTTGAAAATTTACGCGCTCAAGGAAATGCTGAGCTTGTCCAGATGCGTGATAAATACGAAGGAAAAATTGCCCGTGACCGTGCAATGACCGACAATAATACTAATAAAATTGTTCAGAAATACGAAGATCAACTTAACCGTGAAAGAACTGATCAACAAAAAGAGCTGTCTGTACGTGTTGGAGAGTCCCAGTCTCAGTTCGAAAGACTTTTTAAGAACTCCGAACTGGAAAAGGAGACTTTAAGAAACCAGTATGAGCAGCGCATGGAGAACATGAAGCTTGGTACTCTTTCAACTAGCACAGATCCTTCTTCAAAAAAGGCATAGTTAATGGTATCCTAGGTTTTATCACGACAAATGTTGATAAAAACCCAGGACACCAATGAGACGTGCAAAGATCGTTGCAACTATCGGCCCTTCCACCAACTCCAAAGAAATGCTTTCAAAATTAATCGAGACAGGCGTGAACGTCTGCCGTATCAATATGTCACATGGAACTTATGAAGCACATTCAGCTGTCATCAAAAACATTCGTGAAGCTTCGAAAGAATCAGGATATGAAGTGGCGATTCTCGCTGATCTTCAAGGACCGAAAATCCGCGTTGATAAACTTTCCGAGCCGCTTAAATTAGAACCGGGCTCTGAATGGGTGATTGGTACTTCGAAAATTAAAGACAGCTATCCCGAGTATAAAAATAATTACATCCCGACGATTTACGAACATTTAGTTTCTGACTGTCATGATGGCGCCCGCATTTTATTTGATGACGGACTTCTTTCAGCTGTGGCCGTTGCACGTGATCGCGATGTTTATAAAATTAAAGTGATTACCGGTGGAATGCTGAAATCAAACAAAGGGATCAATCTTCCTGATTGTGATGTTTCTGCTCCGGCCTTTACAGAAAAAGACCGCGAAGATTTAATGTTTGCCCTTAAAGAAGGCGCAGACTATGTTGCTTTATCATTCGTTCGTAAGAAAGAAGATATTATGCAGGTTAAAACTCTTCTGCATTCATTAAAAGTTAATATTCCAATTATTTCTAAAATTGAAAAACCTCAGGCCGTTGATAATCTCGACGAGATTCTATCAGTCACAGATATGATCATGGTCGCTCGTGGTGATATGGGGGTTGAAGTCGGGAACCATTTAGTTCCGGCGATTCAAAAGAAAATTATTACAGCATGTAACGCCCGTGGAATTCCTGTCATCACTGCGACTCAGATGCTTGAGAGTATGACTGAAAATCCAACTCCAACACGCGCTGAAGCTTCTGACGTAGCGAACGCTATCTGGGATGGATCAGACGCTGTTATGCTTTCAGGTGAAACAGCTTCAGGAAAATATCCTATCGAAACTGTGCGCATGATGGATCAGATTGTTAGAGAAGCTGAACGCACTCCTAAAGAGCGTCCGCTGATGAGACACCAGGATTTATCGAGCTTAACAGCTTCGATCATGGTGGCCGCCAGTATGATCGCAGAAAAAATCGGAGCGAGAAGAATTCTCTCTGTAACTGAATCAGGTGCATCTTGTCTGCGTATTACACAATTTCGCCCGAGTGTTCCGGTCCTTGGAATTACCAATTCATTAAAAGTCGCCCGTCGTATGTGTTTATACTGGGGCGTAAGTCCATTTATCGTTATCGATCAGGAAAAAGAAAGTTCAGACTTCATGAAAAATGTTCTGAAAGAAGTGAAAGAGCGCTTGAAATTAAAAAACGGCGATAAGCTTGTTGTTACAAAAGGTGACGGACAGTTTTTTTCACAGGGAAGTTCAAACTCTGTAAAGGTCGAACTCATTCGTGACGTGCCAAAAGTAAAAGGCGGATCAGAAGGTTTGGTGGAAGCATCTGACGATAAAAAAAAAATCCTTTTAGACACAAATAGCTGTGCCTCTTGTCAGGCATGCGTTCAGGTTTGCCCTCACGAAATCTGGGCCGTGACTAAAGACGAAAGTAAAAATACCTACATTGAAGCAAAAAATGTTTCACGATGTACGATGGACCTTGCATGTGTGGATGCCTGTCCAACCGGTTCCATCGAAATTATTCCACTCAACGATTAATGGATTGGCTTAATCAATTTGATGTTGTGGATTTCGGCTACACAGAGGAGCCGATCCCGACGACCGTTGACTACTACAATACGTGGGTTAAAAATAATCTGCATGCTCCATTGGATTATTTAGCTGGAGAACGTCAAGATAAACGGCAGGACTTAAAAAATCACTGGAGTGAATTCCAGTCGGCACTGGTTTTTTTATTTTCCTATCATCCATCACACTTTGAACTGCAGAAGCTCTATAAAAAAGATCCGCAGTGGAACGGGCTTAAGCTTGCTTCTTATACACTGGGGTTTCAGGGAGAGGATTATCACAATATTCTTCGCACTAAGCTTCTTGCGATCGGTGAAAAATTAAAACTTGAGCACGGTCTTGATTACAAACTAACACTTGATACACACCCTGTACTAGAGCGCGATCTCGCGAAACGAGCAGGTCTTGGATGGTTCGGAAAAAATTCGATGATGATCAATCGTCATCACGGAAGTTTTTTTATCATCGGTTCTCTTTTGTTGAACAAAAAACTGGATTTAAAAATTGCATCTTACGAAACAGATCACTGCGGACAGTGCACTCGCTGTATTGATGCCTGTCCTACTGATGCGATTGATCCTGTCTCCAGAATGATTATTGCGAAAGACTGTATCAGTACATTTACAATTGAGCAGTTTAAAATTGATACTATTCCTACTGAAAAGATGGACCTGACTTCAGGAACACTTTTTGGCTGTGATATTTGCCAGGATGTCTGCCCGTGGAATAAACGTGTAGATAGAATGGAGAGTTTCGAAAAAATCTCATGGAACTCCGAGCAGAAAAAAATTCTGGATTTTTTTGTACTCCGGCCGGTTGATAATGTTCATGCAGATCTGGAAAAAATGTCAGGTGGAGAGTTTGAAAGATTTTTTCAAAAGACCTCATTTTTTCGTTCGGGCAAACGAGGTCTTCTGAAAAATATACGGTTGTATCTCAAGCAAAAACTAAATATTTTTTCTTAGCGCTTCGACAATATCCATTCTTGAAGCTCTTAAAGCTGGAATTGCAGTAGCAAACACTGTCGTTACAGTTGCAAGAAAACTTGCATAAATCACTGAAGACATCATGAATAAAATTTTAATCTGAAATGGTGTTGAAGCACCTGGCATTTCAGTCATAATTTTTACTGTATCAACCAGACGAATACATCCAGCAGCTGTAATAATCCCCACAGTAATACCGATCAGAGACAGAAGCATACTTTCTAAAATAAATTGTGAAACAATATCTTTTCTCGATTCACCAAGAGCGCGAAGTGTTCCGATTTCCCCTGTGCGCTCCACAACTGTCATACTGACAGTGTTCAAAATTCCCAGGAACATAAGAGCGAGAAGAATCATTTCAATCACACGGTTTTGAACACCGTAAAATTTATCGACCTGACGGAATAAAACTGCAAGGTCGCGCCATGAACGTGCAAAGAGATTAGGGCGTGTCGAGACCAGCCTGTCATTGATGTTTTTTAAATTAGCTTCGGCCATATCAAGTTCTTTAAATTTTAAAACAGCGATATCAACATTTTTTGTATCGAGAATTTCCTGAGTGATGGATAAAGGCATATAGATAACCTGTCCGTCGATCTCATCAATACCTGCAGAAAAAAGTCCTGAAACAGTGAGGTCCATGGCATTCATGATTCCATCAATTGTATTAGTAAGCACTGTGATGTTGTCACCTGGTTTAACGTTCATTTGTTTGGCAAGCAGACGGCCCACAACCACTTCTTTTGCCCCCGTGTCTCCGAAAAATGCACCTTCGGTAAACTTCATACTCTTTTTGAATTGCGGTTCACCAACCGGATCAACTCCGATGATTTTTCCTCCGACTGAAAGGTCACCGTTGCTTACAAGACCAAAAAAACTTAAACGTCCGCTGAGTCTCTCAATTTGCGGCACGTCGGTTTTCAACTGCTCAAGGTCTGATAAAAGAAATAATCTTTCAGCACGTGATTCTTTTCCCGGATTCCAGTATTTTTCAGCAGCGATCTGCATATTTCCATATTGGTTTTCAGCAGCAATCCATTTAAGCGCTCTGAGTGAATAGCTTGAAAAACCCTGGAATAAAATAACGGCAGCAACAGCTCCGGCAATCATACTGATTGATAGAAGGCTGCGCAGGCGGTGACGAGTAATATTTCTAAGGGCAAGTTTAAATCTCATCACGCTGCACCTCCAGCGAGTGAATCGCTGATAATATGCCCGTCAGAAATTCTGATCTGACGATGGGTTTTTGCAATCAGATCGGGATCGTGCGAGCACAGCATGACGGTGACACGAAGATCCTGCTGCAATGCCATTAATAAATCAAAAACGTCATCTGATGTTTTTGTATCAAGGTTGGCCGTTGGTTCATCTGCTAAAATAAGCGTCGGATTTTTTACAATCGCACGGGCAATCGCCACACGCTGTCTTTGTCCGCCAGAAAGCTGGCCTGGTCTTCTATGAGTAAATCCTTCAAGGCCCACACGTTTTAGGGCCTGGTGAGCACGCTCCAATCTTTCTGCTTCCGGAAGATTCAAAAGCATGAGAGGGTATTCAACATTTTCTGCTGCACTTAAAAGCGGTAGCAGGTTGAACGACTGAAAAATAAATCCGATTTCCTGGGCGCGAATAAGTGAGAGCTCGCGGTCTTTTAAATCTTTGATGTTGATATTTTTTATGAATAAATCACCTTTTGTCGGGGGATCGATAAGACCTGCTACATTCAGAAGACTTGTTTTACCGCTTCCTGATTTACCGGAAAGACCGATGAATTCACCTTTATGAATACTGAAATTAATTTTCTCCAGAGCCACGAAATCGACACCATCGGACGAAAATATTTTATGGATGTTTTGAAAGCGCAAAATCGCTTCAGATGCTTTTTCCATTGAGAGATCCTTATAATTGAAAGTAATTTTTTATTCCAAAAAAGACGTTGCTGACATTTTTTATTTTATAGAGCTGGGACGTTTCATCACCCCAGTAGATTTCAGCGCCTACACGAAGATCCAGTGAGTTTGTCACCGGCCATGTCAGTAGGCTCTGCACTCCATGCCCTGTATTCGTAAACTGATGAGTGTATGAAAGATCAAATATTTTCTCTTCACCAAAATCATAAGAAAGTTTAGCAATCGAGAACGACTCACTTTTTTCCCTGAAGGCCTGAGGCAGCTCTTCACTCAACTGAGATGAAGCAAAAATAAAAACGGCCGAAAATTTATTGTAAGTTGGAGTGTCGATGCTCACCAGATAGTTCATCAAATTGACCGGTGTACTGATTAGGGTGAATCCATCAATGGAGTTGATTCTTTTATTTTTTGTGTAAACGACATCAGCTCTAAAAACATAGTTATCGAAAAGTGTACTGGCCAGTGAGATACCGGTCGTATTTACACGACTGTGGTTTTCTGCCAGAGTCACCGACGTAAGCGAGGCATTTCTTAAATCATAAGAGGCATCGCGGTCGAGATAGTTGAAGTAGAAAGCAGAAGCATCAATTCCCAGGAAACTTTTTGAAAGTTTTCCGCCGTATTCTTTCTCTTTAAAAAAATCAGGTGAATGCTCTTTTAGTGTTGTAATCGCGGTTTGGGGCAATACGTTTTTTGCAAACAGATTCACCGGCAGCGTGTCGGAGAATTTCGACTCAGGTGAATAAATCAGTTGAAGAGAGCCGTCAGTAAAAAAATATTTATAATTCACCAGAAAAAGAGGAAGACGCGAGTCTGAGTAATCAGAATAAAAAGTTGCCTTCATATCTTTTGGATTCACGATATCAGCATAGTTAAATCCGAATGCTTCTCCCCAGGCAACTTCCTGATAACCAGTCTGTAAAACCCACGATGAAGCTTTATACTTAACGTAGTTGTCGCCCAGATAAATTTTATGTGTATCTTTTTGATCCGTCGGAGGAGTTGTAGAGAGGTCAGTATAAAGTGATGAATAACTCCAGCGTACCTGGTTCACGAAAATAAGCTCGGGACTTATACGCGACTCTTGCTCAAACTGTGCGCGATGATTCTGTCCGCTATTTTCATTTGTTTTATTGTTAGTGTAGTGGCCGGCCTTCGCTGATAAATACCCGCGCACTGAATAATCCACAGCACTGGCGGCCGTCGGAAGTAGGATCGTTGAAAGTAAAAGTGGGAAGTGTTTAATCAAAATTCCAGCCTGTCTTTGTTGAATAAACTTTCATCAAATTTTTCAGGTTTGTGATCAGAGAAAACCATCGTCGACATTTTATCCTTCTGTAGATAGTCACGGATCACCATCTTCGTTGCTCTGCTCATCCCCTGAACCAGTTTGAAGTCCTGAAACTGAGCACTCTTTAATGGTTTTCCTGAAAGAGCGAAGAAGGTCGCTTCCATAGGGACATAATCTTTTTTACTGACCCAGTATTCAATGCGGCCATATGTGACTTTTTTATTTTTTGCTTTTAAGTCCAGTTTATAAAATTCTGCGTTTCCTTTTTTCTCAACAGAAAGAAGAAATGCATCGTAGTCTTCTGAATAATTTGTTCTGGCGATATCACCGTTTGCGACTTCACCTGTAAGTTTCTGCTCAAGAGAAATACGAAGGGGCTTTTTAATGTTCTGAGTGAACAGCCAGATATCATAATCCTTCATTAAAATTTTTCTTCCGCGCGCTCTTTCCGGTTCAGTCTGCTCTGTAAGGGAAGCATTCACATCCTTAAAGGCCACATGATAAACTTCGCGCTTATTATCCTGATTAGTAATTGTCACATTGAATGAGTGGGAAACATTTCCAAGACCTCTGCGCAGGTCTGCTTTTTTTACGATTTCATTAGCGTCCATTTCAGCTGCAAAAAGATTCGCAGTGATAAAAAAAGAAAATAGTATCCTTCGGGATAATTGCATAAAGCCACCTTTAAATTTTTGATAGTTTTATTCTAATGCAAAATACATACTACCAAAAGATGGAAATTTTTTGATTGAGTAATTTAGTCAGTGACTATTCTTTTAAGGTGGCCTTACACAATGACGGGTCAAATGGCAAAGCAATAGAGTGATGGAAATCTGAACTATCAATTCCCCAACGTATTTTGAAGATTTCATATTTGCTGGTTAGACTTTCTTCCGTCACACGCGATGTGATGAAAGTGTAGGACTTAAGATTTGAATCTGTTGGAAACTGAAAAGTTCCTTCGCCATCACATTGCATGATCAGAGGATCTTTGGCATTAAACTTACACTGTGAAAGATCCCATGAAACCAGCACTTGCTGATCAAGGCCTGCGAGTTCTTCCTGTGCAATCTTGATATACGGCAAAGCTAGTTTTGTAACAACACCTTCAAATAAAGGAAAATCATCTGAACCCATAGCATTGCTATACTGCATGTATAGTTTATCACCGCTTGAATAAACCTGAATTGAAACGCGTCCACGATTACCCGAGCACGTTGCACGGTAAACCAGTGCATAGGCATTTGTTGTAACCAATAGAAGTAAAGGAAGAAGAAGTTTCATGATTTATCCCGGAAGTGTTGCCCCATATATAAAACTACTCTCATTTAAAATTTCTTCATTAAAGAATATCTAACTTAAGCTTACTCAGACGCCCTGCCTGCGATGCACACGTTTTATGTCTGCCACCACCCTTAAATTGCATGACGTTTAAGTGTACGTAGTTCGGTAATTACTGCCGTTTCAGTGAGAGGTTCTGTAACGAAATTACACACTCCTTGGCAATTAATTTGAAGTCATCTACCTTCTTAGAACAATTATGAAGAGTTTTATATTGGCCTTTTATTTAGTGTCGGTCGGAGTTTTTTCCGAGGAGACAAATCATCTGGGAGTGATGAACATCCATGGGATTTTCACGCGCGCTCAGGTTCGTGATCTGACAAGTTTCAGAAGCCAGGTTACAGGGCTCATCTACGATACAGAAACCAAGGCCACCTGCACGGGCACCCTCATCGGCCCTCGCCATGTCATCACGGCCGCTCATTGCGTTTATGATTTCAAAAATAAAGTATGGAGTGAGGGACTGACATTTACGCCAGGAAAATTATCAAAAGATGACCCAATCAAAGGCACATTTGGATTCAGAAAATTTTTCATTCAAAAAGAATATGTCGACAGCATGTCTGAAGAGTATGACTTCGCAATCATAGAATTAGATACGGCCATCGGAGATACAATCGGGTGGGCAGGCTTCAGGTCATTGACTGCTGATGAAAATGTTGAAGGCAAATCTATGTCCATTACTTTTACCGGCTACCCTGGCGACAAAGAGTTTGGCTCTCTCTGGAAAGTGAGCTGCCCAGCTGCCGTTAAGGGAAAACTACTGACTTACTTTTGTGATTCATACGGCGGAATGTCGGGAAGTGCCTTGTTCCAGACTTCTGACGCACAAAACTTTGTCATCGGTGTCCATACTTTCGGAGGCCCGGAGAAAAACGGCGGCTTCTTTATCGATACCAGGAGCTATAATCTGATTGATGCCTGGAAAAATTCGACAAATTATTCAGCAAATACTCTCATTCACTTAAAGAAATAAGAAAATTAGTTTATTCTTTTCTGAAGATATTGTTATCATTTTAAGAAAGGAGATTCTTATGAAAAAATTATTACTTATTGCTCTGGTCGCAGTTGTGGCCGCTTCATGTTCAACATTCGATAAATGGAAAACTCCGGCGACTCAGGATGCAGGCCTTGCTCCAGGTGAAAAATCAAGTTACCTGATGAATAAACCGGATTCAATTTCAGCTCCCGATGCAAAGTCGACATCGACAACAACAGGTAAAAAGAAAAAGAAGAAAAAAACTACTACTGCGACAAAATAATTAAAAGTACGTTCAATGCAAATCACTAGTGCCACTTCGGCACTAGTGCCATTACAAGATTCGAAGATTCAAAAATAATTAACTAAATTCTATCGACTTGACGCAATTAAAACCTTGATGGCTAATGGCATATCAATTGCCTCTAGTACTTTCGGCAATGTATTAAAGTAGTCAAAGGGGGACGAAATGACATCATCAACAGCACGATTGCTGCTAGCGGTTCTTATGGTTTTATACGTGAACTTCGCACACGCAGAAACTAAAAAAACATTTAGTTTTGAAAACCAGAGAGAAGAAACTTTCGACCTGGAAAACTTTCTGAAAGAAACTCGTTATAAAACCGAAACACAAGATGCTACTTGCTACCGTCAGGAACCATACATTAAAAACGTATGTAGAGATGTCACTCACTATCGTCAGGAGTGCTCGACAATTCCTGCTCACCAGGAATGTCACACAGCTTACGATCAGGTCTGTCACACAGAAAACAGCTACGAACAAGAATGTCATATGGAGCAGGGGCCACAGCAGTGTCGAGTTGTTATTCACTACAGACAAGAATGTCATCAAGAAGGTGGAGGACAGCAATGTCATACAGTTCCTGGAGACGTAGTTTGTAGAGTTATCAATGGCGAAAATAAATGTGAAAAAATTCCTCCTCACCAAGAATGTTCTGGAGCTCCAAGTCGTCAGGTTTGTAACCAGGTTCCATACGAAGAAAGAGAATGCTCAAACGGTCCGTCTCACCAGGTATGTAATCAAGTAAACCGTCCACACCAGGTTTGTCAGAATGTTCCACGTCAGCAGTGTGATTGGGAACCAGCAACTCAGCAATGTTCTCAAGTTCCTTACATTGTAAATGAATGTAAGGATGAAACTTTTTACAACCAGATCCCATACGCTTGTAAAAAAGACGTTCAGGTTCCATATGAAGTAATTTTAAAAACTCACGAAGCAAATGTTCAGTTTCTGTTTGATTCAAAATCAACTGATGTTGCTTCTGAATACACAGTTGATCTTGACGTAAAAGGCGGATTAACTCTAAGAGGTATTGAATTAAATGATTCAAAAGCAGTAGCGTTCGTGAAAAAAGATGTGAAGACAACTGCTCAGGGTGATATCAACACAATTAAAGCAATCTATAAAGTTGCTCTATACAACCGCGCTGATCTTTTCAATGTAAGTGATAAAGGAATTTCTGATATTGCTCTATCAAAGCGCTCAATGTCTTTTGTTGTGAACGGGAAATTCGATCATGCCAGATCAAACCTACTCGTTCAGATTTCTAAAAAAGGTGATTCTAAGTTTGATAAGGTTTTAAAAGCTAACCAATTCTCAGCGAAGTTCGATGGATCAGTAACAAGAATTGAGGTGGACCTTGCATCTCTAGGATGCCCGAAATTAACAGGACTTGGAATCTTCAACAAGAACTACAATGTTGCTCTGAAATTAAAATTAGACTACAGTGATGTTGGTGAGGTATTGCTTCCAAAGTTAGGTGAAATCTCTGTAAGCGGAAACGCTGCTGTAGAAGCTCAATAGAATTAAAATTCAGTAGAAAAAAAGGCCGCGATTAATCGTGGCCTTTTTTTTATTATTTTGTTTCTTGTTCTCTTTTAAAAATGTCGGCCGGGTTTTCCGGAATTTGAGAAGCACAGAAAGGATCAAGTCCTTTCGAAGGCAGGTTTTCAAATTTCTGCTTGTCATAGTTGTATGCAAACTGGCTGTTCCATTTGTAACAGGCAATTGGTATTCCCGTCATAGCGTTATCATTTTCAATTAAAAGAGGAATGTCTTTTAAGTTATAAAGACATATATCAAATTCCATCGAAATGTTTTGGTACTCCTGAGCATCAACATCTTTTGTATACGCCATTGAAGGAGTGTCAGTTACGAAAACACTTGGTGATAATTTTAATCTCTTTTGCTCTTTTAAATTTAAAATCTCGTAAAGATCTTTCGTTTTGTTTGTATCAATCACTCCCAGCCTTGGAGTCCATCGGTAAAGTGCGAGACGGCCACCACTCAAGTGAGAGTCTTCTTCTGACGGCCCGTAATAAAGAGGGTCTTTTGTTGTGGCATCAATCGACCAGTCAGGAAAAACCAGAATACGTTTTTTATTCAAATGCATGATGCTTTCGCCGATTCTTTTTGAAATCGAGCCATCTGCATTCTTTTTTGTTTCATAAGTACAGCCACGGAGCGATTGAACGAAACCGAATTTCGTTACATCACCCCAGCTTTTTGCTTCAAATCCAAAGTATCCCAAAGTTCCGTAATAAGGAGACGGATCTTCAGCGTCCTGAATAGAATAATTTTGTGTTTCGAATCGCACTTTTTTTATAGCGCATTCCTGGCCAGTTTTTTTAAAGTAATCAGAATTTTTATCACAGACTTTAGAATCTTCTTTAACATCTTTTAAAATTACCTTTACATCCTGCTTTCCACCCGCGTAAGCAGAGAAAGTGATAAGCATGGATAGTGCGGCAATAGTCTGAAGGTTTTGCATAAAGGCCCCTTGATTGTTTATAGTTATATCGCAAGTATGGGGCCAGAACATAAAGTGTAATGACGGTGAGTTGGAACAAAAGAGTGTTTAAAGTTTAGACAGTGTGGATAGTTCTTAGTCTCTATCGATATCGACAACTGAGGTAGCTGAGCTTTCTTCAACGGTCACAGTATCGGCAGGAGCTTCTTCAGAGAGAGTCGTTGGTGCTGTCGAGATTTCTAGAGCAACTTTAGGATCTTCTTTTATCTCTGGTTTTACTTCCGATTTTACTTCCGATTTTACTTCCGATTTTACTTCCGATTTTATTTCTTCTTTTTTTGGTTCTTCTTTTAAAATTTCTTTTGCTACAATTTTTTCTTCTGGAGCTTGAATTTTCACTGGAGCAGACGTAGGTAAAACTGCTGCAGTCGCTTCTGTCTTCGGAGTTTCAACTTCAAGAGCATAAACAGTCAGCCCGTCAGCATCGAGTAGTGCAAACTTATCATCAAATGCATTGCTATTGATCGTGATTTTTCCGGAAGCATCACCGGCCGCTTTTTTATGAATCTCAAGCCCAACATCAGTGTCTTTTGTCAGGTTCCAGATTTTATAATCGCCTTTAGGAAGATTTTCAGAAATCTGATATTCAATTTTTCCGGATTTGTTATCGACGCTTAATTTTGTTTCCGCTGAAAATGCGGATCCTAAAAGTAAAAAACTAAAAATGAAAAGAGTTGATTTAAGCATCATTATCTCCAATGAGTTGCTTTCTTTTTAATGTAAGTTTATTTTATGACGAGGCAGTTTTTTATGCCAGAAGTAACATGCTGAACGGCATTTTTTGCCTACATTATTTTAAGTTTTTCCAATTCTTGATTAGATTTCTCAGGGCTTCCGGTTTATTGGTCGGACCCGAAAGAAGAGGTTGGTAGCGTGGCCGTAAAATCAGACAAAATCTAGCAACAGAAAGAGGTAGGTTCCTGTTTTTCTTTGAGTACTATGTAAGAAATTCACTGATGCTGAAAATAATCCGGAAACATAAGACAATAATGCAAATTAATTATTTTAAATGAATCTGGAGCCCGTCGTGAAGAAAAATATTTTTTTAATGTTTGCATTGGTTTTCACTCTGGCAAGCTGTGGAGGAGGAAGCTCCTCAACGTCAGAAATTTCATCATCAAGATCTAAATTAAGAGTTGTAAACCTGGGTGACCTTAAAGCTGCACTCAACAGACAACTTGTTGTCTGTGGTGAAGCAGGACTTAGCTGCCCGGGATTTGCCGGGAAACTTACGTTTTGGGAAAAGGGCACTGAAGCAAATTATCTACTTGGAGTGTGCTCTGGATCTCTTTATAATGGCAAATATCTTATAACTAACTCGCACTGTATTCCAAAAAATCTTGCTTACGCCGGTGCTTCCTGCAGCGATCAGATAAACGTTTTATTTCCGACAACAAAATATTTCCATAGTGAAAGTGCAAAATGCAAAAGTATCGTTCAGGTTTTCAATCCCGCACTTGAGCAGACTGACCTTGCAGTGATCGAACTCGATCGTACAATTATAAGAGACTCTGTGGAAATTGCCAAAGACGGATTTATTGAAGGCAGCAACGTGACAGCTTTTACAATGAACCCTGCCAAAGATGATGATAATTTAGGAACGATTACAAAAAAGAACTGCATCCTTTCTACAGACAATGCTTTTTTCATGACGACAGATCACTCAGCTCCTCAAGCAGTGATTTCTGGAAGCAACTGTGAAGTTATTCACGGAAATTCGGGATCAGGTCTGCTTAATAAGAATGGAAAATTGATTGCGGCCATCAACATGACTATGGAGCAGGACAGACTGGTCCAGCTTTTCGCAAAAAATCAGCTTAACTATACGGTGAAAGTTCCAATGGGAGTTGTTCAAAATATTACATGTCTGATGAACGTAACAGCTAATGAAGGATCAGGGTGTGACTTGAGTTCACCGCGCATCGAAGACTTTAATGATTTTATCACGAGAAGCATTCAGGCCCAGAATTTGGCTGCAGTTCCGGAAACTCAGCTTGAATACGAAGTAACGAATGGATTTAAATTAAAATTGAAAGAAGTGGCCGTTGCACAGACGCCTAACGATCTTCAGTCTTTCAGAAGCACTTGGTCAAAAATCTTTTTCAAAAATTCTAATACATCAGATGTTTCAAAATTATTAAGATACCTGAGCAGAGAAAAATAGAATGATGAAAGCTGCTTTAATGTTTCTTCAATTACTGAGTTTAGTCATCCTTGCTTCATGCGGAGGAGGAAAAAAAGGTAAGCTTGCTTTCAACGATTATTATGAAACAGCAAACGAGTTAAAGGTTGAGCAACAGAAAACAAATGATAAATACCTTCAAGATAAAAAAGATTTTGCTATTGAAAAAATAAAGGTCTGGAAAGAAATCAACGATGAAGCAAAAGATTCATTTGCAGATGTCCGCGATATTTTCAATAAAAAATGTATTTCTTGTCACGATATTAATTTCAAACTTCCATTCTATGGAAATATTTTAACTGGCATCAATCCGGTTCATAAGCATCAGGAAGATGGGTTAAAAGCATTGAATTTCGGGAATGGATTTCCATTCACAGCGCAGGGAAATCCTCCTCCAATCGCCCTTGTAAAGGCCATTAGAAACTCTGTCGTGGAAAGATCGATGCCGATTAAGGTCTTCACTGTCGTTTACCCTAAAAAGAAAATTAATGACGAAGATGAAAAACGCATTTTAGCCTGGGCCGATTCGGTTATTCAGAAATTCCAGGATTATGAGACGAAGTACAATACACTCGATCAAAAAGTGGATGTTCGTGCTAAAAAAATTCTGGAAATGAAATGCTTCCGCTGTCACGCTAATGGCAATGCCCGCGGCGGTTTTGGCAGCATGGAAAATTACGACAGTTTGTTAAATGGTAAGTATGTTTCAAAGGACAGTCCGGAAGACTCAAAACTTTTTACGATTGTAAGAGATGGTAAAATGCCGCCGAATAAACAGGATAAACTAAGTGCAGAAGAACAGTACACAATCAGAGACTGGATTCAATCAAGTTCTGTTCATCCACTCGAGAAGTGATTTGAGAGGTAGATTCGCTGGAATCGCCTCCTGATATTTTTTGCTGAAGTCCGTAAGCATAGTTTTTTTCACTGCCGGATCTTTTGCTTCAAAAACCTTTACCAAAAAATCTTTTTGTTCATTTGTAATATTTAATTCATTAATGACCAGAACGAAAGTCTGTTTATCCCCTGATCTCATTGAGGTCAGATAAACTCGCTGGCGCATATCATTTCCCCAGCTCAGATGAAGCTTCGACCAGTGAAATAAATCTTTAATGTAGGCCGGATCTTCTTCGTTCGAATATTTTCCACCGCAGATATTGCATGCACTTTTTTTACGGTCTGCACTCAGGTCATTTGAAAAGCAGCACTGCTCACATGTGTAGGGAATTTCCATTCCTTCGCTGTGAGTGTAACCGCAGTTGTGAAGCATTTCATGAAAAATCGTCGCTTTTAATTCCATCGGATCATCTTTGATCAGCTTCGTGATGTTTGGCCCCAGCCATAAGTAGGGATGTCTCTTGCTGCTTCCCGGGAATGATCCCACGGCCCAGATATCATTTCCAAAAGGCCATCCGCCGCAAAGAAGCTTGGGAGGGTTGGATTTATTTTCAAATAATTTTACCAGGCATTGATTGTTCACACTTCCAAGTTTTCCAATGCCGCTGGAAGTAAGTCTGTCCATGCAGGCCGTCCCTTCGGCCATGGTATTGCGATAAAATTTTTCAAGGTCAGGAATTTTTATTCTATTCGCACAGTCTGCATCGATTTTTAAGTTGTAACCTGTCAGGTAAAAACCGTCTTTGAGACTGGTTTTTCCAAGGCCTGTGGAGATTTGATCGAGGATTTTGTTAAAATCAAAATTAGGTGTTGAAAGACAGTCTACCTTATCGCGGGCAAATGAATATGAGCTGATAAATAATAGACTGGTTAACACCAGTAATACTTTGGAATTCATTACAAAAGTTTACACTAAAATTGGGACTTCTGTATGGAGGGGAATTTTCGACTTGCTCAAAATTGAACAAACAGGAAAAAAAGAAATCTCATTAGATAAAGCACTTTAAATTTGTAAAGCTTTAGGCGAAGTTCGTGAGGTTTGTGCACATGTCTGGTTTGAAGAACAGGCCAGGAACACTGGTCTCGATTTTAAAAATGTTATTAAAAAAATGGCGAGCTAAAAAATTTCCCTAAAAAAAAGCCTCTGTTTTCACAAAGGCTTTTTTTACACAAAAGATGGTGCCCGAGGACAGAATCGAACTGCCGACACAGGGATTTTCAGTCCCTTGCTCTACCGACTGAGCTACCCGGGCACGACAAATTTTGGAGTCTAAAAAGTAATAGAACTGAGCGATTCCGTCAAACTATTTTGTTCAAATATTGGTAAAAATTGGGCCAAGGGACCTCAATGTAAAGTTTTCAGATTCCATTAAATTAATTCCCAAGTGTGTTAAAACTCTTATCACATAACTAAATAAATCTGGAGTTTCCCAATGAAAATGAAATCATTCTTAGCCATGGCACTTATAATCTCTGCTTTCTCAGTTATGGCCGTTGAAACGCCTGCGCCGGCACTGGTTATCCCTCAAGCGGTTTTAGACCTGCACACAAAAATGTGTCCAGAGTATAAAACAGCTGACGGTGAATATCTTCAAAAAGTAGCATTCAAACTTCCAGGAACTGAGTACGCGGCGGAAGGCTCAACTCTTTATATTCTTGGATGCGAAATGTACGCTTATAACTCTCTTGAAAAAGCTTATATTGTAAACTCATATGAAACTAAAACTGTATCTATAGCTGAAGTTCTTACAGACGGATCTATCGTAGCGACTAACGATCTGATGGGCTCAGGATTTGATCCTTCAAATAACACGCTTGGAACATTTCAGAAAGGCCGTGGAATGGGAGACTGTGGATCATCTGCAACTTATATCTACAACGCATACGAAACAAGATTCGTATTAATTGAAGCTAGAGTAAAAGAGAACTGCGACGGTGAAGTTACCGAATGGCCGGTTGTATACAAAAAATAATTTGATTCAACAAAGGGAGACATCTGGTCTCCCTTTTTGTTATAACTGTCATATGAAGATTCAAAAAAACACTCTCGACTATCAAGATCAGAAAACCAACATCATGTACTTCCTTCCTGATTTAAACGATGAAGTGAAACCAGTTTTTGTTATTCTCACTCACGGATACACGGCCGATAAAAGCTCCATCATTACATGGGCGATACGTCTTGCTGAAGTCGGCGCTTCAGTAGCACTTTTTGATCTTCCCGGCCACTATCAGGGAAACTACTCTGAAGTTTACGACTTCAATTATTTTAAAGAGCATGCTCACGAACTTTTTCTTCAGGCCTTTAACGGTCTCATAAACGCATTCAAGGAAGAGTTTCGCTTGCATGAACACTTCACACTACCGGCGACGCTTAA
The DNA here is from genome assembly GCA_014376445.1 of Bacteriovorax sp. Lineage (GTDB taxonomy): Bacteria > Bdellovibrionota > Bacteriovoracia > Bacteriovoracales > Bacteriovoracaceae > Bacteriovorax. Next base: position 2,984 of record JACMRM010000230.1, on the reverse strand, counting down.
ACTGGCACTGGGAGGGCATTCGTTGGGCGCTATGCTGGCGCTCAAGGCACTGATGCTTCCGGAATTTGAACTGTATGAAAAACGCGCGATCGCAGTTGGTCTCGGCATGGCCCCGAAAGATGTCGTTCATCTTTTTGATACCCCTTTTTATAAATCAACTTTAAATGTGAGAGAGCAGCTGGTCTCGCCTGAACTAAAACCGGATAATGTTTTTCCATGGATCAAAGAAGAGAAGTACAACATTCAAATGGTGAATCAGGATATTCATCTCATAACGGGGATTGATGATTTAGTTGTAGGTGAAGACGGCATGGAGCGTTTGCAGGAAAGCCTGGCCCAGAAAAATAATCGTGTCACTATCGATAAACCTTCCAAGCTTCCTCATCATGAACCAGCACTTGCTGCTTCTTACGTAAAGAAATACCTGAAAAAGATCAATTGGCTTTAGTTAGCAGAACTTTAGATAAGATTTGCTAAAAGCACATCGAGCTTTTTGCTTAAATCAACAATTTCTTTTTCATTCATATCAATTTTGCAGATCATTTGTGTCGGCACTTTTAAAACTTTCTTTTTTAAGTCATGACCTTTCTGGGTAAGCTTTATTGTCACCATTCGCTCATCCATTTCTGAATGCTTGCGAACCAAAATATTTTTTGCTTCAAGTTTTTTTAAAAGAGGTGAGAGTGTTCCTGAATCCAGATTCAATCTTTCTCCGATTCCACTGACAGAGATATCATCTTTTTCCCACAACACCATCATCGCAAGATACTGGGGATAAGTTAAATCAAGTGACTTTAAAAGAGGATTGTAGGCACTCGTGAGCGCCTTGCTAGCTGAATACAATTTGAAGCAGAGTTGGTTATCAAGAAAAAGCCACTTGGACGTGTCCGGTGCCATTTTTTTTATCTTTATCCATGCTTAGCTCCTGTGAAACTCATGTCTAACAATTAATCAGGATGAAAGGCACAGTTTAGGCTGTGCCTTTTTATTTCTAGTGCCCTGAAAAAGAACAAAGACAGAATACATTGTGCCCCATTGCCTGGATCTTTTTAGCACCGCCAAGTTCCGGCAGATCTACAACGAAAGCTGTTTCAACAATTTTCCCACCGACTTTTTCAATTAATGTAATCGCGCCAATGGCCGTTCCGCCTGTCGCAATTAAATCATCAATCAATAAAATATTCGCGCCGGGCTCAAGAGCATCGTGATGAATTTCAATTGTGTCTGATCCGTATTCCAGGTCATAATTTTGAGTCACTGTTTTTCCGGGAAGCTTGCCTTTTTTTCTAACGGGAATAAATCCTTTATTTAAAGCGTAAGCCAAAGCTGCACCTAAAATAAATCCGCGCGCTTCAATTCCTGCAATGTAATCGATTGGTGAGTTCTTGTACTTTTCAACCAGCATATTGATTGTAGTCTGAAATCCTTTCGGATCTTTTAGGAGAGTAGTGATATCGCGAAACATAATTCCTTCTTTAGGATAATTGGGAATTGTTCTGATTAGTTTTGCGATATCACTCATGGCCTCTCCGTATTACTTTTTAGTTACTAGTGTTACAGTCAATTGAAACTCATCATTGATCATTTTGTCACCTAAACCTTGGAAAAATTTTCCAGATCCGTACTTAATGTCATATTTAGTTCTATCAATTTTTAATACAGCAGTTGCACCAGCTTTAGTTACGTCAGCGTTAAAAGTTACCGGGTTTGTTTTCCCTTTGATTGTAAGGTTTCCAGTAACAGCGTAAGTGTCGCCCTTAACTTTCTTAACCTTAGTGGTAACGAACTTTGCTGTTTTGTTGGCAGATGTTGCAAAGAATTCGTCAGAGTTCATGTGGTCAGTAAATTTTTTGTTGTATTCTTTATCTGTAAGATCGTTGTTTGTAATTGTTGTCATATCAACAGTGAATTCTCCGCCTTTAAAAGCAGCGCCGTCGAAGTTAAGTGTTCCATCTTGAAGTTTAACTTCGCCAGTGTGCTCACCTGTAACTTTTTTACCGATGAAAACGATTTTCGAAGCAGCTGGATCAATTGCAACAGCTTCAGTTTTTGCATAGACAGACACAGAAGACAGTAGAACAGTAGCTAGTAGTAAATTCTTAAACATAGTTCCTCCTAAGGATATTGTTTTGAGATTATAATTCTTGTCAAAAATCCTAGCTTAGGTTTGTATAAAAACAAATTATAATTTATTGATTAATTCGATAACATTTGCTGATCGAATTAATCTAAAGAGTCGGAGATTACTCCCAATGACACCTGAACAACTTTTGACTATTAAGGCCATTGTAGAAGCTTAATGATAAAAAACTTGCAGAAGAGTATCAGCTCAATCTTTTGTGTCAGTATCGATGCCGTCAGCCCCATTTCATTGGTTCTGAAATTTCTGAAATTTTTGTTAAGGATTCTCCGTCAACCAAGCTGGTGTTACAGTTTAAAGTTTTATCGGGAACCATTGAAAGATTAATAGATATAGACCCAGATTTCTCCATCACACCTAGCTTATATTGAAAAAAACAAAAATGATCACCGTGATTTTCGCTCAGCCTGTTAAAGGTTAATAAAAGTCAGAGGTAATTTTCTGCGAGCTTACAATCAGATTATTCTGGCCCATTTTGCGAGAAGAATCGTAAAGATCTCCAGCGGTATTCTGAAGGGCGAAAAAAATCTGACCGTAAAAGATATCGGCTTTAAAAAAGAGCTGATTCTGCAAGGACTGGGCTGCTCAGGGACCGCGATATTGAAATCCTCATGGTGAGAGATGCCAGCAGACCATGGGGCGGAGTTAAAAAGAATTGTGGGGAGCTGTATAAGAAGGAGAAGTGAATGGGTAAAAAGCAGGTAAAAAAATCGACGCTTTCAAAATCATTTTTAGAACGTCGACTATCAACGTGTATCCGTTTGTCTCTATGGATAAATACTATGGTGCGTTTGGATTTTTTAATAGATGTTTTTTCTAACAATTCATTACTATTTTCTGACAC
>JACMRM010000229.1 GCA_014376445.1 Bacteriovorax sp. | reverse complement strand
AACTCTGGCGTATATAGCGGCTCTCATCGTTTCCTCATTGGAGATAGTATGGATGGTGGGCAAAAACCCCTTAAAATTTTAAGCAGTCTTTCATAAGAGAGATATCATGACAATTCGACGTGAGCGGAAACAAGTGATTTTGCTTAGTAGATAAATATTCAAAAAGATTGAAAAATAGGATGAATTTAAATCATGGTATAATCATTGAAATAATTAAAAAGGATATTGAGTGGAATTAATTAAAGAAAATAATAAAAGATGGATAATTATAATTTCGTTAAGCTTGGCTATCTTATACGCATGTCTTTTGCTGTATTCAAGAGCTACAGTTGCTCATTGTACATTGTTTATACTTGTTCTTTTTGGTTTTTTTACTTTAATTTTTTATCTTAGAAAAAAAACATATTTGATATATTTTTCAGAAAACGGGGTCAAGTTTAGCATTAATACTAAAGTGACGATTTTTAGTTGGAGTGATTTAAAAATAGATTTAAAGCAAAAATATATTAATTATTTGCATGAAGCCATTTATACTTTTTCTTCTAAAGATAACACTAATAAGAAAATTGTTTTTTCAATCTGCTGGGAGAATGAAAAATCGATAATAGAATTAACCAAAAAATATGTACCTCAAAATCATGATCTTTATAGAGCAGTCTCTGATTACACTAAAAAGCGCGGACTTGAATTTTAAACATATTTCCAACAAAACAAGGCACATTTTTTCTAGCCTTTTTCTTGATACAAAATTTACACTGCATTAAAATCAGGTACATCAGTCAGCATTTCTACTCGTTAAATAAATAATCCAGTGAATTTATAATTTTCCCTTAGAATCGATTCAGCCAAAACTTATCAAGAGGTTGCACGTATGCTGAAAGTTTTAACGGGATCGCTATTGATTTTTCTGTTTTCCTCAAGTTCTTTTGCTGAAAACTGCATGGTTCCTGATGCTCTTAAAAATAAGATTTGTGCCATTGAATACTTTGTAGTGTTTAACATTAAACTTTCCTCTTTATAGGTCAAGCTATCAATACTTCAATCCTTTTTAAATAACTAAAAAGGAGTAATTATGTCAGATAATTTTAATGAAATTAAGCCAAGAAAGCCTAAAAGAATGTTCAGCGATCAAGAAAAAAGAAAGATTGTTGAAGAGTTTTTAAAGTCAGGATTAACGGCTCAAAAATTTGCACCAAAGCATGATATTGTTTTTCACACACTTTCAGTTTGGAAGAAAAAGTATGAATATCCAGAGAAAGTTGCCAAACAAAGCATAAAGCGAGGTGGCCCTTATAATGAGGATCTTCGCCGACAAGCAGTTGAAGCTTACAGAAAAAGTGGTCTTTCCCAAAAAGATTTTTCAAAGATTTGGGGTGTGGCTGAAGTTACTCTCGGAAGGTGGAATTCTTTATATGAAAAATATGGTCCGAAAGGTTTAGAGGGAAGTATTTTTCAAGATACATTTAGAAAATATAAAGAACGACATCACAAACGAATTTCAGAAACCCTTCAAAAAGAAATTATCAAAACTAAATTAGAAAATCCAATGTTTGGACTTCGTAAAGTTAAAGATTTTCTTCATCGTTTTGAAGGATTAAAAGTTTCAACTGGTGCGATTCGAAAAACCCTTGTTGAAGAAAATATTCCATTAATACAAGTTATCAAAAAGCGTAGAAGATCTTCGGATAAAATTAGAAGTTTTGAGAGAGCTCGTCCAATGCAGCTTTGGCAAACGGACATTACCAGTTATGTGCTAGCAAGACATAGTCAAAGAGTTTATCTAACAGTTTTTTTAGACGACAACAGTAGATATATTGTCGCTTGGAGTTTGCAGTTAAGACAGACGGGCGAGTTTGTTATGAACTGTGTAATGGATGGTATTCAAAAATTTGGAAAACCAGAAGAAATTTTAACCGATCAAGGCCGTCAGTATTTTAGTTGGAGAGGAAAAAGCGAATTCCAACATTTGCTGGATAAAGAAGGAATTAAGCATGTGGTTGCCAGAAGTCATCATCCGCAGACGGTGGGAAAATGTGAAAGGCTTTGGGAGACGATAGGCCAAGAATTTTGGGCCAGAGCTCGGCCCCAAGAATTATCTGAGGCACGTGAAAGATTAAAACATTACATTGATCATTATAATCATTTTAGACCTCATCAAGGCATTAATGGAATGACACCGGCAGATCGTTTCTTTGGTGTTGAGAGTGAGATCCGAAAAGTTTTAGAAGAAACGATTGCCGAGAACGCCTTAAGATTAGCTCTAGATGAAAAGCCTCGTTCACCGGTTTTTTTAGTCGGGCAAATTGATGGAAAAAGTGTGTCTTTGCATGGAGAAAATGGGCACTTGATTTTCCAATCAAAAGAGGGACTGGTTAGTAAACTTGGAGAAGATTTTAATTTAAAAAATTTAGAAGGACATTATAATGGAAATAAAAAAGAGGAAAGAGAGCAAACATTCGAAAAGAAAACTTCAAATGATGACGAGTCCAGCGATGCCTATCAAGATACTTTGGCATCAAGCGAGCGAGGATCAGAAGAAGATAGCATTTACGAATGGGACGATAATGCTAGAATATTGGGTGGGAAGATTAACGAAGAGAGAAGCAGCGAAAGCTTTGAACATACTGCCAGTCAGATTGTGGCAGATGTCTCAACAAGCTTCGAGTGGAATGTTGGTGGGACTTCTGAAACAACCAACGATAAGGACGAAGGATATGAAAGAGAAACCAGAATACGATTTGAAAGTTTTGCAGAAGAAGATAGCAGAGCTGGAGAGAACAATAGAAATGCAGGATCGCTTGATTGCGATATTGCGAGAGATGCCGGAGTGTCGGACAGTAAGTCCGAAAGAGAAAACTCCACGGAAGGAGAAGAAAGTTGCAAAGAAGATACAACAACGAGTTCAAGCGAAAGATCGGACTTCTTCTACTGGAGAGAGGACGAAGAATAAAGCTGGACGACCTCGCAAAGAGATTGCAGGTAACAAAAAGAACACTGAGATCTTGGAAAGCTAAAACGAGAATGGATTGTGATTTGAGGTCAGGAAGACCTCGTTATACTTCTCAAGATCATGTGCGTGCAATGATCTTAGTGGCCCGTGAATTAAAACGTCAGGGTTATCCTGGTAGTTCTGCAGTTGCGATTGAACTGAAAGGAAAAGTGCAATTACGGTTAATAAGAAAGTATGTAACAGAAATAAAAGAGCGCAGACGAGCTAGAAAGTTACAAGAAATTAAAATGCATCAAGTTCGAGTTGAAGTAAAAGCAGTAAACGCAATTTGGAGTCAAGATGGAACTCATCTTGGAAGAAAAAATAGAAGATCAGTTGAGGCGCAGATAATAAAAGATCGTGGAAGTAAAAAAATTATTGGAGCCGTTACTGGATCAGCGGCCAATGGATTTGAAGTAGTGCAAACTTTAGACTTACTGAAAAAAACAAGAGGGTTACCGCTTGTTTGGATGACAGATAATGGAGCAGCCTATTGTAATGAAGAAGTACGAAAATATGTTGAAAAAGAAAAAATAGTTCATGTTCGTTCATTGCCAAGAACACCGCAACACAATGGTGCTGCTGAAGTAATGATGAGAGAAATTAAGAACGACTGTATGCTCGGTAAAAAGACCATTCTGAACTGTGAAGAAGAGGCCCATGCAAGTTTGGTGAATAGCATAGTCAGGATTAACAAGAATAGGAAAAGAATGACTTTGTCGTTTAAGACTTCAGAGGAAATAGACGATGAGATGCGTGTGAATAGTAAAAAAGTAGACCGTGCTTTGTTTTACGAAGAATACTGCATTGGGCTCAATGGGCTTGTGAACGTTAAAGGTGTGCGTGATAAAAGAATGAAAGAGCGAGAGATGGTTATGTGCTTACTTGAGAAACATGAGATGATATTAAGAAAAAGATGCGGATTGGAATATGGTAGATAATGAGGAAGTTTTATTGTGAACACTACATCTGAACCTACAAATGATTTAACAGATTATTCAAAATTCTGTGAGGGGATATAGTTATGAAAACAAAATATAACGTATTTCTTGTACTAGCGCTTTTCACTTCTTGCTCTCATGATTT
>JACMRM010000228.1 GCA_014376445.1 Bacteriovorax sp. | reverse complement strand
GTCTTTCTTTAAATGGGATGTGCAGTTTAGTTTGATCGATACTCATAAATACTCCCGGCTCTCATTAGACTAAGCAAAACTAATGCCGAAAAAACCATGTTAATTCTAAACAAGAAGCGTATAATTAAAAATCTTTAAGAGGTGCATGTGTTTAAGACATCTATTTATCATTCTCAAACTCAACCAAACTTTCTTTCTTCACAATCTTCCCAATAACCCTCACTTCACTCATTAACAGATAAATCAGTCGACGGCTTAAACGGCCTGTCAACAACGTCAAATTTTTCCACGATAACTTGCACGTGAATTTTCTCGTCTTCTTTTTTCACAACAGGAATTTCATTTCCTTGAAGACCTTCGTAATACGGTTCGAACATTTTTAATTTGAAAGCAAGTTTACCCACAACTACAAAATTTCCATAAGGTCACCGATCTTTTTGAAATCGCTCGATGAAACTTCTTCGTGAATAAGACCGCAACAAGCAGTCATCCATTCGACTACGCCAGATCCAATGATGATTTCGTGGCCGGCACTATCTTAATGAACAATGTCGTTTAAACCAAAGTAGGTTGGTTAACGCTCTATGGTTACAAAAAGTCTGCTGGAACCTTTTTAATCAGGGTGTCTAATTTTTAGACGATTCGCTGGAGAATGTAGGGGTAACCAGCTGGAAAAGGCAGGTCTGGATTGGTGCTTTCTTTGCATTTATATCTTCATATATTTTAATGTCTGGAGATCAACATGAAGAAGCTATTTATTTTAACTATGTTTTTATTTAATACAGCTCTTATGGCAACTGACTTTCCGGTTGTACAGGCGCCGGTGATTCAGGATACGAAACTGATGACTCCTGAAATGAAAGCGCAGTATCCAAACGTGCCAGTATGTATGTTTGCAAGAAAAGATTACGACTCAAAAGGTTTTGGAATTCCAAAGCGCGATGGATTTTACATTAAAGGACAATTCGGATGCATGTACTACTGTGGTTGCGGTGGTAAAGCTTATTACGTCACTCACACTTACAAAGATGAGTATTTCGACTCTGCTGTCTGGACAACAGACACTGGCGGACCTAGTAGAGCTAAGTGGTTTATCTGCCCTCACTCAGTTCTTGAAGACAGCTGGAAAGCAATGTTCGATGAAGTTGGAAGACTGATCGGATACAACGTTCAGGATAACCAGGATTTTTTCGAGCCCAAAAACATGAGTTCAATTAAGGAGCTCGCGCAATGGCAAAATCAGAAATGCCGTTAGTGAATTATTCCTGATCAAAAATAAATTAAAATAATGTATTTTAATGCCATGCCAAAAAGAACCAAAGGTAAAGCATGAAACTTCATTCACTTTTAATTCTCTCTCTCGCTACTATTGCCACTTTATGCAGCTCGACTGCCAAAAAAAGTAGCTTGCGACACAACTTCAGGGCATCCATCGCGTACAAGAGCTTCTGAAAAAAAGTTCGTAAAGTTCTTGGGATCAAAAAACGATTGACCTTAATGGTTGGAACCTTTTAGGGCCTTTTATTTTATACAAGATTAGTTAATCCTCTTTAGGGATTTTTGCCAGATACGCTGACAAAAATAAAGCGAGGATTGCGTAGGTTAAAAAGACGTAATAACCCGGCTGCAGCGATGTCCCGTTGGTTGTGAGCACAACAAGTTCTTTACTGGTCGTACCTAATTTTCCAAACTGACTGCTGATGATTCCGTTAAAACCGATATAGGCCATAAAAATCGCAACGACAAGAACGTCTGCCATCGACCATTTTCCAGAGTGAAGGACGAAAAATTTAATCCATTTATTTTCACGGGCCTTTCGATAATTATAAAAATAAACTGCAGACGAAATAAGTTTACAGACTGGAAAGACGACACTGAAAGTGACCATCAAAATTCCTACCAGCTTCATCTGAATAGATTCATGAGTAATCATAATCCAGAAAACATCGAGAACACTTTTTGACTGGAAGTAGAGGACCTGATTTTCAAACTGCACAGGATGTTCGAGAAGAACAAATTTCATCTGGGAAATTTTGGCCTCCATATCGATCATCGGAGTTGTAACTCCGCAAAGAAGTAAAATAAGGAGTGCTGAAACCATTGCAAAGTATTGCGGGGCCGGGAGATTTTCTTTGTTCAGAGTTGGGATTAAAAATAAAATGATTGCAAGACCGATAAGTGCCATCGCTTCCTGAGAAATTCTTTTGTACCTGTGAGCGATATCTGCTGCGAGTTTAGTTCGAGCATCTTCAATATCAGTAGAATTCGTTTTATAAAGAATGCGGTTCACCTGACTCATATCCTGAGCATCGAAGGTCTGATGGATATAATCATTTAACTTTTCTTTTAATAGATCTTTTACTTTTCCCTGAGTCTGGGGTTTTTTCATTTCCATAATCATGGCATCGGCGTAAGCAGGCACACCTTTTTTAATATCATCGATGCTTACAAATACGTCGACGAAAGACTGCTTGATGGCCCCTTTGAAAGATCCTTTATTACTTTTTTTAATCTGCATATTGATCTTGTCGATCAGGACAACCAGCTGGCGTTCGACCGTTTTCTTTAAATCTTTTTCATGCTCTTTGGTAAAATCAAGATTATCAATTTCAACTGCCACAATTTCCTGTATTTTAGTTTTCCAGTTGTCGATGCTCAAAAGTCCGTAACGGATGTGATTAAGTTCAGCGTAATCAATTTTGTTGTTCTGGTTTTTAGTGGCATCCATAATGATCAGCTGGCACAAAACGGCCATCACGATAATGATGAGTATAGATAAAGCAGTTTTAATTTTTGTCATGTTTTGGTGCATTTTATCTTATCCATTGGGGCAGATTGGGAATACTCGCAAAGCTAAGCTTTAGAAGTCCCGGGGTTCAGAGAGAAAAGTTCAAATAATATGCCAAGTTTAGTCTTTCGGAGGAACACCAAAACAGACTTTTCCGAATTCGCCTTTTCTAAAATCGCTCAGGATTAATTTATAAACTCTCTCTAAATCAGGAGCGCCTTTTTGCTTCAAGCAGCCGCGAAGAATAGCGATTTTTGCCACAATTTCTTCCGGTGTTAAATCGAAGTTTTCAAGCTTGTACCTTTCTTTAAATTCTTTTGAGTTGAGATCCCTAAAAAAGTTCACCAGGAACATCGCAGGCAGTTCTTCACCGACAATATCATCGGGGATGGCATTAATTGCTGACAGCCATAGCCCGTGTTCTTCTTTCGCTAAACTCGGAGGCATTACACCCGGTGTGTCGAGAAGGTCGAGATCTTTATCGATAACAATCAACTGCTGAACCTGCGTCTGCCCGGGACGGTCCGCTACTTTCGTCGCATGTCTTCCTGCAAGTTGGTTAAT
>JACMRM010000227.1 GCA_014376445.1 Bacteriovorax sp. | reverse complement strand
ATTTCCACGACCCCAGATCTTTTGTAGGATTTCTCTAGGTTTCTCTAGATGTATGTCTTGATAGATATGGTGTATTCTTTCTCAGAAACTTTACTTACAAGACCTGTAACTAATAGTTCCTGAAAACAAGAAGCCGTTAACTTCTTACCCATATCATCCATTACAACAGAATAAATTTTTTCGTCAGTCTTGAAATCAAGGGTCATCACTTTACCTTCTTTCGAGCGCTCTTTCGGTCTGATTGTTCCTGAAAGCTGGACTAGTTTATCTTTGTAAACATAGTAGCTGTCACGGTTGAATCCAGAACCTTCTGCTTTGCCCTTTTTACCTTTGCCTCCGCCTTCTTCATCATCGTCGAATGCGAATTCATCATCTCCGCCCTCATCGCCTTCTGTATCCAGCTCTTCATCAATATCATCCAGTTCGTCTTTAAATCCGGCCATAATGGTCCTTATCTTTTCGTTTAATGTAATCTCTTACTATCTTAGTCTAAGATTTTTAAGAATGTCGCCTAGAAAATCAACATATTTGTCACCGGGAGCCACAATTTTATTGCACTATTTTCTGCTATCACCCGGAATAGGTAAGTGCTATACTGGGAACAAGCACTAATGGAGGCCAAATCCCATGAAATCTAAATCACTTTTATTATTATCTTTCGTTCTATTTCATACATATTCAAATTACGCGCATGCTCAAGATGATGAGATGACTTTTCCTGATTCTGAAAGCAGTGTGATGCCAGCGGGAAATACATCCAGTGCACCTCCAGTAATTATTGATGAAAGTGACTCTCAGGATGTGTCTGATGTTGAAGAATACGACGGCTAATTTCTTTAAAATTTTTTAATTAATGAAGCACTCACCAGTTGAGTGCTTTTTTTTGTCTAATCGTGACGCATGTCAGTCAACCACTCGTACATTTCTTTTACTAAATATGTCTTGCCAAAAATTCGAATAATCGCAATTATTTCATATATTATATTTTTGTAATAAATTAAAAATATCAATAGGATCTGCGCTTATAAGGAAGTTTGTATGAATCAAAATGATGCGATTGTTGAACCTGAAATTTTAAAAGAACTACCAAGCTTCGAAATATTTTTTAGCCGTATTGGCTTTAAAAGAATTGATGGAAGTGTTTTTGGTTTATTAGTCCTTGCAAAAAAACCTCTAACTTCAGAAGAAATTGAACAGACATTAAATCTTTCCCAGAGTGCAGTTTCACTCTCTCTAAAAACATTAACGACATTTGGTGCAGTAGAAACGACTGGTGATCGTGATAACCGTGAAGCTCGTGCGCGTCTGCACTCGGCGAAAGAAGATTCACTTTCTATTGTCGCTTCAGTTTTTAGAAAACGCGAAGAAGAAGTTGTGGCCGATTTTAAAAGAATGGCCCAAAGAGTTTTAGAGAGATCAGAGAGCTCGGAGTATGTGAGCCGAAAAAGAAGAATGCAGTCGATTCTTACGACATGTGAGATTGCTGAATCTGTAATGAATTTTGTTATCACAATGGCCCACAGTAAATCGCGCTCGGAGTATGATGCTCAATATGAAGCAATGGTGAAACGCCTGCCGAAAGCGCTGGACATAATAGCTTCGACCGCAGGACCACTCGCCGACTTCACTATGAATATAAAAGAAAATTTAACAGAAAAATTTAAGAATAATTTTAAAGGAATTCTTTAATAATTTTTTAGGACATTTTTATGAAAAATGATAATCAAAGAATTGTGATAACTGGTATCGGACTTACTTCGCCATTAGGAAATAATCTGAGTGAACTGCGCGAAGGTCTTCTCAATGGAAGATCGGGAATTGTTCACACCGAAATTCGTCACATGGGTAAAGTCGCCGCGGGACTTTGTAAATTTGACGAAACAAAACATCAGTCGAAAAAAATGAGGAAGCGCGGAACACGTGCCGGTGCGATTTCTGTTTTCTGCACGAAAGAAGCGTTGATTGACTCTCGTGTTGACTGGGATGCAACTGATAAAGCACGTGTCGGTGTTTATCTGGGAATCACTGAGCACGGGAACGTTGAAACTGAAAATGAAATTCATGATCTTTATAATTCACATAATAAAGATGTATCATTCTGGTCTCACCACCACAATCCAAGAACGGTTGCAAATAATGCAGCTGGAGAAGTAACACTTAATCTTGGGATTACAGGGCCTCACTATACTATAGGAGCTGCTTGTGCCGCCGGGAATTTGGGTATTATTCAAGGTGCTCAACAATTACTTTTAGATGAAGTTGACTTGGCCTTTGCTGGCGGGATTTCAGAGTCGACCGAAACGTTTGGTATTTTTGCAGCATTTAAAGCGCAGGGTGCTCTAGGGCATCATGAGGATCCAGCGCTGGCCACTCGACCGCTTGATGTTGATAGGAATGGAATTGTTGTTTCTGAAGGTGGAGCGGTTTACGTTCTTGAAAGATTATCCGATGCTAAAAAAAGAAATGCGAAAATTTACGGAGAGATTATTGGATACCACTCTAATAGTGATGCTTCAGATTTCGTTTTGCCTAATACAGAAAGACAAATTGAGTGTATGAAATATGCGATGAAGAAGGCAGGGATTGAACCCGGTGATGTTGATATTGTTAACATGCATGCGACTGGAACGAATCAAGGTGATATTCAGGAATGCCAAGCAGTGGCCTTGTTGTTCGCCGACTGCCCTACCACTTTTGTTAATGCGACGAAAGGATTTATAGGGCATGCGATGGGAGCTGCGGGAGCACTTGAGCTGGCAGGAAATCTTCCTTCGTTTACTGACGGGTATGTTCATCCTTGCAAGAAAATTGAAAAGCTTGATCCCGATTGCGTGATTCCAAATCTGGTTAACGGAGAGAAAATCGCTCATGATGTAAAAATTATTCTGAATAATTCATTCGGGATGTTGGGAATTAATTCGACTCTAATAATTAAAAAGTTCTAATAAGGAGAGGCCAAATGGTAACAAATGCAGAAGTACGTACAAAAGTTTTAGACATTATCGCAGATATCGCTTTAGATGACGACGTTACAGGAATCAAAGACGATGTCTCTCTAAGAGAGCAGCTTGATCTTGATTCAATGGATTTCTTAGACATCGTTATGGAATTAAAAAAACGCCATAAGATTGAAGTACCACAGGAAGATTATCCTCGATTGGCGAGCATGCAATCGTGTGTGGAGTATCTTGCTCCAAAGTTTAATCAGTAATACATGTCCAACCAGAAAGTTGATTGTATTATCATAGGTGCAGGAATGTCCGGCCTCGCTGCCGGCATTCGACTTTCTATGTATAATAAAAAAGTTTTGATTTTAGAAAAACACACAATCAGTGGTGGGCTTAATTCGTATTATGCCCGTGGTAAAAGAAAGTTTGATGTCGGTCTTCATGCGCTAACAAATTTCGTAAGACCATCGGATCGCGGTAAGCCTTTTAATAAACTGATGAAGCAGCTTCGTATTCCGTACGAAGAATTCAAGTTGACGGAGCAGAATTATTCTCTAATACAGTTTCCTGAAAGAACTTTAAAATTTACCAATGAGATTGGAGTTTTGACGGAAGAGATTTCCAGGTATTTTCCTCATGAAGTGGATGGATTTATCCGTCTGCTAGAGCACATTAGAAATTTTGATGAAGTGAATTTGAATAATGAAATGGTCATGGCGAAAGTTGTGGTTGGGAATTTTATTAAAGAGAAAGCACTGGTTGAAATGATCTTCTGTCCCCTTTTAATTTATGGAAGTGCGTGGGAAAATGATATGGATTTTTCCCAGTTTGTAATTATGTTTAAGAGTATTTTTCTGGAAGGCTTTTCAAGGCCGGAAGGTGGAGTAAGAACTATTTTAGATCTTTTATTAAAGCGTCTGCAGGATAATGGCGGCGAACTTAAATATCGTGCTGAAGTCACTCGGATTATTTGTCATAACGGTAAAATATTTGGCGTTGAAATTAATCACAATGAAATTATCGAATGTGATCAAATCCTCTCTTCGATGGGCCTTCCTGAAACTTATGGTGTCGTGAGTGAATTTGAAAAATTAAAAAAACCGCATACGGGGAACCTTTCATTTTGTGAGAGTATTCTTATCACTGATAAGAAGCCGCGCGATCTTGGAATTGATGCCACGATTATTTTTTATAACAATCGTCCAGAATATCTTTATCAGAGGCCAAAAACGCTTTTTGATTCTGAGAGTGCTGTCGTTTGTTTTCCTAATAATTTTAAATATGACTCTTATCAGGATGATTATGACGAAGGAGTTCTTCGCATAACTAATATTGCAAACTTTGAACAATGGAGTAAATTAAAGTCTTCTGAAGATAAAGAAATTTATCGCGAACAAAAAGAAAAAGTTTTTCAGAATGCCCAGGCGATTTTAAAAAACTGCGGGCTGATATCTGAATATACAGTGAATTTTAAAGATATTTTTACTCCGACAACAATCAGGCGTTATACCCAGCATTTTGACGGAACGGTTTACGGCTCGACTGATAAAAGCCGCAACGGAACGACTCCGATTAAAGGACTTTATATTTGCGGGACTGATCAGGGATTTTTGGGAATTGTGGGATCAATGCTGTCAGGGATTTCAATGGCGAATCTTCATGTTTTACAAGGTGATTTAAAATGAAATTTAATAATGTTGTGATTGAAAGTTTTGGATATAATTTACCGGATACGGTTGTGAAATCTTCTGATATTGAAACTCGTCTTAGTGTTTTGTATGAGAAGTTGAAACTTCCTGAAGGGCGTTTGGAACTCATGACTGGAATTACTGAGCGAAGAATGTGGGAGCCGGGAACAAAACCGAGTGACCTATCGACAAAAGCGGCACTTGCCTGCCTTTCAAAATCTAAAATTAAAAAAGAAAATATTGAACTGCTTATTCATGCTTCTGTTTGCCGTGATTTTTTAGAGCCAGCAACGGCCTCTGTTGTACATGCAAACCTTGGGCTTTCTAGAAAAGCAATGATCTTTGATTTATCGAATGCATGTCTTGGAGTCGTGAACGCGATTGTTGTCGCGGGAAATATGATTGAGAGCGGACAGATTAAAACGGCACTGATTGTTTCAGGTGAAAATGGTGGACCTCTCCTGGAGAGTACACTTGAAGTTCTTTTAACGAATCCATCAATCGATAGAAAAAATATTAAAAAATATATTGCAAACCTTACGATTGGTTCGGCGGCAACTGCGATTTTGATTACACATAAAAGTCTCTCGCCAGAAGCACCTGAAGTTTTAGGTGGAGCTGTGGAAACGGATTCCAGCGCAAATCACTTATGTCGTGGTGACGGTAATACTCACTCGCTTGTAATGGAAACTGATTCGGAAGAATTGTTGAAGTATGGAGTGGCATTGGGGCAATCGACTTGGCATGAGGCGCGAGCGGAGCTTGGGTGGACTAATAGCGATGTAGATTTTGTGATCACGCATCAGGTAGGGACTGCTCATGAAAAATTATCTTTAGAATCTTTAGAATTAAATAAAACAAGAACTTTTAAAACTTATCCATTTTTAGGGAATACGGGATCCTCTGCGCTTCCGGTGACTTTAATGATGGCCAGTGAGAAGGGCGAGATTAAAAAGGGCGACAAGATTGCTCTTTTAGGAATCGGCTCAGGACTTAGTTCAATTATGTTAGGGGTGAAGTGGTGATAGTTCCAGAAGCATTAAAAAATGAATATCCTTTTAATCCACATTTTAACAATATAGGGAAAGATAAATTGCACTACATTGATGAAGGCGCTGGTGAAGTGATTCTCATGCTTCATGGGAATCCGACGTGGTCTTTCTTTTACAGAAATCTTGCGAAACATTTCAGTAAAACAAATCGTGTAGTTGTTCCCGATCATATTGGCTGTGGATTGTCTGATAAACCACAGGACTATGAGTACACGCTTGAAAATCATATAAAAAATACCGTTTCTTTAATCAAAAAACTTGGTCTGAAAGATATCACACTAATCGTTCACGATTGGGGTGGAGCAATTGGAATGGGTGTGGCCACTCGTCATCCTGAATTGATTAAAAAAATGGTGATCATGAATACGGCGGCATTTAGATCGATGGAAATCCCAATGAGGATTAACATTCTTAGAAACCCGATCGGTGAATGGTTTATCAGAACATTTAATGGATTTGCTGGGCCTGCAACAAAAATGGCCGTGATGAAAAAATTATCTCCGCTGGTAAAACAGGGATTTATTCTTCCTTACGATAATTTTAAATCAAGAATTGCGACGGCGAAATTTGTGCGCGATATTCCAATGGATACAACTCATCCGACTTATAAAACTCTATCAAACATTGAAGATAAATTAAAAAACTTAAAAGTCCCTACACTGCTTTTATGGGGCGAGCAGGATTTTTGTTTTACGATGAATTTTCAAAAAAGATGGCTGGAGTTTTTTCCGAATTCAAAAGTTAAAACGTTTCCAGATGCCGGCCATTACTTAGTGGAAGATAAAACGAAAGAAGTTATTGCAGAAATTGAAACATTTTTAAAAGCGTAATTATTATGAATATTGCTGCAAGATTGACTGCCAATGCGAAAACCTTCCCTGATAAAAAAGCGGTGGTATTTCCTGTCTTCAATAAAAAAACAAAACAATATGATTACTCTAAACTTTCTTTTAAAGAGCTGGAAATCCGCTCTAATAAATTTGCTACACGTCTAGAAAAGCTGGGGTTAAAAAAAGGAGATAAAACTCTTTTGTTTTTACGCCCGAGTCTGGATTTTTCTGCGATGACTTTTGCACTCTTCAAACTTGGAGTCGTTCCTGTTTTTATTGATCCGGGAATGGGGCGTGCGAATCTTTTAAAATGCATAAAAGAAGCAAAACCTGTGGGACTTATCGCAGAGAAAGAAGTTCATCTCGCTCGCCTCTTTTTTCCAGGTACATTCAAATCGATAAAATTTAATGTCACTAATGGGACTATCGCCTGGGGGAAGATGATTAAGATTTTAAAGATGAAAGAAGAAAAAACTCAAACATTTAAAAGTGTAAGTTTTGAAGCGAATGATACTGCCGCGATTCTTTTTACCTCTGGTGGAACCGGCGCTCCTAAAGGTGTTGTATACTCCCATTCTATTTTTGACCAACAGACGACGATTCTGCGCGATCTTTATAATTTGTCCATGCATGATGTAGACCTTCCGGGGTTTCCGCTTTTTTCTTTATTTACGATTGCGATGGGAATGACGAGCTGTATTCCTGATATGGATCCGAGCAAACCCGGGTCTTGTGATCCGAAAAAGCTTTATCAAAATATTAAAGATCTTGAGCCTACTTTCGTTGCAGGGTCTCCTGCGATTTGGGAGCGTGTTGCGGATTATTGCATTGAGAATAATTTAACTCTACCGAGTATTAAATATGTAGTTATGTTTGGTGCGCCGGTTTCTGTTTTAATTCATAGAAAATTTAAATCTCTTTTGCCGAATGGGACGACTTATACTCCTTATGGAGCGACTGAAGCTCTTCCTGTGAGCAATGTTGGTGGTGATTTTATTTTAAAGAATACTGCGCAGGCGACGGAAAACGGTAAGGGTACTTGTATAGGTACACCTGCCCCGGGAACGACCGTTAAGATTATTCGCATTTCAGATGATGTGATTGAAAAAATTTCCGACGCTACGATTTTATCTCCAAATGAAATTGGAGAAATTATTGTCAGCGGGCCGACTGTGACGAAAGAGTATCTAGACTTGCCTTCGATTACCCGTGAAGCGAAAATTTATGATGGTGAAACGATCTGGCATCGCATGGGCGATATGGGATTTGTAGATTCTGAAGGGCAGCTTTGGTTTTTGGGAAGGAAAGGTCATCGCGTGGAAACTTCTGCGGGGCTTATGACTCCTATTTCTGTTGAAGCGATTTTCAACAAACATCCTTCTGTCAGAAGGTCTGCTTTGATTGGACTTGGAAAATTAGGGAAGCAGACTCCTGCGATTGTTATCGAAAGAAGAGACGGGCAGTTTCTTTCAGGAAAAGAGAGATCTATTTTTGAAAGTGAGCTTTTATCACTCGCGAAAAAATTTCCGCACACGGCAATGATTCAAAAAATATTTCTAAGCAAACATTTTCCGGTTGATGTCAGACACAATATTAAAATTGATAGAACTAAACTTAAAGAAGAAATAGAAAGTCATGAAAACTAAAGTACTCGTTACAGGTGCAGGCGGATTTTTAGGCGGATATATTGTCCGCGATCTGCTTGCGACTGGATTGTATGACGTTTATAGTTTTTCTAGAGGTCTTTATCCAAAGCTTGAAGCTCTTGGTGTGATTCTACGTCAGGGAGATTTAGGAAATTATCATGATGTAGAGTCTGCTCTAACC
The DNA here is from genome assembly GCA_014376445.1 of Bacteriovorax sp. Lineage (GTDB taxonomy): Bacteria > Bdellovibrionota > Bacteriovoracia > Bacteriovoracales > Bacteriovoracaceae > Bacteriovorax. The sequence continues at coordinate 19,316 of JACMRM010000227.1, read as the reverse complement.
GGTATGGATGCTGTTATTCATACGGCCTCGCAGGTTGGGATGTGGGGGCACTATAAGGATTTTTATCGCACTAATGTTATTGGGACTGAGAATATTATTAAGGCCTGTCATAAATTAAAAATTTCCCGTTTGGTTTATACAAGTACTCCAAGTGTCGCGTTTGGTGATCAAAGTCTTTGTGGTGTGAATGAAGCTACGCCTTATCCTGAAAGATATTTTTCTATGTATGCAGAGTCAAAAGCGATTGCAGAAAAAATTGTTTTAATGGCGAATAATGGTGTTTTATCGACGACTGCTTTGAGACCGCATCTTATTTTTGGGCCGGGAGATTTGAATCTGGTTCCGAGAGTCGTTGAAGCTGCGAGGGCCGGGAAATTAAAAATTATTGGTGATGGTGAGAATTTAGTTGATGTGACTTATGTGGAGAATGCTTCTCTCGCCCATGTAATGGCCTTGGAGAAATTGAATTTTAAGTCTGCGATTGCGGGCAAGGCTTATTTTTTAGGACAAGGGCCGATCAAGTTGTGGGATTTTACCAATGAGCTTTTAAAGCGCTCTGGTGAGGCGCCTGTGACTCAGAAGATTCCGTTTAGGGTTGCTTACTTCGTTGGGTTTCTTATTGAAGTGATGCTGAAGATTGCTGGGAAATTTGATGTTCACCCGCCGATGACGAGGTTTGTGGCCCTGCAGTTGAGCAAGTCACATTATTATAGCCATGAGAATTTGGAGAATGATTTAGGGTTTGTGCCTAAATATTCTATTGAAGAAGGGCTCGATAAACTTTTTCAAAGGTAGCCATTGCTGCAAAAATCCGAACTTTAATACTTTATTCAATGCTTCGGATTTTACTGATCAACAACAACTGAGGAAGGCGCTCGCAGGTTTTCTATGCGCATATAATTATCAACGGCCCCCAGCCCTTTAAACGCCCCTTCATGAAAGCTCGTTGAGAACGATGCACCCTCTGCTGTGACTGCATCGAACGATCCGAAGAAAAAAACGTTTTGAACTCCAAACAAATTATAAAAGTGAACTTTACTATATGAGTTGTTCACGATGTTGCTCGAGAGATTTTTCAGAGGCCAGAGAGGAACATTTACCCACTCCGATTCCGGCAGCTGAGTGATTTGTGCCAGACAGTTTTTGATGAAAGCACGTTTTTTTGAAGGGAAAAGAAAATACTTGAGCGATTTTTTCTCACAGCTTGTAATAGCATCACTTGATATCTTATCGTGAGTTAAATCTTTTAAATAATCTACATAATCGTTTTGCAGAGACTTTCTACAGTTATCAAATAAATTTCTCAAGTTAAAAAAACTTTCTTTCGGGTACTCATTGCAAAGACCATCAAGATAATCAAATACAATTCCGATTTCTTGGTGGTTAAAATAGCGGATACCATCAATGTTAACCTGGTAACTTCCCTGGACATGGTAAGGAGCTTTAAGCGCTCCGTTATCAATCATGCTGACAGCAATTGGATCAACACCTGAAAAGCGCTCTAAAATAAATTTAGCACGCTCACGATATTTTGCAGTTTCTTTTTGAGTTGTAAAATCTGAAACAAATGTCATTGAAAGTTTTTGGTTGTTAGCTGCTGGTGCACCGACGTCAAGGTACTCTCGTGCTTCAAGAAGGTTTCTTGAGCTGTCATACTCTAACGTTACTTTTTTTGTATCACTTGCAAGATGAACTGCTGAAACGTCAGAATTAGTCAGAGCAAAAATCAAACTGGCAAAAAGTCTTGAGACTAAACTTTCCGTGTATTTCATTTTTTCATAATAGTGACGGAAGAAAGTTTTTATAGTTCCATTAGTCGTAATTTCAATCTGCTGAGTTTTAGAATTTTTTTGGCCACCTAAAAGCAGGAAATTGTATTTATGAGAAACGGTTTGTGAAATTTTCTTTTCTTCAGAGATGATATATGGAGCAAGTACATCCAGGTCCCCTTCACGATTTTTCAGAATCTGCTGAATTTCCATTGAAACCGGACTTTGAACATCCATGCCTGCAAGATCACTTTGAGGCATGTTTAAATAAACTTTGTAACTTGAATCAAGTGAGTAGCTGAAGTCATATGAAAGCAAAGTCATTCGCAGAATTTTTAAAAAGTCGGCCTGCAAAGCTAAGCTCACTCCTGCTGTCGCAATTTTTGATTTTTCTGAAGTAATCTGTAAATGTGAGTTTCCAAGAGAAACCACCTCTACACGGGTTAATCTTTCAAACTTCGCAAGTACTCCGGCCATGCCGGTAATCCCTGTATAGATCGGAGCTGAGACAACTCCACCTGCTTTAACTGAAATTGAATCTTCTTTGAAAATCATTTCGTTCGGATCAAGCTTCGCTACATTTGAAATGCTAAGAGCATTAAATGGCATAAACAATTTTTCAAAATGGCCCATCAATCCATCGTTATAAGAATTGGCATAGTGAACCCATGTGAATTTTCTTTTGAAAACAACTCCTGCGAAGGCAGCGAGGTTTTGTTCTGACATATCTATGACCTGTTGGTCGCGAAGGCTTCCAAAAACTTTTGAAGCGTCGATATCAACAGTGAATGTGTCAGTAACGATCCAGCGTTTATCATCGAAGAGATCCGGCGCCAGGTTTCTGTCGAGGGCCACACCGAAATTGATGAATGGTTTTTTATACGAGAAGCCGATGCTATTGAGGCCCCCGGTAATAGAAAGAGCATTGTTTGTAAGAATGCGTTCTGCTTCTCTTTTCCCGATTCCTATATAAGTTAAATTGAATTCATCTGCAATCTGCTGATATAAACTGGCGTCACTGCCTACAGTCGTATCAACACCCGTAGCAGCGCTTGCAGCTGTGATGCTTTTTAATTGAGTGAGATAAGTGAAATCATCCTGAGCTGAAGCGAAAGATAATGTCATAAACGATAACGTAGTCAGAAATAAGACTTTAAATTTGGTGTGCATTAGGACCCCATCTGATACGTGACATTCTATATGGTCTCTTCGGTGTTCCCTATGGATTACTTGATTGTTTTAGTTTCTTGCATTTATCGTTAATCATTTGGCCAAAAAAGTGCCAAGAATTTAGGTCTTCATGGAGGGGTTAAAGTTTTTTACTCAACTATCCGATAGTAATCGTAAAAACTGCGCTTTTCAGGCATCATCAACAAAATGAAACTCAAGATATTTATTCTTTCCACCATGCTCATCACTTTAATCAGTGGCGTGCTCTTTTATAAAAACCTTACACAGATAAAAGGGCCTTCTCGAAGTGTACTTAAAATCGATTTCGAAGCATTACAGACTCTTGATTTACAGGTTTACAGTACGACTCTCTTTTTAAGACAGAATCAGGGCGCAGACATCACTGAATTAAAAGATGAAAATATCCGCATTAAAGAATTGCTGGATATTTTAAATGATATCAATAAAAATACACCCGAATTGAAAAGCTCAATCGTTAAAATCAGAAATCATTTTCTGGAAAAGCAAAAACTCATGGACGCCTATGAACTCGCAGTAAAAGATCTGCGCGTGAATACGAATGCTTTAATTCCTGCATACAATGTTCTGGAAAAAAATAATATTAAATTTGTTCTGGATAAACACGACTTCTACCGTGAGTGTATCCTCGACTCTTTTATGTATATTTCTTTTTCTCATAAAGAAAATGAGAACCGCTTAAGTGACGATCAGAAAGTTCTGGGGCAGATTGTGAGCTATGCTTCAGCACCAAACCCTGACCTGCAGAAATTTGGCGGTCATCTAGACGTCATTCACAAACGTGTGAAAGAAATGGATGTTTATTTAAAATCATTTAAAGAAGTTTCAATAGCTCCAGAAATGAAGATAGTCGCGAAATTTTTTCAGGAAAATCTTCAGGCGCAAAGTGATCAGAATGAAAACTTGCTGACTTTCATGTTTGCGGCCATCGGGATTTATTTATTATTTATGATATTTATTTTGAGAAAAACCTAGTCTCGTTTAGCGAAGGCCTGAACGACACTCTCATCAAAATAATTTGAACTCATTCCTGCATCCACCACCATTCCACTGGCATTGACTCCACTCGAAGCTGGACTTAATAAAAAGACTACAGAGTTTGCGACTTCCTGAGTATCCAGGGCCTGGTGTCTCATTGTCAGTTGTTCAGCGTAAAGATAATTGTCGATATAACCTGGAATTCCTGCTGAAGCAGAAGTTTTTAACGGCCCTGCACAGACAGCATTAAAGCGAACTTTTGTATCTGATGAAAAAGATTTTGCGAGAAATAAAACTGTGGCATCTAGAGAAGCTTTGATTGGTCCCATATAGCCGTAGTTAGTTGCCTTTGTGCTGGAAATAGAAATCGTTACAACTGAAGCATCGGCTTCGAGAGCATTCTTAATAGCATTTGAAAGTGAGACCAAAGAAAAACACGAAATATTTGAAGCTTGCAGAAAATCCTGGAGTTTTGTTTCATGAAAAGGTTTGATGCCTTCTGAGTAATTCGCAAATGCGATTGAATGAAGGAAGCCATTAAGTTTTATTTTATCGTCTTCCAGTTGTTTTCCAAACGATTCAATTTCTTTTGTATTTTCTACATCGAGGATGTAGATTTTTTTATTTGGGAAAAGTTTTAAGACTTTTTCTTTTATTTCATCATTCTGGACTGTGAATATTAAATCGGCACCATTTTCTTCCAGTGTTTTCGCTGAAAAATAGGCCACTGATTTTTTGTTGGCCACGCCAGTGATCAGAAATGTTTTATCTTCTAAATTCAAAAAACTCATTTCATACACTCGCTACGGCAAATTCGATGATGAGAACTGTCTTACCTGCTACTTTTGTCGTTCCTTTCATATAGTGAGCATTGGAAATAGATTCTGTTAATACAACTTCCATTTCTAAAAGATCTCCGGGGCGAACCATATTTTTAAATTTTGCATTTTGCACTCGAGTGACGACTCCGAGTCCACCGCCTTCAAAACCTGCCATTAAAGCAGCGCCTGTCTGAAAAAGTGCTTCCTGCAAAAGAACCCCGGGCATAATCGGATTGCCGGGAAAGTGGCCTTTGAAAAAATCTTCCTCACCGGTTACCAGTAATGTTGTTTTGATGGATTTATCATTTCTATCGACGATTTTATCAACAAATAAAAATGGCGGGCGTTGAGGAATGAGATCAGTGACCGCAGGATACATTAAAGTCCTCCGGAAATTTCTAAGCTTGCGCCAGTAATGTAGCTTGCTTCTTTACTGGCAAGAAATAAAACGGCACTTGCTACTTCTTCAACTTTTCCGAAACGCTTCATCGGAACATCTTTCATATATTCTTTTCTCTGCTCTTCTGGAAGATCAGCGAGAAGTTCTGTATCTATAAATCCCGGACAGATATTGTTCACTGTAATTCCGCGTTTAGCGACTTCTTTTGAAAGTGATTTTGAAATGGCGATCTGTCCTGCTTTTGAAGCGGCGTAGTTTGCCTGGCCGGGAAGGCCCAGGCTTCCACCGATCGAAGAAATGTTCACGATTCTGCCATAGCGATTTTTCATGAACTGAAGAACTGCGTGCTTGCTCATCAGGAAAGTTCCTGTGAGGTTAGTGCTGATCACATCGTTCCATTCTGCGAGAGTCATCATCGCTGTGACCTGATCTTTTCTGATGCCAGAATTGTTGATCAATACTTCTACTCTTGGAAAAGTTTCCTCAACAAATTTATAAAATTCGATGACTGCGTTTTCATCGCGGACATCACATTTTTTTACGAAAAGTTTATCGGTGAATTTTGCGTTTTCTTCTTTCATTTTTGCCGCGGCCTGGTCGTTGCCTGCGTAGGTTGCGATGACGATGGCACCATTATTTAAGAAGGCCTCGACGATTCCGCGTCCGATGCCTCTTGTTCCGCCTGTAACGATGACAGTTTGGTTTGTAAAATCCATGATAATTCCCTCTTAAAACTGCCAGAATTTTAGCTGAAATATAGGTGTTTGAGAAGAGAATCGTTGTTTTTGAGGCGTCCGCTCTGTGTCATTAGAGGTTTTTTAATTTGATTCACGTGCGCAAGCTTTGACAAAATTAAAATTTAGAAGGGAAAAGTTTTTAAACACCGTTACCACTTTAGGAAACTTTCAACTCCTAGAGAAATTAAAAATGCACTTAATTATATTCTGTGGAATGGAATAAAGCATAAAGAAATTTCTTCAGTAATAAATCCTTATAATTCAATGAGTGGCAATAATGTTTTTAAAAAACTTCATCCGAAAAGCTCATGCGCAGTCAGCACAATTGGTGCATTGAAAATAAATATAAATTTGTAGAAACCAGAAGCAGAAATAAATTTCCTGAAATGCTGGCCCTCAATATCAAACAAGGCTTTAAAATCACCGGAACATTCACTGAAACGGATGGTGCACCGAAGATTATCTTTAAAAAAGAGCTGCGTTAACGCGCTACTTAGACAACTGTAATAAATCTTAAGTTTCCATTTGTGTTTTATGCTTCTAGATTTAAATGGCATCTCTAAAATAAATCGGAGGCCCGCCTATGAAAATTTTAATCGCTCTTTTTTCTGTTTTAACAATGAATATCGCCCATGCAGAAATAGGAACAATCGAATCTTACAATTCTCCATCAGTTGATGAGGATGAAAAAATTGTTCATCTTTATTTGCAGAACAACTGTAATCAAGAAGTTTTTATTGCCACAAGAAGCCAGAACCCTAATCAGGTTTGGGAAACAAAAGGTTACATGAGAGTTTATCCAGGTCAGGTCATTCCTGCGGGCGACATGATTAACAATATTTATTACCTAAACGCTTTTACAGGGGATCACAGAGTGAACTGGGAAGGAGAACATAATTTTGAAATTCGAGGAAGAACGGTTCGCGCTCTTTTAGTTGAACTTCCAAAAGACTACGGCGGAAACTGGACGACAGTTTTATATTGTTACTAATCAATCGTGAGATGTAACTCTTATGTTACTGATGATAATTTTTCTAATTTCGTGAGGTAGTTGTCAACTTCGTGAGCTTGAATGACTCCGTAGTTGGCAGCACCCAACCATCCCGACATGATAATTCCCACAGAGCCTGCGTGGAAGACGCCTGGCAGTTCTTTGTGCATATTCATTGAGACATCGAGGCCTTCGAATTTTGTTCCAAAAGAGGCACCTTTTTCGTGGAGTGTGTAGCGCTCAACTGTTAATGGAGTTGCGGCATCAATGAAATCAATTTTTGTACGGATATCTGGGACGATTTTTTCTAATCCGCTTAGAGCACGCTCGATTAGATACTCTTTTTGTTTTTCATATTCTTCTTCAGAAAGTTTTTTCCAGTCTTCGTAACGAGCATTGGATGATGAAACGATCGCGTATTTTGGTTCAAGATGTGGGCGCATTTCAGGATAGTATAAAGAGAAAGTCTGGCTTCCTACTTTGCTCGATAAAATGAGATCAGTTGAAAAATCATTATCTTCTGAAGTGAAGATCAAATCACCGATGAAAGGAATGCTCTCGCCTGCTTTTAACCCCATGTAAACCTGGCAGGAAGAAGTGTTTAAACGGACGTCGTTCACTTTTTTTACATAGTCAGGAGACCAATGTTCAACGCCCACCATTTTATTCACAGTCGTCTTTAAATTTGAATTGGAAACAACGGCCTTGGAAAAGATCTTGTGGCCTTTAACTTCTATACCTGTTGCTTTTTTGTCAGCGATTAAAATGCGATCGACCTTCGCTTGTAGCTGAATATCGACACCGTTTTTAATCAGTTCATCTTTCATGAGGCCGATCATTAAATCAGTTCCACCCTGAAAAATATAAACACCTTTATTCATAAAGTTTGAAAAAACAATCCCGTAACTGATAGCAGGATCTTCAAGATTAGATCCGTTGGCGTAAACAATCGGCTCCAGCAAAAATCTTGTTATGTCTGAGCGATTTGGAAAATACTTTTCGAAAAGCTCTCCATTCGTCATTTTAGAATTATCGTAGAAATTCATTGTCGCAAGATCATTAAAAAAACCTAAAACAGTTTCTTCAGTCACGCCGAATTTTGTAATCAATACTTTTATGAAATCTTCTTTAGTGAAATCTGTTTCGACATCGAACTGTGGATTGATATATCGGACAGATTTTAGTTGGTGAATACGATCGGCGATATCCTTATTCCAGTATTTTCTGCAGGTCTTGATCATCCCGACAGGAAAGCCGTGAAGAGAGACATCAAAAATATGTGAGCCGTCTTTTCTTTTGAACCAGGTAGCGAAGCCGCCCAGCTTGTTGTGTGCTTCGAGAAGTAGCACTTTTCGGCCGTCTTTGGCCATTTTATTAGCGAGAGTCATTCCGGCAAGACCTGAGCCGATCACGATGACTTCGTAAGATTTATCGATTTTTTCTTTCGTCGAATACTGCATAAATTATTTTTGCGGCGTAATTTTAAAAACGGCCGATCCCCACTCTTGATTATCTTTTGCGCCCATTACCAGGCAGTAAAAAACAATCTCTCCGTGATCGTTCATGTCTACATCTCCACCGAAACCAGGAAAGTTCGGGTTTGATAAAATTTTAGCGAGGCCAAGATCTGTCATGATCTCATCGCCTTCACCAATAAGTTTTTTTGTTCCTTCTGTGCTGGTGATGTAAATACCGCGCTTGCCTTCCATATCTTTGGCCCTGAAAACAACCAGCCCCTGGTCATTGACTTTCGGAGCGAACAATTCGATTTCAGAAATATTATCTGATTTTTCGATGGCAAGATTTTTTAATTTTCCATCCATCGCAATGATGATTGCTTTTGAGCTGTCTTCAAGGATGGCAGTAAAAGCAATTAATCCGCTTTTTGAAATGCTTGATGAATTTGTGAAACCCAAGAATTTAGAATCAGGGTCTCCATCTCTATCTTTAGCAATCACGATCGATTCATAGGAGTTTTCTTTTGGTTTTAACAAAAGAATTTCATCGGGGTTTCTTTCGTCCCACTCTCCCGTCTCGCCGATGCGTCTCTTGAAAGTCATGGCACCGGAGTCGTTTAAATAAGGTTTAAACAGGTAAGAAGATTTTTGCCCGTAGGCAGAAACACCTTCAGCAATAATTTGTTTTAATGAGCCGTCGTACTGATAATAAGAACGAATACTCTCTTGATTGGTTGCTCTGAAATAAACTTTTCCGTTTGTGAGAACCTGAGGGTATGTATAAAAAGCGATATCATCATTTTCAGGTTTTAAAACCTGCTGAACTTCATTTGTGTCGGCATCAATTATAAAAATTCCGTCAGTCACCCCATCGTCGTACTGATTGAAGGCCACTTGTCCTTTATCGTTTAAGGTCGGTTCAGTAAGAAGTCTCATCTCTGGTGCAATGTAAACAATTTTTCCGTTTTCATCAGCTCCGCGCTTTAGCCACAGGCCCTGATTGTTATCTCCGCCGAAACCCATCAGTTTAAAAGAGACATCACCGCGGTTATTAATGACCGGACATGTGTTGCTAATAAAGCTCATAGCGGGAAGATTGAATCCATCACCGATATTAGCGCGGGCCAAAATTTCAGGAGCAGAATAATTTGGAAGAGCTGCCATTGTTGAAACAGATAAAGTCAGAAGCCAGAGGCCTAAAGTTTTTTTCATGGTTCAAATCCTTTTTCAATTTTTAAAAGAGACATCGCGATTTTTACACCGTCAACAGCTGCAGAAGTAATTCCTCCAGCGTGACCGGCACCTTCACCACATGGGTAAAGACCCTGGTGGCTCGTCGATTCCATCGTCTCTTTGTTACGAACAATCGTCACGGGGGCCGATGTTCGAGTTTCAGGAGCGATTAGTAAGGCCTTATCAGAAATAAAACCTTTAAGATTTTCTTCAAATTTTACCAGAGCATTTTCTAAATGCTTCGTTACAAAGTCCGGTAAAATATCGCGCATTTCTGTTTTTACAATTCCAGAAGGTGTCGATGTTTTAATTCCCACTGCAGATGGATTCAGTGAATGATCCATAAACTCTTTCAGAGTTTGCGCAGGAAGTTCGCGACCGCTAGCACGAGCTATAGAAACATTATACGCACGTTGTTCGATTTTGTGTTGGAAATCTAATCCTGCGAGGAGTTTTTCGCTTGAGAAATCGACTCCTGCACGCACACTCACAACAAGTGCGGCATTGGACCAGCGGGAATTCCTGGCATAATTACTCATTCCATTGACAACAATTCCATTTTTTTCCGTACCACTTGAGAGAACATATCCACCGGGACACATACAGAAACTATATGTTCCTTTTTTACTAAAAGGATCTTCGTAGCTGAGTCTGTAGCGTGCAGCTCCCAGATCTTGCCCTGCAAATTTTCCATATTGAATTGAGTCGATCACATCGCGTGGATGTTCAATACGAACGCCGATTGCAAAATCTTTTTGCTTCATTTCAACATTTAAATCCTGAAGATGATTATACATTTCGCTGGCAGAGTGTCCTGTAGCAAGAACCACGTGAGGTGAATAAAGTTTTTCGCCATTATTCAATTCAACCCCGATCACTTTATTGCCTTCGACGAGCAATCGATCAACTCGGGTATTGTATTTAACAATACAGCCTTTCGAGACCAGATATTCTGTCATTTTATTGATGAGCATGCGGATCTTATTTGAACCCAGATGAGGGTTAGAAATATACGCTGTTTCTTTAGGCGCACCGAAATCTACAAATCGGTTCATGACATATTGAACAAACGGAGATTTTATCCGGGTGATAAGCTTTCCATCGGAAAATAACCCAGCTCCACCTTCTCCATAACAAACATTATTTTCAGTATTAAATTCTCCGTAGCGCCAGTGTTTGGCAATGTGGAGCATGCGATTATGAGCGCGGTCGCCTCTTTCAATCACAATGGAAGGCACACCATAGTCTGCTAAACGTAGAGCGCAAAAAAGACCGCCAGGCCCTCCTCCAATGATAATCGGTGGAGTTTTAAATTTTTCCAGCTGAGTGAAGGATTCGCGGACCGCTTCGAACTGCTCTCCATTCTTTAGAATTTCAATATTGTAAGTGTAGCGTGGAACTTTTCCACGCTGGGCACCGCGGGCATCGAGGGCCTGATTCAAAATACGGTAGTCGTGCATTTCCGGATGATGACTCTCGAGCCAGGTCTCTACGTCCTCATTGAAATCAAGGGTGAATTGAATCTTTTTTGTCATGCAGTTGTCTCTATAATCTTAGTTGTAAAGTTTAACTAATTTATGACAAAATTCATAGTCAATAAGCGTTCTTTTAAGAGGTATTATGAGCTCATCATCTGAAAATATTTTATCAGTCTCTATGATTGTCATTGGCGATGAAATTTTAAATGGAAGGACGACCGATTTAAACGGTTCTTGGCTTTCGAAATTTCTTTTTAAAAGAGGACTGGAGCTCACTTCGCTTAGGTTCATCAGGGACAATATTGAAGAGATTAATAATGCACTAAAGGCCGCGATGGATGAAAGTGATGTTGTCATTACCAGCGGCGGAATCGGGCCTACTGTCGATGACAAAACGAAGAGCACGCTGGCCAATTTTTTTGGAAAAAAATTAATCGAGCGTGATGACGTAGCAGAAATTGTCTCAGAAAACTACATACGCTTCGGCAGAATATGGAACCGTGAGAGCAATTTCTATCATTTTTTTCCAGAGGGGTTTATAGGAATTAAAAATCCCAAAGGACTTGCACCGGGAATTGGCCACTATTCTTCCGATAAAAAACTGATCATGGCCGCTCCGGGAGTTCCCAGAGAATTTATGGCGATGGTTGATGAAGAATTTTATCCGATGATCAAAAAACATTTTAGTGGACGCCTCAAAGAAAATTTTCAGACAGTGATCAGAACACAAGGTGTTGCTGAAGAAAAAATATTTTTTGAACTATGTCCGAACCTATGGTCTCAGCTCGAAGCTTTCGGCAAAGTAAGCTCGCTTCCACACACGATCGGTATTGATATTGTCGTAAGCTATCAGGGAAACAGTGAAATTCATGAAGAAAAAAACGAACAGATAAAAAAAATTATCATGAGCACGCCTATAGCAGCCAATGTCTGGCAATGGGGGAATTCTCCAGTGAACGAGCTGGTTCTGCAAAAAGCCAAAGATAAAAAAGTCACCTTTGCCTTTGCTGAATCATGCACCGGTGGACTTACTTCTTCAAAGATTACTGATCTCCCGGGATCGAGCGAAGTTTTTTATGGAAGTGTGATTAGCTATGATAACTCAATTAAAGAAAATGTTCTGGGAGTAAAAAGTGAAACGCTTAAAAAATTCGGAGCTGTGAGTATTGAAACAGCAATAGAAATGGCCGAAGGATTATTAAAAGCTTTTAAAACAGATTATGCTATTTCAACTACAGGAATTGCAGGGCCAACCGGCGGGACAGCAGAAAAACCAGTCGGCACTGTGGCCATCGGGTACGCTTCAAAAAATAAAAGTGGTGCTTATCTTTTTCAATTTCCAGGGGATAGAGTCAGATTGAAAGAGCGCTTTTCAGACAAAGCACTTTTAACATTGCTTGAATTAATGGAATAATTTATTTAGTGGCGAAAGAATTTTTTGAATCTATATGATCGATCGCTTCTGCTTTAATGGCCTCAACGTCCTCCTCTTTTACACTGGCAATTTCTCTTTTTATTCGCGAGGCTTCATCATCATTCATGTGACCTCTTCTTACCATCGTTGCGATCATAGACTCGGCCTGCATCTTTTCTAACTTCAATGAACCTAACTTTTGATCAATAGACTTTTCTTCTGCCATCAAAGCAGTAGATGTAATAAAAAAAGTAATCTTCAAGAGTAATTTTAATTTATTCATTTCAAGACCTCGAAGCAGATTTATGTGCTTTATTTAGTATCGGTCTTAAATGGTCTTTTCTTGAGCTTTTTACTCGGAATTAGAGTTTCCATCGTGATCTCAACATGTTTCTGCGATCGTCTTAATTTAAGAGAAATTATTGAGCGTTATCATTGCCCGCAAAAATGGGCACAAAGATCCACATGCACTTCAAGTAAAAGTATCACAAACCTTTGATCTTATTCAGACAATGAAAATTATAACTGAGTCTTCTTATACGCAATTAAAATTAACAAAAGAAAAGCATTTGAAAACCGAATAGATTTAAGAACTTCAGTCTGATGGGACTACGAAAAGAATGACGAATTTAAAAAGATATTTTAAAAAGTTTGGAGAGATTACATTTCTTGTAATTTCTATTTCACTTTTTCTTCAGGGATGTGTGGCCTCACCTGCAGCAAAACGTTCAACTGTAAAAAGTGCAAGTACAACTACCAATCCGACAAATACAAAACTTCCAACTTTTACCGATGGAAATAACTTCATACAAAATGGTGTAACTGTTTCTACGGCCATCATTAATTTAGATATGAACTTTTCTGACTTTCTGCAATTGCGCGGAAAAGATGTCGACAGCTATATCAGAAACACCGGGACTGGAACTGTGGCGTGCTTAACTTCACGTTTTCCAAGTGCTAACAAAATTATTATTCTCGCTGCTATCCCAAGATCAGTTTATAGCTTCACCACTCAGACGCTGGAATATTACTATAGTCTTGCTCCGTCAGATGCGACAACAAACCAGAGTTTTTGCCAGAAGACCGGGCTTATCAACCAGCTTTTTACTTACTACCCGACTTTCACTCCCAAATATAATTTAAGTGAAATATGTCCATCGGCAACTTGTACATCAAGTTCATATACAGGTCTTGCTCTTGAGCTTTACAACATCAACGGTGTGGCCCTTACACAAATTGCAACGAAGCAATTATTGTTCAACCTTGCTGTCACTTCTTCAGGTACCACACCGGTTGGTGCAACTTGTACCGACAGCACAACCTGTAAAGCACAAGGTTATGACTGCTGCAGTTTAGGCCAGTGTGTGAAAGATCTTTCTTTAAAACCCGGAGTTGTAACAACATCGACTGATTACTTACAGGCCCTTCAGGATATTTTAAATAACCCGTCAAATATTTATCTGTACTCACAATATTATTTTATTTGTTCTGCTCCGGTAGTGACTCCAACAACTCCGGTGACACCGACGAATCCGGAAAGTGCAGCAGCACTGCGCTTGAAAAAATTAACAGATCTTTATAACTGCACGACAAAAACAGAAGGTGAATACGGGCTTTGTACAAAAAACTATCCTTCTGCAACTCTCAACACTTTTTACAGTGCGGGAAAAGATGACAGAAGTTTTGCAGACACATTCACAAACATCAGTGTCGATACACAGACTCTGGTCAGCGTTGAGCAAATTCTTTACGGTGATGTTGTTGTTTACGATTATACATTAAAAGATGACTCAGCTCTTTACTCCAATGTTTATGAAGATACATCAGTTAGAATCGAAGGTGCTCACAATGACGACCTTGCTTCCGGTACGGCCATAAAAGTAAAAGTGAAACCATCGGCTGCCGTTTCAGATAACCTTGTCATCAGATACAAAGTTGATGTGAGCTGTACAAAAGTAAATTCATCACTTGCGAAATGTGAGAAATATTATATCCAGGGACAACAAAACAGCGGTGATACAACTGCTCTTCACCGCCGTGGACGTGTAACGGATCACTTTCCGGACTCAAATATTTTTAAGCTTCCTTATTACGCCAATACGTCAAAGGCCATTACAGTTGAAGTGGACGGGATTCTTCAAAAGCAGGACTCTGACTGGCAGTTGAACATCGGTGCTCCTAGCACTGTGCAGTTTCTTCCAGCGACAATTCTAAAAGTTTTTAAAGATCAGAAAGTAAAACTCTCATACTTTGTTGATCTTACAATCAATGATGTTATGTCATCAAAGCTTGCTGCTCAAAGTGAAATTAAAACAATCTGTTCATGCAGCGAAACTAATTGCAGTTTGAACCCTGTTAAAAATACAGCTGGTGTAGTGACCGATTACGCCTGCGTCTTTCCTGATCCTGATCCGGTTGTTCCTCCAGTATCACAAAAAATTTATTTGAGTTCAAAAACAGTTCCAGTAAGATACTTTGACAAAAATGGTGTCTCTCAATCCACAGTGACATCAAGTTCAGCAGCTCAGGAAGGAATACCATTCAGTTATAGAGGTGATAACCTTCTTAATCCGAGCAACGTAACAGATATTACCAATTTAGCGAATACATCAGATACGTATACCGGCTTCAACGAAATTTACGGAAGTATCTCTTATACAAATAATTCTGCAAAACCGGCCTATGAAGTCCCGGTGAAAAAAGGATCGACTTACGATATTTACGTTGACCGCGGAGCTTTCTCAAATTGTATTCAGTGCGGGAATGATTATTATTCTCAATTAAGCAAACTCTTCCCTCTTACTCAGTTCGGTGGCGGTGCTGTGCCAATGCTTGGCCAGACTAACCGTACAATGACTAATGGAATCCGTTCAGATGATTTAAATTTCGGACGCGCCTGTATGGTTCCTGCGACAATGCTTCCATGGTCGCACAATCCGGAATCATCAGGACAGACACAAAGATTAAATCGTATGCGCGCTCAGCACTTTCTTTTTGCCAATGGATATCAGAAAGACTGGTACGGTTTTGACTATGGATCAGTCATCGGGTCTTTCGATGGTGTGAGATGGTTCTCGATTGGATCAAGCAGAAGAATTAAAGCTGAAACAACAAAAATGTTTATTGCAGTCAACGGACTGTTTGGTGATTTAACTCTTGAATCAACATATGAAGTAACAATCAACGATGGATCATTAAATCCTACGGGTTCAAACATGAACACGCTGGACTATACCTCTGATGGAGCTGAATGCCAGCAGTTCCATGTCTGTAAAACAGACAACGACTGCGCGTCTACTCTTGGGTGGGATTATGCTTGTGCTCCAGTGAGCGAACTGCAGACATCATGGCCAAAATTCGATGACAACGCTAAAGAAATTCCTGAGGGTTCAAGAGACAATACAATGCTTACAAGCATTCTTGGAATTTCTACTTCAGAAAAACGATGCGTGTACCGCGGACGCGGGGCCCTTTGTAGTCCAAGCTATGCTTCAGTTAATGAAACAACTGTCTTCAACAAAACTAAAACTCCGGCCTTCCATGCATGTTCGGCAAATACATACTGTCAGACTGTTGCGACAAACGGTGCTGCTGCTGCGAAATTTAACAACAGAATTGTCCGTTACGGAAAAGTGCGCACCGATAACACTGTCGACAGTTTTGGGCTGGCAGCTCTTATTCCAGGACGTCCTTATGCATGGAGTGCTATTGAAACTACACGTGCTGAAACGCTGAGAAATTTAAATGCAAATAAAGTTCAGGCACTATGTCTTCCCGGCCGCGATCTTGATCAGGCAACATTTGTTTCAGAAAATAGTGCGATTCCTCCGGCAGCAGCTGAGTATAATGGTGATAAAGTTTTAGGCATGGGGATGAGCTTAAGAAAAAGCACACCAGCAGGCTCGCTAAAATACCTGGCATCATGCTCAATAGAAGATTCAACATTCAACTATTATCATAATACTACTGCCAATGCTTCAGCAGATCTGAATAATATTGCAGCGACTATTCCAATGTTAAGATATGACTCCGGTTCACAGGCCATTTCAACAAATGCACTTGCCGCATTCGACAGTATCTTCAATGCAAAAGGAATTAATTTTGGATTGTACAAAAATAATTCAGCATTATTAACAACACCTTCTTTTACTGAAAATAGATGTATGCGCGCACCTGGAGCTTCATGCTATACAGATATAGATTGTGCACCTTCAAAATTATTATCTGATAAAATTAAATCACTAAGCACTGCTGATACAACGGTTACGGCCATTCTTAATGCTTATGAAGTTAAATTCTGGCAGGAAGAACTGGTCTGCTCTCAGGCAATCGACAAAACAAGTAATCTTTACGATCCAAAAAATAACCGTTGCTGCCGTAATACTGGAGGGATTATTTCGCTTCCATCTGCAGATAATTCAAATGGACTGGATTTAACAAAAGTTCCGGGTATCGATTACAAAATGACAACTCAGCTTCGCTACTCGCGTGCAGCAACAATGTATAAAGAAGTTAATACAGACAGCACGACTTATCCGACTTTAAGAACAGCGGTTAAAGATCAGTGTATAACAACGGCCGCTGTGGCAGGGCCTGGATCATGTGAGCTTGCAACAAATCTTCCAAATCAATTTAAAACATTTGCTGCTTATGCAGAAAAAACCAGCTGCTCCGGCGACTGGATAAGAAATTTTGCGACAGGAACCAATAATCATAAATGGACTCCAACAAATTTCCAGGCGTTCAATGCTACAACGTTCAGATGTATGAACTGGTATCCGGGAACTGGTGGATACACATGTACTAATGATGTAGATGATCCGAACTGCGGTATCGCACAGACTTCTCCAAACACTCCAAAGGCCCGTGATATTTTCGCTTACCTTGGAAAAATGGAGCTCATGGGGATTCCACAAATTGCACTTGAATCAGAGGCCTTCTTCGGCGGAACAAATGAAGAAGGTATGTCTTGTAAGTCACATCCGACAGACAGAACTTTTGCCTACCCGGACAATCCGGCCTCACCTGGAACAAACTATTCTGCACCGACAGCATTGTTTCCAACAACAAAATCGCCGACAGAATATTATGATGTTACTAAAGGAAGAATGTACTCTGCACTGGACGCATCAAACTTTAACGGAATGAAACAGATTTTCAAGCCTGATGAAGTTGTCAGCTGTCTGCCGGCAGGAACACAGATGAAGGCCGGAGACGATCCGGGACTTTGCTGTACAGGTATGATCAATTCAGCAAATTTAAAATGCCAGCTGGCAGACTATATTGACTTGAGTGTTTATACAAACCGCTACGTTTCTTCGGAAGCAAAAAAATTGAGTCCAACACTTTTTGATACGAACGGATATATCAGAGATCCTGCTTATGCTGCCAACCTGGCATGCGAAAAAAAGATGTGTGCTTCAGGAGTCGTTACTTACGGTATTTTAATCTCAAGATTAAAAACACCTGGTCAGACTTCAAGCGATACTAAAAATTATCGCTTCCTTGAAGGAAATTCAACTGTGGATGATGAAAATGGTCTTCTTGCACTTTTTAATAAAGGTCTGAAGATTAATACTCACGCTTATTGTCTTCCTACGTCAGTTGCTCAAAATTCTAATGCCACCAAAGATTTGACGGTCGTTACTTGCGGAAGTTCTACTAATTAATTTGTCAAAATTATATTATGCTTTCATAATAAGATTCAAAACACTTTGAATTGAGAGAAAATATGGAAGCACTAATTATCGCTGCAGTCTTGGGAATAGTCGAAGGTCTTACAGAATTTATACCCGTATCGAGTACAGGCCACCTTATTATTGCCAGTGAACTTCTCCACCTCGATCACTTAAAAAGCGACTCTTTCAACATTATCATCCAGCTGGGAGCTATTCTGGCTGTCGTTTTCCTTTATAGAAGCCGCTTTAAAGAATTTTTTAACCTCAAAAAAATAAAAGAATTAAAAGGATTGATGTCGGTTAAAAAAACGAACCGTCTGAACCTGATTCATATCGCTGTAGCGATTCTTCCTGTATTGGCCATCGGATTTGTCACCAGAAAATTTATCAAGGCCCATCTTTATAATTCACACGTAGTCGTCTTCTCATTGATAGTTGTCGGTATTTTGATGATCATCATAGAAAAATTCAAACCGAAAGCAGAAATTCATAGCGTAGATGACATCAGTTATATGGATGCTTTTATCATTGGTATCGGCCAGTGTGTTGCACTCATCCCGGGAGTTTCACGTTCAGGGGCCACAATGCTTACAGCGATGATGAGAAAAATAGATGTTCAGGCGTCTGCGGATTTTTCATTCCTTATTTCTGTTCCTGTTATGTGTGCTGCTACTATTTATGAATTGCTCAAAGTTTATTCAACTTTTTCTGGTGACGATTTGCTTGCTCTGCTTATAGGATTTACAGTTGCATTCCTGATTGCAATTGTCGGAATAAAGGGCTTCCTGATCGTTTTAAAGCGACTTTCACTGACTCCTTTCGGGATTTACCGGATTGTCTTCGGTGTTGTTTATTACCTGTTTACGCGCTAAAAAACTGCCACAAATTTTCGTCACTTCAGCATATTTAATGACCACTTAAACTTATTGAGTGGTCATCATTCAACTCTTCAAAATCCTTGGATCTCCCTCTAAACTTCCCGATTCTTTCCTCTCTAGCAGGCAAAAAGAGGATGATTAAAATGTTCAGGCATTAAAATAGGCTTAAGTATCACAGTTTTTAGGCATTCTGTCCGAAAAGACTAAAGAATGAACCTTAGGCCATTAGGAATGAATGCTATGAAAAACTTTTTTAAATTAACAAAAGCATTT
>JACMRM010000226.1 GCA_014376445.1 Bacteriovorax sp. | reverse complement strand
GTTCTCGGGTCATCGACAAAAGCGTTGAAGAAATCCACCGGCGATCTTTGCACACAAAGCTGCATAGGCTTCACGGCCTTCATGAAATTATTTGAAAGCATGCTGACTTTATCTGAAAGCGCTTTTGCTTCGTAGTCCAGAGCGTTCACAGAATTCGCCATCATCGCATATGAGCCGAGTTTGTAAAATACGACATCAGTACCAAGATAAAGACGGTGAAGTTCTTTAGTGAGCTCCATTTCGTTATAAAGATCTTCCGTAATATTATTTTCCAGCTGCGTGACCAGTTTATTGTAAAGAGCACTTTTAGATTCGAAAGTTTTCGTGCGCTCTTCAATCATTTCGATGTCGCGGGCGATTTCCGGATCATTAAAATTTTTGTAGATGTTGGAGTTGTCCCATGAAGCAGTTTGCAGATCTTTCATAATTACCTCGGTGTTGAGCTTTAAAGCAGACCGATAATAACAATCATCGGGATGTTTAACAAATAACGCACTCCCTCTACCACAGATCTGCTTAATCTCGCTTTATTCATATTAGAAAAAATATCGAACAAGTGGCTGGCTACACTTCTATATTGATAATAAGTTTGTATCTAGCTTAGGTTGGGGGTAATCGTTCGAGTCAGTGAAAAAACAGTTTTTAAAAAGATTCTCTTCGTTCAAAAATTATTTTATGTTATTTAGGTATTATTATCTTAATCGCTTTATTTATTTCCTATAAAATCTCTAAAGCGAGTAGCGACAATAGATTTAAAGATGTATGAACAGAATATTAATCGAAATGTAATTAATAGTATGTTCGCGGTGAACCTGCTTAGCAGCAACTGACTGTGCTTTAAATCTCCAAGGTAAAAAAATTCTGGACAAGCCTTTTCCAAATATTTATTTTACTTTCAGACCACATAGTTCATTGAATGGATTGACTCCAAAAAAATTTAATAGCAATTTGAAACGAAAAGTTAAACGGTTTTGATCGGGATATGAGCTTGAAGATTGTTTAGCATTTATGTCAGGTTACCTTAAGTCTTCAATTCTTCTTTAATTTCTTAAGAATTTTCTAGTTTCAATAATGTATACTTTAGTTTTTAAAGACTTTATACGAATAGGAATATGTCGTCACAAGCCCAACCAGAAGGTTTTCATAAAAATAGCTCTAATGCATCCAAATGAAGGTAAGAGAATTGAAGCTTTAAAACTAAGCAATCTTTTAGATACACAAGCTGAGGCTAAGTTTGATTTTATAACCAATGATGCTTCAAAGATCTGCGGTTGCAGTATAGCACTTATCAGTTTAATTGATGAGGATAGGCAATGGTTTAAATCAAAGATCGGTTTGGATTTAAGTGAAACAAAAAGAGATGTGTCCTTTTGCTCTCATGCTATTTTGCAAGACGATATTTTTGAAATTCCAAATGCTAGAGAGGATGAGCGTTTTTGTAACAATCCCTTAGTGGTAGGTGATCCCCAAATAAGATTTTATGCGGGTGCACCAATCATTTGGAATGGACTTCCTTTGGGGACTCTTTGCGTAATTGATAAAAAGTCAAAGAAGCTATCATTCGAACAACGTTTTGCTTTAAAATTATTCGCTCACCAAATTGCAGAAGTCATAACTTTAAGAAATATAATGCTCGAGAATCAAAAAAAAATGCTAATTCTCAATCAAGAAAAAAATGAGTTGAGACATCGGCAATTAAAAGTTATTGGCGACGTAAAAAGCATAAAAAAACAATTTATGGAATGAAATTTCTAAAATTACGTTGCTCTTGGAAATTCTTTTGCGAAAGAATTTTACTTTCGCTTTTTTTACTGGCAGCTCTGCCGATGATGGTAAAATTAATTAAGGGGAAGTTCGACGATAAAATAAGATCCACGTTGATGTTTTTTTAGTTTTTTGACCATTTTCAGTCAAGAACAACTTTGCGTTTAACGCGTTCTACATTTGAGTAAAATTGTTCCACCCATATGTTCACCAGCTTGGAAAATATAACGAGCTTCAAATTTATTATCTTTTTTCAAACTGCCTTTAAGATTTAGTACGAAATCTCCCCACATACCAGTTTCACTTCTTGCTGTGTGAACAGCATTGAAGCCTTTGAACTGCGTCCAGCCTTTATAAACGAACGGGCGGTAGTCAGGGGTTGCAACGAGAGATGTTGCTTGAAAAAATCCCATATAAGAATTTTCGATGTTGATTTCTTCGTTTGCTTCAGCGTAAGGAGTTTGCACGAAGTTGTGGCCTTGAATATTTGTTAATGTCGAAGTGTCTCGATTAAGGTCGAAAGAAATTTCAGCGTCTGCTTTCATTTCCATTCCAGGTTGGATCGCTTTTTCTGCGTGACAAATAACTTGTTCAGCGAAGGCGTGAGTTGATAAAACGAGAGCAACGACTGCGATAATAGATTTCATATTTGAGTCCTTGATTTGGTTAATGAATGGTTCATAACCAGCGAATGGATTTTTATCAATTAGAATGAATCGAAGAAGAAGATCTAATAATTAGATATCACCCCTGTGCTCCGGCGGCCAGGAGCAAATATTTCGCCCGGAGCATTGTGCTCCTAGCTTCAGTGCTTTACACTTTTCTTATGAATGATTTGCTTTCAGACTCACAAAATAAAAAACTGCTCGGCGAGCTGGTACAGAGCTATTCTGCAAAAAAAGCGAATAATTCTGCTTTTAGTCTACGGGCCTTCAGTAAAAAGTTAGGAGTCAGCTCCGGGGCCTTAACTGAGATCCTGAAAAATAAAAGAAGAGTGACGAAAGCGACGGCCAGAAAAATTCTGGAGAATCTCAATCTTTCTTCTGCGGAAGTTGAAAATTTTTTAAATGATAAAAAATTAAAAAAATCACAGAGGGTTTATCAGGACCTGAACTTCGATCAGTACGAAGCACTTTCCAGCTGGCAGTACCTGGCCTTGCTCAATTTTTTAGAACTGTCTGATGAAGACCACGACACAAAAAATATTTCAGCCAGACTAGGGTTGTCTGCAAAGAGAGTAGAGGAAATTCTTTCGCGGCTTCTACGCCTGGAAATGATAGAGCAAAGTGGAGAGCGCTACGAACGAACTTTTATCCGCTATCAAACGAGTGAGGACGTGGCCCATTCGGCCATTAAAAAATACCATCTTCAGACCTTAGAACTCAGTGAACAGGCGTTGAAAGAAACTTCTGTTGAGCTGCGAGATTTTTCTTCTATTGTCTTAAAGTTAAATCCTAAAAATTTAAAGCGCGCGAAAGAGCTGATCCGCGAATTCCAGGACCAGCTTTCAGATCTGGTCGAGCAGGATGACCCTAAGGAAATTTATCATATGAACGTTCATTTATACCCGGTGTCTTCAGGAAGAGGAAAAGATGTTTAAAAAAATTATTACTTTAATTGCAGTGAGCATGAGCTTTTCTACTTTTGCAGGAGGAGACAGGGTTGGGAACGGCGGTGATGTCGTCGTTTGTAAAAACTCCGTGGAGCTTCTGGATATTTATGAAGCGCGCTTGAACGGTCACGTACTAAAAAATCCTGAAGGGCAGAGCTATAAAGGAAAGCTGGCCCATCTATTGAATAAGAAATTAATTCCATTGCAACCCGAGAGAGCAAAAAAATACCTGGGCAATCTGGATACTTTTGAATCAGAGGCAGCGTTTTTACCTGGAATTATCTTAAATGACGTCGACGATGCCGGGATGGTGGCGATTCCTAAAGGGTGCAAGTTGAAGCAGATTATTATTCAGCTATCGGACAGTGAAAGACCTCCAGGTAGAAAACGCTATACTGTGAGTTTAGATCTGTGGAACAAGTTGGATGATTTTAACAAAATGGCATTGGTACTCCACGAGATTGTTTATCGTGAGGCGATCTCTTACAAGGCGAGCAATTCAATGATCGTTCGTGCGTTCGTTGGAGAAATCATTAGATCTGATTTTGATTTGAAAGAATTTATTGCCCTCGACTTAGCATTCTCGGAAAGTTTCGAGTACAAAAAAACGCGTATCATTCAGACCTATGCTCCACTTGCGATAACCTTTTTACAAAATGAATATAAAGAAAATACTCTGCAGGCGGTTTCAAATTTACAATTCGTTGGTGAGTATGCAGGGGAGAAATTTACGTTGACGTCTTTGACTATTAGATTGAGCGATGAAAAAATTCTTCAGGGTAAAATGAATAATTACTCGAGCATTCAGTACATGAGAGCAAATGAAAGTTATGAGATTTCACCGGGAGTATTTTTTAAAGCTTCACGCACTGTTGATTATAAAAACGGAAAATTATTATCTGATAATCTCTATGATTTGCAGGTTGGATATAATACGCCGGCGAAACTGAATTTATCTTTTACTCAGGTGAAGAATT
>JACMRM010000225.1 GCA_014376445.1 Bacteriovorax sp. | reverse complement strand
TCCACTTTAATTTAAAGATGTTTGAACTATTTGCTAAAGTATTATCCATAATAACCGATTAAATGAGTAAGAAGTTCATCCCATACTGAACTTCGGAAATTTATCCTAGATTTTAAGACCAGGCCCCATCCTGGTCTTTTTATTTTAGGGCATACAAAGCGAAATTCACAGTTATTAATACTGTAGCCCCTCACTCAGGCATCCCTTTAAATTTTGTTCTTCTTGAGCTCATAAGCAAAACCTGCCTGCCTCTGATTGGTCCTATCAAACATGATAATATTCATAGTAGCGACCTCACAAAATCAGGAGGATTTTTTGGGTATTTCGTTCGGCTCTATTAATACTGGACTTCCAAAGGACATTGTTCAACAGATTGTTGCTGCTGAAAAAATTCCTGTTCAGAATATGGAAAAGCAAAAAGGAAAAATCACGGACAAGAAAGGTCTCGTTGATCAGCTTGTTAAGTTGGTTGAAGACGTGCGTGGAAATTTAACTTTGAACGCAAGCGCCAGATCACTTCGCGAATTAAAAATTGATACGAACGAAGATATTGTTCATGCGACAGCAGATAAAAACAGAGCTGTACCAGGAACATATCAGCTAGAGGTTATGTCACTTGCTCAAAAATCTTCAGCAATGTCGACCGGGTTTGCCGACAAAGATGAAAGTTATATCGGTGTTGGATATATCCAGTATACACTTCCCAATGGTGATACGAAAGATATTTATGTTGATTCAGATAATGCTTCACTGAGCTCTGTTGCGAAGCTTATCAATAAAGATACTGCTCTTGGAGTTACAGCCAACGTTATCAATGACGGAAGCGGATCAGATGCGCCGTGGAGATTGATTTTAAGTTTAAATAAAACAGGTGACGAAGCTGCTGTCGACTTTCCTTATTTTTACTTTGTCGATGGTGATGATGATTTTCAGCTGGAATTCCAGCGTGAAGCTCACGATGCAAAAATTAAAATCGATGGATTTGAAATCGAAGTTCCGGAAAATAAGGCCAATGATTTAATTCCGGGTATCGCTCTTGATTTAAAAAAAGCAAAACCGGGCGAAGAATTTTCAGTTAAGGTTTCTGAAGACGTTGCAGCTGTAGGTGCAAAAGTTCAGGACTTGGTCAGCAAGCTCAATGCTGTTTTAGGATTTATTAAAACTCAGAACACGATGGATGAGAAAACTGATACTTCACGCACACTCGGTGGTGATATTATGCTTCAGTCTCTTGAAGGACGTATTCGTAGTGCAGTTTTTAAAGATGTTATGACTGATAAAGGCTATAAGCGTGCTGCCGATATCGGACTGCGCTTCAGTCGCGAAGGTGTTTTAGAATTCGATGACAAAAAATTCCAGTCACAAATTGCTGAAGACTACACTACAGTCGCACAAGTCCTGACAGGTACATTCACACCTGAAGGTGTAAAGACTGAAGGCTTTATGGATAACTTAAGTGGCATGGTAAACATGGCCCTTCGTTCTCCGGATGGTTTATTACAAAGTAGAAAGAAAACTCTTGCGAGCAACATCGAACAGATCGATAGAAGAATTGCTCAAAAGACAAAATATATTGAAGAAAAAGAAAAAAATTTAAAAGATAAGTTTGCGAGGCTCGAAGGAACTATCTCGAAGATCAGATCTTCGGGGGCAGGACTTCAGGGATTAGGGCAGACATCTGATCCAGTTCAACAACTAGGATAATGGAAATTAGGAGGCATATATGAGTTATGGTTATGGCGCTTATAAAAAAACTGCAGTTAGTACTGCCAGCAAGGAACAAATTCTTTTGATGTTGTACCAGGCTGCTATAAAAAATTGCAAGAAAGCGATTGAGGCGATTGAAGCAAGGCAGATTGCTCAAAAAGGCGAATACATCGGAAAACTTCAAGACATCGTTATTGAATTAAATAACAGCCTTGATTTTGAAGTCGGTGGTGACATTGCGAAAGAACTTTCTTCACTCTATGACTACATGTTGTTTGCAAGTACGCAAGCAAACATCAAGATTGACGCTGAACCACTTCAAGGATGTTTAAATGTTCTTAACACTCTTTACGAAGGGTGGAGTGAAGCTATTAAAGGCCTTAAGGCCGCAGCACCAGCACCGTCTGAAGAATCAAAAAAATAAATACTACTATGATCCGGAGTGAATTATGTTAAATGACCTATTTGAAAATATCCAGCAACACTTATCGATGCTCGACCTGGCCCTTCACTGCTCTCAAAAAATTACAAGCCTGGCTTCGCTTGAAAATTTAGACGGAGTTATTTCTGAAACAGATAACCGCGAGCGCCTGGTTAATATTATTGGTGTTATTCAACAGAAAATTGAAAACCAAATCAATCAACTTAATGCTGCTGAATTAAAAGAAGCAGATATTTTGATTTTAAAAGCATGGTTTCAGGATCTTAGTACATGGTCAGACAAGATGATCGAACTTGATAAAGAAACTGTTGAACTACTTAGTCAACAAAAAGAAGAAACAACAAAAGAAATCGCCCACATTTTCAAAAACAAAGAAATGTTCAAGGGCTATAATAACTCTTCAAAAAAATAAATCTCTAATGCCTGGAATGGTGTCTTTCATTGACAAAAATCCAGGCACGTGAGGTAATAGAGTCTGCGGAGCATATGATTTGCTCCAATTTTTTTTTAACCTTTTTGAACCTTAAGGACGAGGAACAGGGGTACCATGAACAACTTACCGATTATTTCATCATATGAAGTTAAGACTTCTAGAACAGAACAAAAAGTTCCTGTAGTTAATGGAGTACATCTTCATTCGATCTACAATCCTTTTAAAGAAGCTGAAAATTTAATCAATTCAAATCTTGATGCTTTAAAAAATAAAAACGAAGTTCTTATTCTTGGATTAGGTTTTGGTTATCATGTTAACTTTGCCATTGAGAAATTAACTGAACTTTACGGAAGCAATTTCAAGATTATCGTGATCGAACCTAATCACCAGGTTCACCATGACTGCCTAAGTCTGGATCTTCTTAATAAAAAAAATGTACTCGTCTACTCCGGATTTACAGCTCAAGAACTTTACCGCGACCTGGATTTAATTCATTTTCTTCTGAGAAAACCTGCGATGATTGCTCACCCGGCATCATTCAATCTTTATCAGATGTATTTTAAAACTTTTTTGACATTCGAAGCGCCGACTCAGATGGATGACATTTCAAAACTCACTGAAGTTCGTGAAGTAAAAAATTATTTAAAGAACTTTGAACCACACAGCAGTTTTGTAGAAGCATTCTATGATCAATTGCCGCAAAAGCAGGAATTCACTTCAATGGATTTTTTGGCGATGGCCCTTGTAGAAATGACAAAACGAAGCGGAGAAAAAGCTGCAGGAGAATCTAAGTAATGAAAAAGATATTAATCATTAATTTAAGAAGACTCGGTGATGTTTTTTCAACGGCACACTTAATCAACTCACTTACAAATGGAACTGGCAATCAGGTTTCTCTATTAACGTATAAAGAAAGCTCAAGAGCTTCGGAAAATCTTAAAAACGTTACCAACCTTTTTGAAATTGACCGCAAAGAAATTATTACACTTAAAACAAATAAGCTTTTTTCAGATGGATTTGCTTTCGAGCAGCTCTTCATGCAGGTAAATGGGATTAAAAATCAGGAATGGGACCAGGTCATTAATTATTCGAATGATGTCGTCGGCGCATATCTTGCTTCTTACTTAAAAGATTCTGCAAAACAGGTCATTGGTGTTCACTATAGTCACAAAAGAAATATCATAACTCAAAACGACTGGGAATTGCTCTTCAATGATGTACTTCCAATTGTAAAATATGCTCCTATCCATTTCGTTGACTGTTATCACAAGATGACTGGCACAACGCTAATAAAAGACGGTGAGAAATTAAATACAAATCCGTCATACAATGAAACTGCTTTCAGCAACATCAATGCCGTCAGACGTGAATATGGATCAGAAGGACAGACAAAAATTATTGCTATTCAAATGAAGACAGCTGATCCGGCCAAAGACATTTCTGAAAATACACTTCATGAACTCGTGCATTTAATTAAAAAGAATTCAGAAATGATACCTTTTCTTTTGATCGCCCCGAATGATGATGAACGAAGAATGGCTTCTGAGTTCAATAAAGTTCACAATGGTGAAATCGTTGTTGTGGAAGCTGATCTTCAAGCAGTTGCTTCTGTTCTTATGAATATCGATCTACTGGTAACACCCGATACTGCAATCAAACACATTGCAGATTTAACAGATACGCCAGTGCTTGAAATTTCTTTAGGACATGCTCCTTTCTTGAAGCAAGGAAGCTATACAAAAGACGCTTTGATTTTAACTGATATTATTTCTTCTCGTGAATTTACGACTGGAAAGGCCATTAGGCCAACAGCAATTACAGCTACGGACATCATGAGCTGTATTTTTTATTCGATGACTCAGATTAAAACAATCAAGCCACGCCTTTCGAATGGTGTGACTCTCTACCAGGCCTCTTTCGACCAGATGGGAATTCGCTACAGTCCGATAGCTGGAGCTATCAATACTGATATTGAAATTCACAGATTGATGTCACGCCAGCTGATCAATTCAATGTTTGAAGAGAATCCGGATGCTTCAATTTATCGCGATGTAGTGAACCTTGACTTAAAGACAGCGACTGAATGGACAAATATTGAGAAGTCGGTAGTGACAAACGTTATGAAAGATATTTTAGGTACTCTACGCTCGCTTCTACAATCTGTAGAAAACCGCAAGAGCTCCAGAGACTTTGTTATGAACCTTGGAAAACTTATCGCACACGTAGACAGCGAATCACTCGTGCAGATCCCTGTTTCGATATTTAAAAGCAAGCTTGAATCTATCAATGCAAAAACCTTTGAAGAAAACACGAAAGAAGTTGAAGTGCTGCTTTACGAACTGAAATCAGATATGCAGAAGATACTTCAATGCCTTAAAGAGCTTGATGCACAAATCAGTACAAGCAAAATGGAAGACATAATAATGAGAAACCTAGAGACCACAAAAGTGCAGAGCACTTAGTACTTTAAGTCTCAATTTTTAAAACCGTAAACCAGGACTGGCTTATGAATATATTTCAGGAAGATATCACAAAAGAATTCGACAGAATCAAAAAGACTTTGTCTGAAGGCAACCCTCTTACATTAGAAGATTTAAAAATCATTCTTTTAGCTGAGCTGAATGAGGAGGATTTTCATGAAAGCAAGCAATAAAGAAGCAAATGCAGTGAAAAATGCGCATCCAACAATAGCCCTTCTTCAACTTACACGTTTAGGTGATCTGGTGCAGACTGTTCAGGCTGTTCAGAATTTCAGGAAGACTCATCCGAATTATAGAATGGTTTTAATTGCGAGATCTCAGTTCGCAAAGCCTTTAAATTTTTTACTGCAAAAATATTTTGATAAAGTTTATATTCTTGATACACAGGCAATTTTTCAAGACCAGCATACTGCTGGACTTTCAAAGAGCCTCAACGGTATCAGTTCATTCGTTAATGAACTAAAAGCTGAAAACATTGATGCCTTAATCAATCTTTCATTTTCAAAATCGTCTTCATATCTTTCGTCAATAATACCGGCCCACCATAAGATCGGATCATTTCACGATTTTAACAACAAAGTTCAGATCAATGATAAATGGTCACAGATGCTTTACTCAACAGTTATGCGTGGATCCTTAAATCCGTTCTCTCTGGTTGAATTATTTAAAAATATCATCGGTATTGCACCTTCTGAACCAGTTGCCTCAGCTGCTCAGACAGCAATGCCAAGAGCAAACCTGATTGTAGTTCATCCATTCGCTTCGAATGACAGAAAGGCATGGAAAGCTGAAAAATGGGTCGAAGTTATTTATAAAACTTTAAAAGACAACGACAAGTGTACGATCACTCTCGTTGGTGCAAAAAATGAAATCTTAAAATCACAAATCATCACAGAGAACCCGCTGTTAAAACCTTTTTCTGCAAGACTTATCAACGTAACAGGGAAAACTTCTATAGAAGAGCTTTGTCAGGTTGTGGGAAATGCAAAATTATTTGTCGGACATGATTCAATGGTTGGTCATCTGGCCGCAATCAACAACACTCCTACGCTGACAATCTCTCTTGGGAATGTACGACCTCATGAGACGACTCCTTATCAGGTGAATGCTTATAATCTCGCTCCAAGAACAAAATGTTTTCCATGTTTTCCTTCAGACCTATGTGCATATACTCAATGCCACCACGATATTCCTTACCAATTGGTTAGCAACGTGATTAAGCAGCTGATGAGCGGAAATGAAGTTGATGCCGAGTGGATTAAAAATTCAAACTCCGGATTCCATGTGAGCTCGGTGAATTTTTACCGTTCACGTTTTCAAAATGGAATGTTCACTTTAGACAGCCTGATTGACGGACATCTCGATATAGCTGACATTTTCAGAACTTTTTATAAGATTACATGGTCATTCGTTATCAATAACTTTGAAGACAACTATCCATTTCCCAAACTGACTCCAAACTCTCACCGTGATCTGCTTGATGCTTTAACCGGCCTTCAGCATTTATTTGAGCTCTCAGAGTTCGGGCAAAAATATTCACGCTACATTTTGGAGGAAATTTCATCTATAACTCCAAGTATTTCGAAAATTAAAGAATTCTCTAAAAAAATTGATGAAATCGACCAGCTTCAGGAAATGGTTCAAAAAACTTCTCCTTACCTTGCTCCGATCATCGATTACTTTAAAGTCAGAAAAGGAAATTTATTCGGAGACAACATTGTTAAGCTTACCGAAAGCTCATATTACTGCTTTGAAGAAAATGCTCACCTGTCAAGTGTCATGTATGAACTGATCCAGAATACGATTGCTGAATATAAAATCGGAAGCAACAAAACAAATACAAGATCTGATCTCAATAAATAGGATGGATAATGACACTAATTAAAGACCAGAATAATAAACCTTCAAACTCTTCGCTCGACCTGGCATTTGAATCCATAGATTCGTGCTTTGGTTACGTTGAATATATCACGACACAGATTCATAAACTGACTGCGCAGTACAACGAAGGAAATCTAGACGAGGCCAATGAATCATTCGTAGAAGTTATTGAGCTGATGGATCTTTATATCCAGCTGGTAACTCGCGTTTACCGTGTTCTAAGAACTGACTTAAAAGTTATGAATTTCAAGGATGAGTCGATTCAAAAGCTTGAGATCCACCTTCTTTCTGTTATGAAAGCGCTTCTTCAAGCAAAAGAAAAAAATGACACAATCATGCTTCGTGACTTGCTAGAATATGAGCTGGTCGATAACCTTACTCAGTGGAAGATCAAAATTTTACCAGAATTAAAGAAGTTAAAAAATTATTAAGCTCGAAGGAGTTTGAACTTAATAATTTTGAATATAAGTCCAAGCCTATCCGCTTTTCTAAAAGTATTTTCGAAAGAAAAATTTTAATTTCGTTTAAATTAAATAAACAAAAAGAAATTGAGCAAAAATATCTTCATAAGGAGGAGCTGAGAAAACTTTTGTTTTCAATTTCTGAAGTTAAAGAGCTTCCTGCTGCGATTTTAAATCTGCCACCACTTAGATCATTTGAATCGTGCCATGTTTTAGTCCATGAAATAGGAAAACCAGTCGGGCAGAACTATCTTGCTCTTCACGGTGAAAATGAAGAGACTAAACTCATTGCTGTTCAGAACTTCAATACACTTTTTAACCTTGTTAAAAAAAGTAAAAATAAAATCTTTAATCAATCATTGAGCATGAAAGACGATTTATCCGTTGTCGGTAATTTTCTGGCCCGCGAGATTGATTTAAAAAATTATTCCGTCATTTATCTTGTTTCAAGAAACTCTTTTCTTCCCCCAAGCATCGAAGAGCAGGAAGAGTTTCAGGGACTTTCACTCTTTCTTCACCCGCTTCTAATAAAAATCCTGGATAAAGAAAAAAATGATTTAAAAAAAGAAGTATTGAGAAAATCATTGGAGAATTTTCCGGAAAAAATCGCCATTAAAAAAAATGGTATCTCCATCTTCACCAATAAAATTGATGTAACTTCCTATGAAAATTCCAATCTGATGATTTTCCCTCTGGAAACAGAAGAACATGTGACAATGGAGCTTTCAAACTTCAGTAAAGATCAGATTTCGACAGAACTTTATCACTCTCAGCGCGTTTCGCTACTTGGTGAGCTTTTAAATACTCTTCAGCATGAACTTTCAAACCCGCTGTTCGGGCTTAATCTTACCAGCTCTATTCTAGAGAGCGAGACAACGAATCCGGAAACTGAAAGCATCCTTAATGAAATTTCTCAAAACGCGAACAGATCACAGACAATCATTAAAAATTTTTCAAATCTCTACAACGATCAGCAGGAATTTAAAAAAATAAACCTTTATCGTTTTATTGATGAAGTCATGACTTTGACTAAAAGTGAGACCAGAGAAATTGCCAAATCCATTCAGTGTATCGGCTTTGATCCTCAGAATCCGGCAAGTGACCTGGAAATTACGACTAATCCAACCTGCTTAACGCAAATCATCTTTAACCTGACGATCAATGCGGCCCAGGCGATTAAAGAAAATCAAAGTGGGGACTTCCGAAAAAATAGTATTGTCATTCGACTGGCCAAGAATGGAGATCAAGTAGAAATTTCCATCATTGATGACGGGCCAGGCGTTAAAAATGAGAATGTCCTGACAATTTTTCAACCTTTTTTTACGACTAAAGATTCAGGAACGGGGCTCGGGCTGTCAATCTGTCAAAACCTTGCTCACCAACTGGGCAGTAAAATCGAATTTAAAAACAATTCCCCTTTATTAGGTGCAACTTTCTCGATAACATTACCTGTCTAGTATAGGGAGTCAGCTTGAAGAGAATTTTACTCATTGAAGATGAACCGCTTATTCAAAAGTCTTTAAAGAAACTTTTGGAAAAACGCGGAGTAGAGGTAACCGTTGAAAGTCGCGGCCGCGATGCAATCGGGCTGATTTTGAATCAGCAGTTTGACCGTATCATATGCGATCTGATGCTTCAGGATATTTCGGGATTTGATGTTATCGAAGAAGCGAAAGGACGTTTTACAATGTCTGAAATCAGTAAACTTTTTATCATCATCACTGCATACAGCTCTCCACATGTCATCGAGAAAGCCACTCAGTATGGCTGCATGCTCTTGTCAAAACCATTTGAAAATATTGATGAAGCATTGAATATTTTTTTATCTTCGGGAGGCACTGGTGGCCCAACTTAAAAATATTATGATTGTCCTGAAACCTAAAGTTACTGCCGAATTCGAAAGTATACTGCCTAACCTGGCGTCATGGCTTCATAGAAGAAAAAAAATTATTTTTTTTCTATCCAAAGAAAAAGATCGATTGATAAAAATTTTCAAAGGTGATCTTAAAAATATCAATTTCGTTGAAGAAGAAGAGCTTCATACCGGCACTGACCTGATCATCACAATGGGTGGCGACGGAACATTGATAGGTGTAGGAAGAAACGCTAAAAAAAGCTCTCCGCCAATTTTCGGCGTAAACATGGGTCATCTCGGCTTCATTACTGAATTTTCCAAGGTTGAGTTCTTCGATCAGCTTGAGCACACTATAAAAGGAAACTATAAACTGACGACTCTTTCGCTTTATCAAGTGGAAGTTTTCAGAAAAGGAAAAACTACTTTTAAAGGAAGCTTTTTGAACGATCTTGTTATCAACAACAATCAAATTTCAAGAATGCTGACTCTTTCTGTTGAATCAGAAGGCGAACATATTTATAACCTTTCAGGTGACGGTTTAATTATCAGTTCACCGATTGGCTCAACTGCATACTCGCTCGCTGCTGGCGGACCGATAATCAACCCAAGCGTAAATGCCATAACACTGACTCCGATCTGCGCTCACAGTTTAACTCATAGACCTCTCGTTATTCCCGACAACACAAGTGTTGTTGTGAAAGCTGCGAGACCTGATGAACTTCTGAAACTCACGCTGGACGGACAACAGTCGCTAGTTGTGACTTCACAGGATACAATTAAGGTTTCGAAAAGAAAAACAATACACGCGCGCTTAATAAAGAATCCAGAAAGGACCTACTTCAGAACGCTTAAAGAAAAATTCACACACGGTACGAGGGAGATTAAATGAAAACAAATGAAACGCTTTATTTGAAATCATTAAACTTGCAGAACTTTGCAACTTTTGAAAATCAGGAAATTAAATTTGATATCAAATTTAATGCGATTGTTGGAGAAACAGGATCGGGGAAATCTTTAATCCTTGATGCTCTACAAATCATCTTTGGTGGTCGCGCAGATAAAAAACTCATCCGTAAAAATGCAGAGTTCGCTTCGATTGAAGCTGTCTTCTCATCGAACGATGCCACAATAAAAAAATACTTTCACGACATTGGCCATCCATTCGAAGGTGATGAAGTTGTTGTGAAGAGAATTATTTTTGTTAACGAAAGCTCAAAATCATATTTAAACTTCCAGGCATGTTCAGCTTCAATTCTTACTGCATTCGCAAAAAGATTTGTTGATCTTGTCGGGCAATTCGAAAACCAAAAACTCTTGAGTGAAGACTATCAGTTGGTGCTTTTAGATTCTTACTCAGGACTTTCTCACGATATCCGCGACTATCAGGCCCTTTACACACAACTAAGCGTTTTCAAAAAAGACTTTAATGAACTTCTTCAGGAAAAAAACCAGAGAGCACAAAGAGAGGATTATATCCGCTTCCAGCTCGAGGAATTAGAAAAACTTATTCCAAGTGTTGAAGATGAAGTTGAACTATTAAAGAAAAAAGATTTGATCTTAAATGTTGAAAAAAGACAGACGATTCTGGGATCTTTAGCTAGTGCCATTTCTGACGATGAAACAAACCTTTTAGACATGCTTAAAGTATGTTTAAACAAGGCAGACAAGAGTTCTGGAATTGTTTCTGAGGAAATCACCGCTAAACTTTATGAAGTAAAAGCTCTTCTTGAAGATGTTGCTTATGATCTTTCAAAAGATTTAAACGCTACACCTGAAGATGAAAACATCGAAGAGATTTTAGACAGATTAGACACATACCAAAGACTGAAGAGAAAATTTGGCGGCTCAACTGAAGAGATGATTAAAATATTCGCTGAATTCCGCACTGAACTTGAATCGTTCTCTCAAGTTGATGATAAAATTTCTTTGATTTCTAAAAAAATTCATGACCTTGAAGTTCGTTGTCAGTCTTTTGCTGACGAGCTTCACAATATTCGTATCGTTCGCGCTGACTCACTTTCAAAAGAACTTACCAACAAAGTTCGCGAACTAAAGATGAACGGCGCTACTTTGAAAATAAATGTAACCAAAGGTGAAACTTTAGGGAACAAAGGTTTTTCTAAAATCGACTTTATTGCTGAAACAAACCCAGGCGAAGGCTTCTTTAAAGTTAAAGAAATCGCTTCAGGTGGAGAGCTTTCAAGAATTCTTCTTTCTGTAAGACAAATACTGTCAAGCAACGATACCATCTCTGTATTTCTATTTGATGAGATCGATACAGGAATCGGCGGTGAAACTGCTTTATCAATCGGCAAATCCCTTCAGTCTGTTGCTGAGTACTCACAGGTTTTAGCCATTACCCATCTTCCGCAGATAGCAAGTTTTGCTACTCAGATCATCAACGTTTCTAAAACAACGAAAGTGATTGATGATATGCCAAGAACTGTTTCTATTATTGAGCAGGCAATGGGTGCAAATCGAGAAAGCTTTATTAAAGCGATGAACCCTGAAGCTTAAAAAATTGATTTAAAACTTATATTTCCATCAATGATTGAAATATAAGTTTCCGAGTGCTGAGCATACCCATTATTTACATATTCAAAACCATTCACTGAGATGTAATGATCCTTCACATGGCTATGGCCTAGGACAATGATCTGCCTCGGGTGCTTTTTGAAAAAAGTCTCCGTTGAAAACCTGAAATTATTTTTTATTGGAGTAAGATCTGTTTCTGTAGAGTAACGTTTATTGTTTCTCTTGCGGGATTTCTCGGCCGAATACTCTCCGATAACTTTAATTAAAAAATGCGGCATTAAATAATTCGCATAATAGCGCAGGGGATGCGATGTCACGAGAGCTTTCCAGGCACGGTAACTTGGATTCCCCAGTTCGATATCATCACCGTGGGCAAAATACAGTTTTTTATCAGCATCAAAAAATTCAAAGTAGGGGGCCATAGAAAAAAGATTTTTATCCAGGTCTGAATTTACTTCAAAGAATTTTCTATAGAGATCTTTTAGATGGAAGTCATGATTACCTTCTACATAACAAATCTGTTTGCCGTTTTTAATGAGTTTTTTGATCTCATCAAAATAGTCTTGATAGCGTACAAAATATTGTGTGTGAGGACCGATCATTAAATCGAAAATATCACCGAGAAGAAAAATGACATCACTTGATTGAACGTCGGGATTGCGCAAAAATGCCAGGAGTAAAACCTCTGCAGGGTCTCCGGATCTTTTAACATGAACATCTGATATCGCAGCGAATTTCATAGGTCATTATTAAACTTTTTATGACTTATGTAAATTGCATTTTGTCCCAACTCTAATACACCACTTTTATTTTTCTCTTTTCAATTGAAGTTATAAATCTCCACTGGAGATTTATTTCGGTCAATTAATTGGCTTTTTTTATCTGCTGGAGAAGGATTTGATGTGTTACAAATTCTACAAGATAGTCTTTATCTTCTTTAGAAATCGCTGTGAATCTAAAGGCGATTTTGTAACCGCCGTAAGGAAGGCTATCCAGCTTAAAACGGTCGATATTCACAGAATTAATACACTCTGCTTTTACTTTCATTTTTCTGCCGTAAACATCCAGAACTAAAACCGGAAACTCTTTGCCTTGTGCGATGATCATCTTATCCGTTTTCGGAAGGATGATGGCAATTCCACCAAGACTGATGTCAAAAATGGATTTTTTAAATACCAGTTTATTGACTTCAAAGCTCATGTAACAAGTCTTTAGAGGCTGAAGGCGCTCATGTTTTCTGCGTTCATAAAAAGAGTATTCTTTCGGCACATAGATTTTAACTTTTTTCTCTGTGTTTACACTCTTCAACTCAGCCGTAAAAGATACTGACAGTTCTGGAACATAAATATTAAGAACTCTGTTTCCTGAAATGACTTTGGCCAGTGATTCATGGTGCTCTGGTTTTACATCCAATTCGATTTCACCGTAGTCTTTTCTGTAAGCTTTTACTTTTAGCTCACACTTTTCGACCACTCCACCGAAAGAATGCCAGGCATAGAATGAGAAGTTCCCTTGAACAGCTTCAACAATCATTCTATCAAAATCTTTTCCTGTCTTTTGTTCTTTCATATAATACTCAGTTCTCTATTTTCAACTTCTGCTTTCCTCCATAAACCTCTTTCCGGTTAAGGAAAGAGGTAGGGATTTTCTCACAGAAGATTTTCATCTTTTTTAAATCAGAGGACCGAAGTCCCCTGATAATTTTATTTTTTCTCTAACTAATTAGTTCAGAAGTCTAAGTGCAGAGTTTGGAATCTGGTTAGCTTGAGCTAAAGTAGATACCGCTGCGTTTTTCACTACTGAAGTCGAAGCAAGTGCTGCTGAAGCTTGTGCTACGTCAACGTCCTGGATAATTGATCTTGCAGAGTCCTGGTTAATCGTTTGAACTTCAAGGTTCTTGATCGTTGATTGAAGTCTTGACTGTACCGAACCTAAAGTTGCTCTTTGTCCTGAAACTTTTTCAATTGCTTTATCAATTGAAGAGATTGAACTTAGTGCATCGTCTTTATTTGCAATACCAGTGCTTGCGATACCAATGTTTGATGCTGAAGCATCTGACTCACCAGAGTCAAATGTAATCTTGTTTTGTTCACCGGCGAAAGCACCAACTTGGAAGTCCATTGAGCCTTTACCTTTACCATTTAATAACTGAGTACCGTTAAATACTGTTGATTCAGAAATACGATCAACTTCTTTACTTAGCTGTTGATATTCTTTATCAAGAAATCCTCTCTCTGTTTCTCCAACTGTATCTGAAGCAGCTTGGATCGTTAATTCACGCAGACGAGTAAGAATGTTTGAAGTTTCATTTAATCCACCTTCTGCGGTTTGTACTAAAGACACACCGTCGTTAGCGTTTCTTGATGCCTGTCTTAAACCTTTTGTTTGCGCTTCTAAGTTAGTAGCGATCGCAAGGCCTGCGGCATCGTCAGATGCTCTA
>JACMRM010000224.1 GCA_014376445.1 Bacteriovorax sp. | reverse complement strand
TTCGCAAGACTTGTGCGCCATGAGCACTTAAAAATTTTGTGCAGACTGGCCCAGCTATCACGCGAGTGAGGTCTAAAACACGAATACCTTTCAGGTGGAGTGCGGTCGTTTTCTAAGCAGTCGTAAGGCTTAAGTACTCATCTTGTCCGGTCAACTTTTCCAAGTTTGGTATACTAAAAACTAGGAGTTGATCATGGCCAAGAAAACACGAAAAAAATTCACTGAAGAAGAAAAACGACAAGCTGTTGCTGACTATGTCTCTGAGGCAAGGACAGCTCAGCAGATCGCTAATGAGCTTGGTACTGACATTCAGGCCATCTGTCGGTGGCGAACTTTTTATGACGAGCAAAAGAAGGGGGTAAAGCTTTCTGAGCTTGAATCTCACGGTGCTACTCACGAACTTGCAGAGAGAATTATTCGACAACAAGACGAAATTGAAGCCTATCAAAAAAAAGTTGCTGAGCAGGCATTGATAATTGATATTTTAAAAAAACTCCGAAAATTGGGTCCCTTACCACCCGAGAGCGAATTGAGTGGATTAATCGCCATGGAGATAAAATCGGCTCAAAAAAAGCAGCGTGCAAAATGATGGGGATTTCAGTTTCAACTTATAATTACGATCCAAAAATCACTCGCGCTGAAAAAGAAGAAACCGAAGCCGACATCAGAGGACAAATTGAACTTGTAAGAGTTGAATTTCCAAGGACCGGATATCGAATGCTTCTCCATCATCTTAAGAGAAGAGGCATTGTCATTGGGGAAACGAAGCTTCGTCGAATTATAAAAAAGTTTGATCTTCAGTTTAAACATAAGAGAAAATTTATTGCGACGACAGATTCAAATCACGATTACCTGGTCCATCCAAATCTTATCCAGGGCATGACCATTGATAATATCAATCAAGTTTGGACCGCCGATATTACTTATATTCGAATCACAAATGGATTTATTTATCTCGCTGTTATTTTAGATTTATATTCACGGAAAATTATTGGCCATGCTATTTCTAAAAAAATTGATGGGCAACTGGCAGTGGATGCTCTCAATATGGCGATTAAACGACGAGCACCACCAAGAGGAGTGATTCACCATAGCGACCGTGG
The DNA here is from genome assembly GCA_014376445.1 of Bacteriovorax sp. GTDB lineage: Bacteria > Bdellovibrionota > Bacteriovoracia > Bacteriovoracales > Bacteriovoracaceae > Bacteriovorax. The sequence goes on along the minus strand of JACMRM010000224.1, from coordinate 482 downwards.
AGTACAATATCTTTCTAACAATTATGTAGATATTTTAAGTGATAATGGCTTTCATCTTTCGTGCTCTAGAAAGGGAAATCCCTATGATAATGCATGGACTGAGTCGTTAATGAAGACGTTAAAGTACGATGAAATCTACATGGGAAATTATGAAACGTATCTAGATGTTGTTGAGAATTTGCCGTATTTCATTTAGGAAGTTTATAACAAAAAAAGACTGCATTCGAGTCTTGGATATATTCCGCCGGAAGAATTTGAAAAGTTAATTGAAATAGATTATAAGGGAGAAGGAAATGATCGGCCAAGGTTTACGCTTTAGCTGCATGACTGCTTAAGAAACGACCGCACTCCAGAGGATATTTCTTCTTGTAAAGTAAAGCAGGAGGAACATAAGGCAAAAAAAGAAGCTAAGAAATAATTTAACATTAGAAGCTCTCGATCGAGTGCTTCTTTTGTTTCAGAAAAAATCATACTGGACTATT
>JACMRM010000223.1 GCA_014376445.1 Bacteriovorax sp. | reverse complement strand
ATAGTTATTGAGAAGAGACTTTTTCTCTGAATTGTAAAAGTGTTTGAGGTGTTGATCTAGACTTACGATACTCACGTTAGTCCCCTTTTAATCTTCCTGGCCTTTCATTAACTCGGCCTGATGATGAGCAACTAGTGCTTCCGTAATCCCGCCTAAGTCACCGTTCATTACACCATCAAGGTTGTGAACAGTAAGTCCAATTCGATGGTCACTAATTCTGTTTTGTGGATAGTTGTACGTTCTGATTTTTTCCGAACGATCTCCGTCTCCAATCTGCCCGCGTCTTTCAGAATCAATTTCATCTTTCTGCGCTTTAACCATATTGTCGTAAATTCTTGAACGAAGAATTTTTAATGCTTTTTCTTTGTTTTTTAACTGTGACTTTTGATCCTGGTTAGCAACTGACATACCTGTTGGTAAGTGGGTTACTCGAACAGCAGAGTCAGTGGTGTTAACAGATTGTCCACCAGCTCCACCAGATCTATACACGTCGATACGAAGTTCATTTGGATTTAACTCAAATTCAACTTCATCAACTTCTGGCATAACTGCGATTGTAATAGTTGAAGTGTGAACACGCCCCATCGTTTCTGTTTTCGGAACACGCTGAACTCTATGAACACCAGCTTCCCATTTTAGTTTTGAGTAAACTTTATCTCCAGTCACAGTGTAGATAATCTCTTTTATACCCTGATCAGATTCAGACATCGAATCGAGTTCGATTTTGTAACCAAGGTGACGGAAATAGTTTTGGTACATACGGAACATGTCAGCTACGAAAATAGAAGCTTCATCTCCACCGGCACCTGCACGTAATTCCATAATAACGTTTCGATCATCTAGAGGATCTTTTGGTAGAAGAAGAATTTTCATTCTGTCTTCGATCGCAGGAATTAATGCCTCTAGCTCAGAAAGCTCCATCTTCGCCATCTCACGAAGATCTTCATCCTTTTCGTTTTTAAGAATTTCTTTTGATCCATCAAGATCGTCTTTTATTTTTTTGTATTCTCTGTAGGCAATAACTACTTCTTCAATATTCGAGCGTTCAGATGAAACTTCTTTAAATTCCTTTAAACGATCATAAATACTTGGGTCCGCAAGTTTTTCGGTTAGCTGCTCATAACGAGCGACAACTGACTCTAGTTTATCGAACATTGACATGAATATTAGCCTTCTAAAAAGTCTTTAAGTTTAAAATTGCTGCTTTCGATATCGGAAAGCACTTTGAAATCGATCTCATCAACTGTGATCTTCTTTTCGCTGGCATCTTTTAGATTGTATTTCTCTTCAAGGAAAAGCACTGCTTTGATTGAAGCGAGAGCGATTTCAAGTTGAGCATCATTCGGTTCTCTCGTCGTAAGTTTTTGAAGCATTTTACCAGGATAACTCAAAACTGTTCCCACTGCCGAGTTGGGGTTTTTTCCAAGGAACTTAATAAGCTCGTAAGAAATCCCTGCAATCGGAAATGTTAAAACAACTTTAAACAGCATTGCATAGATATGTTTAAGAACGACCGGTGAATGCATTCCAATCGGGATAAGTGCAAAAATAATTGCGAATAAGATAATTGAAACGAACATTAAGAAGAAAATAAAAGTTGTTCCACAACGTGGGTGAAATGTCGGGTGTCTTCTTGCATTTTCAATCGTCAACTCTTCTCCCGCTTCAAATGTCGAAATCGATTTATGTTCAGCTCCGTGATACTGGAAAACTTTTTTAATATCAGGAATGAAGCTAATCAGGAAAATATAAGTTAAAAAGATAAAAGCTTTGATCGTTCCATCAATGGCATGGAACTGCCAGCTTTGAAGATCCCAAGCAGCTCCACTGTATTTTTCAATAACAGCAGTCAGTGCATGAGGGACAAAAACGAAAAGCCCGATACCAAAAACAAAAGAAGCTCCAATCGAAAGGAATGTTTCGAGTGTTACTTTCTCTTTAGATTTTTTGTTTTTCTCATAGCTCTCTAAAGTCTCGCCTTTTTTGAGCGCTTCTTTTTTATTCTCTTCATCCATTGCAATGTTGGCGGAGTAATTAAGCGATACGATTCCATTGGCCATCGTTTCAACCAGGATCAGAATTCCTCTTAAGAATGGTTTCTTAAGAAAGGCCAATTTGTTTGAAAGTCCGTACCACTGGTCACGTCTCAAACGGATTTCTCCGTCCGGCTTTCTTACTGCTACAACGAAGGCATTGGGCGATCTCATCATCACACCTTCGATGACGGCCTGGCCGCCAATCGAAGCGTATTGCTTTGAAACAAGGATAATCAATTTATTTAGAAATGCTTTTTTCATATTCTTCTTAATATTCCCTATGAGTTCATTGAATCAAGGAACTCAGAATTTGATTTAGTTTTAGTTACACGGCTAAGGATAAATTCCATTGCATCAATCGGTGCCATTGCGTGAAGAACTTTACGAAGCAAGTATGATCTTTGTAGATCAGACGGTTGCATAAGTAGATCTTCCTTACGAGTAGACGACTTGTTGATATCAAGGGCCGGAAAAATTCTCTTTTCGAGAAGTTTTCTGTCCAGTTGGATTTCCGAATTACCAGTACCTTTAAATTCTTCAAAGATAACTTCATCCATTCTTGAACCTGTATCAATAAGAGCTGTAGCGATAATTGTAAGAGATCCGCCGCCTTCAATGTTACGAGCAGATCCGAAGAATCTTTTTGGCTTGTGAAGAGCGTTTGAGTCAACCCCACCCGAAAGAATCTTTCCCGATGGTGGAACAACTGTGTTGTACGCGCGAGCTAGACGAGTGATTGAGTCTAGAAGAATGATTACATCTTTTCCAGCTTCAGTTAAACGT
>JACMRM010000028.1 GCA_014376445.1 Bacteriovorax sp. | reverse complement strand
GGACCTCTGATAATGAACCCATTTTAACTGACCTTCTCATTAAAGATGGTCGACTTTTGCAAATGAAACCCAACATAAAAGAAGCCGGCACAACAATTGATCTGCAAGGCAAAGTTTTACTTCCCTCTGGTGTCGATGCTCAAACCCATTTACGAGTACCTGGTCAGTCACAAAAAGAAACGGCTGAAACTGGCCTATTGGCTGCGCTCAAGGGTGGATATTCAGCTATTTTAAGTATGCCAAACACTATTCCCACAATTGATAACGTTGAGGTTTTACAACTAGGTCAAAGCGAAGTGAAGGTGCATGAAGAAGAATTCGGAATAAAGGTTTTATGGTCAGCTGCTATTACCAAGAACCTCAATTCTAACCAATCGACTGATTATGAAGCTCTTGTAAAAGCTGGAGTATCTGCTTTTACAAATGACGGCCTCGGCGTTCAGGATGATGAATCAATGCATGTTGCATTTTCTAGATCACAGACATTGAATGTTCCGATTCTTCAGCATGCTGAATTTCTCGGACATAACGGATCTATGGCCCCTGGTCCTATTCAAAGAAAATTAAATGCAATACCTTACCCTGAAGAGCCTGAGTGGCAAATGGTTGATAGGGATCTCAAAATTTTGAGACTTTATCCAAACGCAAGATATCATATTCTTCACATCTCAAGTGCAAAGACCCTAGAGTTGGTTCGTGCTGCTAAACTTGAAGGACTAAGAGTAACGGCAGAAGTCAGTCCTCATCATTTATATTTTAATACTGATACAATTGATTTCGAAAATCTTGCGTTTAAGATGAATCCGCCCATTCGATCACAATCCGATCAAGAAGCACTATGGCTGGCACTTATTGACGGAACAATTGATTTTGTTGCCACTGATCATGCTCCTCACGAGAATTTGAAAAAGATAGGATCTATAGAAGATGCGGCATTTGGAACGCTTGGACTCGAAACAACACTAAGGGTGCTTCTCAGTCGTTGGAGATCTGGCGCTCTAAATACGCAAAGATTGATAGAAGTATTTTCGAAAAAACCAGCTGAGTTCCTTTCTCTGCCAAGGGGGTTTGGTGAATTTCGAAATGGATATGAATTTCACGGCGTTGTCATCGATCCAGAATCGCCAAACCAACCTTTTTTGATCCAGGAAATATCTAGTCTTTCTAAGAATAGCTGTTTCATAGGTGCTGATTTGCCAGGAAAAATCATAGGTGCGTTTCACGGAGAGCGCATTTTTGAGTTCTAGTGATTTTTTTCCTCATTTACAATACCAGTAGGTTTTTTACTTTAAAGAAAATGGAAATTTGAATTTTATCGTCATGGGAACAGGACTAAAGTGCCATTCTTCCAGTTCTCATAGCTCTAGTCATCGATCCAAAGCTTGTATTTCAATCTATATTCAAAGCTCTTAAAGCCTCTTCGGAGGCTTTTTTTGGTATTGTTCACTAAGACCAAGACTTCCTATACAGACCCGGGAAAATGAGGGTTTTGGGAATTCTGGATTCAATAGCGAAAAGCAAAGGCTCAAACGGCATTTTAAAACCATTATCTAAATATACGACTTTTAAAGTGTATTGGCGTTAAGTTTATTAATTCATAGCTATTAAGGGCTCCAACGGGCCATGACTAGCGTTACAGTTGTTTAGAGTGCGCATTATAAAGGGGAAAAGGGGAAAAGTGGAAAAGCCCGTACAAGAGATCATTGAAGTTCAGGAGCAAACTCCAACCAAGGGAAAAAGTGTTCTTGTTATTGATGACGACGCTGATCTTCTAGAGCTCATGCAAACTATTCTTGAAATGGAAGGCTACGATGTTTTTATCTCCCTGAGTGGTGCAGCAGCTCTTTCCCTCTTAGAGAAAATAGCTCAGCCTGACTTGATACTTCTTGATATGCAAATGGAAGATATGACTGGACCAGAATTTTTATTGATGCTTGAAAAAAATCGCCCAGACATTATCGAAAGCGTTCCAGTTGTTTTTGTTACCGCTTTGGAAAAGGTTCCTGCGAGCAAAGCTACTGGATTCATTCGAAAGCCATTTGATAACGACACATTTTTAGAGGCCGTTCATCGTTTCATTGAAATGGATGCAAGTTCTCTACTTAAATAGCAAGACTAGAATAAGCCATCAATCCTAATCGATTGCTTGTCACCCTGGTTCTAGGCACTTTTTAAAGGGGGAGATGAAACGCATTGGTTGTGCTGTTATTTCTAAGAATATAAAAGAGAGAACACTTGCATCAGTTGAGAATCCACAATGTGAAATACCTTGCACAAATAATACTATTTGCATGAATACTTTTTCAGACAAAGGAGCTACTTGTTTAGCAATTCCAAAGAGACCAAACCAAGTTTTCTCATTACCATTTGATACAGAGACTGAAGTTATTTGCACACATTCATCAGGCTCAGGAAGTCATTCTGGAATAAATGCTTTTTACGCTCTAGACTTAGCTACAGACTATAATAAACCAGCAAGCATTGTTCGTGCAGCTGCAGACGGAGTGGTCTATGTTTTTATGGGTGAAGATGGAGAACTTTGTCTTGAACCTTCAGGTACTCCGGCAAAATCAGAGTCGTCATCATGTGGACTCTCTTGGGGAAATCATATACGAATTTTACATTTCGACGGATATATAAGTTTCTATGTTCATCTAGATCATCCTCTCGTGAAAAATGGAGTATTTGTTCACAAGGGGGACCCCATTGGGATTGAGGGAATGACTGGAGCGGCCGGGCATCGTCACTTGCATTGGAGTATTCAAAAACTTCCTGGTAATAGTAAAAAAGAATGGGAAGATAAAATTTCTTGGGATGGTGAAAGTGTTCCTTTTAGTTTTGAAGCTACTCAAGATGGTAAGGTTAAAATTTTTGATACGGAGTCTGTAGCTTGTGCACATGCAGGAATTGGAAATGCTAATTCATCAGAGCAGCCTCGTTTTAGTGGCGTTAAATAATTTCACGAATTAATTAAAGTGAGGTCACCGTTCACACCAAGCAGATGATCTAATTGAATAACCATATAGGAAAATTTTATGTCTAACTTAGTTGAAAGATTGATGGTTTCCCAAACTAACAAATTTCAGTTGCAGCTTTCGACAACCTGTCGAAAATGACTTCCCATAATTCACCAGTGTGCCAACTCATTTTTTTAAAAATAATGATATCTTCCTGGCCCTGACTTGAAAGTCTCAAGTGAGAGTACAACTGCCTTGCTGCGATCTCTGGTGAATTTGATAGATTCATTTCAAAAGAAGTTTTAAATTTAATTTTTATATCTTCTTTTGAGTTACCCTCAGTTAAAATGACCAGAGGCTTTTTGGGCATATAGTGATTTTTCATATTGCCCGGGACAATAATTGAATTTTCAAGTTTGGCATTTTTTAATTTAAAACCATTCTCGATAAGAATTTTTTCTATTTCCGAATATTTTATGAATCCTTTTCGTAAGATTTCAATTTCTAGGTAATCTTCTTTTTCATTAAGAAATAAAATAGTGGACTCTAGTCCCACACTGCAACTACCTCCATCTAAAACATAAACTTCATCGAGAAACTCATCTTTTACATGTTGGAAAGTGGTTGGACTGGTTTTTTTAAATTTATTGGCACTCGGAGCTGCAAGTGGACTTCCAAAATTTTTAATTAGATCTAAAGCCATCGGATGATTAGGCATTCTGATTGCTACAGTCGGGAGACCGGAAGTAATAAGATCATTAACCAAATTTGATTTTTCTAGTACTAGTGTGAGGGGGCCAGGCCAGAATTTATTGGTTAAAACATCAGCAGATTTGGGCCAGTTTTTAACAAGTATTTTAGCCTCTTCAGTATTCGATACATGGATAATTAACGGATCAAAAAAAGGTCTCTCCTTAATTTTAAAAATTTTCTGTAGCGCAATTTCCGAATAAATAGATCCTGCTAAACCATAAACTGTTTCTGTAGGCATTCCAACGAGATCATCATTTTTAAGTAATTCTATTGCTTTCATTAACATATTGGTGCTCACTCTATTCAAACTGAAACATATTCACCACCATGCATACGTTTGTGGCTTTTCAGAGTTGTTGGGTCGATATGAATGAGATGAAGCCATTCATTATCTACTAACTGCCTTACTACTTCATGATTAGCAATGATTAATTCAATTTGTTCTCGTGGTGCTTCTATAAAGACACTAAGCCTGAGTGGATCGTGTACAAATTTGTTACCATCATGGACTGACTGAAATGGAAGTCCCACTCTTAAATCACCGCCATTACCTTCATAAACACCCGCTTCATTAACCAGGTTATGAAGAATTTTATTACCTGATCCAAAAACAGTAGGTGCCACGGTAGAGGCAAAATACTGAAGATTAATCCAGTTCGTTACTATCATTGGAGCAGTCATGATCAGTTCGAGAGTTTTATAGCCTTGTGCTTTATCTAGTTTCCAATCGTAATCATGTAAAAATGAACGCCCACCTAAATTTATATCCGTAGTTCTTGATCTAGGTGCAACTATAAAGGAAGCGTTGCCAACTAGACCCCATTCAGGACGCACCTCTGACCAGTTTTTTGAACGGGCCTCTGCACTAGGATCAATTCCAACTGGGCGTGATAAAAAGCGCTCTTGGCAGGTTTTTAAAGATGCTACGCTTAGGTCTTTTACGAGTGAACTCAATTCATCAAGGAATTCAGGTTTAACTTTGTCAGGCTCTAGAATATAAATCTGATCGCTCACAGTTTCATGCAATCCCGCAATGAAGTGAGTTGAAGTTGGAATAAAAATATCTTTTGCCTCTAGGCCTTTTCTAATCGCCACATCATTTAAAAGATCAGCAATAAAGCGCGCATTGATGTCTCCAGCGTGCCCCCCGCAGGCACCACAATCCAGTGAAGAACCAAAAGCATTATTGGTAGTAAGACTCCCGTGACCGAGTATGACGACTAACTTTGCAAATGAATCAGATAAACCCATGTGCCTAAGTACAGCTTCAGCTCGCTCAATCTTTTGGTTTGTTTCAAAGCTGGTTCCGTCGCTATTGGTGATTTTTGTCTGACTAGGCTCAAAACCTCGACTGGAAAATCGATGAGGTATTTTTTTTCCTTTTATTTTTTCAAGGACATTTAAAAAACTTCGTCGCAATGACTTTTCAATGTATAGCGCTCCAAACAATTCAACATAAAGAAATGAAGAGAGAGGATTTTTTCGTAAATTTCGAAAAAAACCTGACACCTGCCTAAGAGCTAATAAAAAATCTTTTTCAGAGTCACGCACATTTTTTTTAGAAACTTCCTCGATGACATAGGCAGGCTTAAGAAGTACAGGGAGTCGATGACTTGGTTTAGTTTCTGAGCTGGATTTATAATCGAGAGGAATTCCAAAAAAACCAGCAAATCCTATCGTCTTGATTTGAGAATTAGTTTCCTCAATATTTCTCCTGATCATTTCTGATCGTACATCGATACAAAAAAGAATTTGTGCTTTTGGTAAGCTTTCCCCATAAGAGGGATTTTTATTAAATTGATGAGCTAAGTTTTTTTGATAACTAAGCTCTAAAGCATATTGTAAAATTTGCAAATAATTTGAATTTTCCTTAACAAAAGAGGATTCATTTAAATTTTTTTTCCATAAAGAAATATCTGTAAATTGTGAATCATCTTGACACTTATAAATTCCGTAGTCGTATGCCATTCTTACGGCAAGTAGATCAATTGAAGAGGCGTTGCTTGAAACAGTATACCCAAGCTGCTTTTGCCACTCGACGTACTTGAATTGACTTGACCAACCCAAAACACTTGCGACTAAACTTTGCATATAAGTGACCTTGGCTTCTTCACCTAAAACACCTATTTTTTCCAGCATCAAAAAAATTCCCTCTTCGGCATTGAGGCCGTTCAAGCAGTCGAGAGATTTTTTGAAATTTTTAAAACCGTAGTACTCCATACTTCGATCAATCTTCTGGGCTTCAAGCCATCCGTCCCAAAATGAAACTGAGGTCCAAGGAAAAACAGATATGGCCTGCTTTTCATCGAGATAGGCAGAAGCATACTTGCCAAAATCAATTATTAATTGAGCATGGATATCTTTTTTTTGTGAATAAAGTTGGCTTAAAGTTTTATTTTTAAACAGTGACTGAGTTATTGTTTCTGCAGCACTCATAAAATCTTCAATAGATTGTTTCACTGGAAAAATTTTATAGTTTATATTGATCGATTCAAGAAGAGCTTCTCTGGTCATTACACCTGAACTAAGAGCGTCTTTATAATATGACACTGGCATATAAAGTGTCGTGCCTAATGTAGAGGCCAACTCACCCATAACTTGATGGAAAGGCTTATGCCTTAAAAACCAAAAAGGGTTAACGGCAACAGTGTTTTGAAGAGGCCAAGAGGGGGCTGAGATTTGTAGACTCTTTTCAATTATTTTAAATCTCTGGGTTTGCATTAACTTGCTCCTTTTTTTGAAGTCATTTGATTAAAAAAAGAACTTGTTCGCTGCGAAAAATACCCACCATTCCAAAAATAGAGATATAGCTTATTTGAGAGTGCATTTTTAGAATTAATTAAGAGCATACTAAGTCCCAAACCAATGGCAAAAATAGTGTATGAAATATAGCAGGCCACTACCTGGAGGGAGTAGTTTTCATTCTCACCCCAGGTCATCGGTGTGAGCATGGTGAGCTTATCATGTAAAAATGATTCTAAAATAAAACATATTCCTAAGCTAAAAATTAAAATGAAAGAAAGAATAACAAAAAATTTACTACCGATTTTTTCAAATGACTGCTGACTAAAATCAAAGTTTTGAACAAAGCCAAGTAGCAATATTGCTGCATATGCAAAATAAGCCATATATTGTTTTTCAGAATAAATCGTACCAAGTGTGATCAATAGATATCCGGCCACCACTCCAAAAACGATAAAAGTCATTGAGGGGTTAGAATGATTGAATTTAACTTTCTTTGACTCTTCTACAATAAAGCCAGTGCTTAAAAATGCATGAGATTTATAAAAGCTATGTGCAATTATATGAAACAAAGCCAAAGAGTATGCACCCAGACCACAAGACACCATCATGACTCCCATTTGGCTTATAGTCGAGTAAGCAAGTTTTTTTTTGATATCATTCTGAGTAATCATCACGAGTGCGCCGAAAACTGCTGTCAGTGAACCAAAAAATGTCAAAATTAAATGAGCAGTTTCTGCTTGCTTTAGCATCGGGCTCAGTCTGATGATTAAAAATCCACCAGCGTTTATGATCCCTGCGTGCATGAGTGCCGAAACAGGAGCTGGCGTTTCCATGGTTTCTGGCAGCCAGAAATGAAATGGAAATTGTGCTGATTTACTTATCGCTCCAATGACAAAGAGAATCCCAATTATTGAAAGTTGATAGGCTTCAGGTGATTTAGGAGAGATCGCACTCGCAGCTAAAAACAATTGGGAAAAATCAAACGTTTTAAAAGTTTGATAAGTAAGTACAATCGCCAACAATATTGCAATATCTCCAAAACGACTAACAAAAAACTTTTTCCAAGCGGCAGCAACAGCTTGTTTTCTGTCCGGCGAATAAAGGAGCAGTTTATGAAGACCGAAGCTGGATAATAGCCACATAGAAAAAAACATGAGGAGGTTATTTGAGAGCACCAAAAGGGAAACAGAGGTTAGGGTAAGAAAAAGATATTTGAAAAAATACACTTGTCTTTTTTCACCGCCCAAATATCTAAGGGAGTATCTACCAATGATGGCCCCAAGAAGTGTTATCATTAAAAACATTAGTGCTGAGATGGTATCAATCTTCAGAGCAAAAGTACTTTTCACTCCTCCTAGCTCAATAGAAAATAAGTTGAGCATTTCATTTCCTCGCAAAACTTCTCTACCTGCTATTGCTAGAGCAATAACAAATAAAATCCATAAACCATTGTGAACTAAGGAAACACTTAAATTATTGTTTGAATATTTTTTCATGTATGTATTATGAATTATTTTAGTGAAAAACGAAAACAAAAATAGATAAGTATTTTTCTAATAATCTATTTTTACGATAAATAAATATTCATGGAAACTCATAACTATCATCATCTCAGAATTTTGAAAAAAACACGTAACTTTAAACTTTTCTTGTCAATCTTTTATTTAAAAGAGCAGCCTCAAACGGGGTCCAATATACTTCTGTCGTGTTCTAATTCTTATGGTTCAGTAATGACGTTATCATCGAGAGTTACTGCCGTTTGAGATAAAATTCGTCCATTGATTGAGGCCAAGGTGCCAAGTGTGACTGCCGTCTTGCAAAGAATGACACCTTCAAAATGTGAACTTGTTCCAAGAGTCACTTGTCCTGCAACCTGCCAGAAAATATTTTTCGGCAATGCTCCACCAGTTAACGTTATATTCACCCCTGAAGCGAGTGATAAATTTCCTGCAATCTGAAATATCCATATGTCAGTAGCACTTCCTGAAATTGTAAAATTTAGTGGAGCAATTACGTTGCTCGACCATTTATATAAACCCGGCACGAGTGTTTTAGATCCAAGATCTCCGGTTGCAAGTTCGTTGTAGTCTGGCGGGTTTCTACCAGCGGCATCGGTATAGGCCGTCTCCATAGTACCAATAGCTGCCGTGAGATTTGATGGTGTGGGAACTGCATAGTTTGCAGCGTAAACTTTTCCAGTGGGAACAGAGCTGGAAATTGAAAAGACATTGGTAGCATCTGCCACTAAAGCGAAGCCTGTAATGTAAGTGGCAGCAGCAGGACTTACAGCTATATTTCCAGTTATATTAGATCCAGTAACATTTGAAATCCCTGTCTTTGTTAATAAGACATAACTTTCAGCTGAAGCCAGACCATTTGCGCTTGATAGTGAAACTACGGCCGGACCTAGTCCATAAGGATTCCGAGGATTGTTAATTCCTAGAGAAGTATCACCACACCCATTTAATACAAAAAGTGACATTAGTGAGAACGCTGAAAAGATATTTTTAGATTTCATAAATGCCTTTTTGTTTGAGGTTGAATTAGCCTTAGTTTAGTTACGATACACCTTTAACTAGTAATAGATAGTGACTAAATTACCCGATACAAAAGTTATTAAAGCTAAGTCGTTTCAATTGCTGCACATTCTTTGGAATAAATTTACACAATTAATATCTAGCAGTTTGTTCTAAAAGTGTTGGCCGCTTATTTTGTTTACTGGAACTGGACAAATATGTTTTACTTTTTCTATGAAAAATTTATTTAGCATCAATAAAAATAAAACTTATGTTCTTATCGCAACTTTTTTTCTTATCATAAGTTGCAGTCATCAACTGCCGGATTTTACCTCACGATTATCATCGCGATTGCCAAATGATAAAAAAACGGAAGCTATCGGTGAGTATTCGCTGGGCTGTCTTCAGGGCGCTCAAACTTTTAATGGCAATGAATTGGGACTTCTGCTTTCACAGATGAAGCGTGGACGCTATTGGGGGCATCCTGCCCTGATTAAGCTTCTGACAAATGCTGGAGAAGAATTCAACAAATCCCATAAAAAAATTATTTTAGGTGATCTTTCTCAATCGCGAGGAGGGCCGACGCTTACCGGTCATAATTCACATCAGACTGGGCTTGATGTCGATGTCTGGTTTAAAATCTTAACAGACAAAGATCAACCTTCTCTTAGAGCTCTAGAAACTGAAGATATGAAACCTATTTCTGAACTCGGTGATGATCAGATTAAATTAATTAAATTTTTTGCAAGCGACTCATCAGTCGAGCGAATCTTTATCAACCCAACTTTCAAAAAGAGATTATGTTCAGATAATGGTGCTTTAAAATTAACTTCAGAAGAGCAACATAAAATGCGAGCATGGTGGGGTCATGACGATCACATCCACGTGCGATTGAAATGCCCGAGTGATAGTCCGTCTTGTGAATCACAAAAACCTGTACCAGAGGGAACTGGCTGTGGAGAGGAGCTGAATTGGTGGTTTACTGATGATGCAAAAGTTACTGATTCTAGCTGGGAGGATTTAAAGTCTGCCTACTTAGATAAAGTAAAAAAACTTCCTGCTCAATGTTCATTCTATCTAGAGACCCTCTAGCTCTCCAAAGAGTTCTTTCTTTTGGCAGTTTGTAGCTTTTGATAACTCTCAATCAACCGAAGATGCTTTTCAAGGCCCTCAAATTTCGAATTGGTCTTTGTTAAACCCAGGAATTTCACTTCACCCGCAATCGTCCCGAGAGCATTCTTCATCACTTCCGCACCAAACATTTTTGTCATGTTTGGAATGAAATCTTCAACATCAAGGTCTTCATTCAACGTAATATCAAGAACAGTGTTCAAGGCCATGTAATACATTTTTCTAACTTGAGAGTTGTCATTGAAAGTTAAAAACATTTCAACAAATACTTTAGCGTCTTCAAAACGCTTCAAGGCCAAAAGACAAAGGCATTTTAATTCACCAATGTTAAGTTGTCCCCAAGGAGTGTTTTCATCAAAAGCAACACCGATGAGTTCAGAAATTTTCGTATAATCATCTAGCTCACTTTCTTCCAGTTTATCAATTAACTTTGTAAGTGCTTTATCATTTAATGAATGGAGATTTAAAATATCAGATCTGTAAAGAATTGCCTTATTATGGTTGTCCCAGATTAAATCATCCACAGAATAAATTTCTGAATAATCAGGAACGAGAATTCTGCAAGCTTTCACACCAAGCTCTTCAAAGTCCGCAATATAATCTTCTTTTTCAAGCTGGTTTAAAATATCCATTAAATATTTATATTCCTCTATTGTTGATCCAGAAAAACCCCATTCTAAAAATTCAAAATCAGCTTTCTCGCTGAAGAACTTCCATGAAATAACACCAGTAGAGTCTACAAAGTGATCGACAATATTATTAGGATCGCAGATGGTATTTTGATTAAATGTTGGAGGAGTTAAAACATTCAGACCTTCGAAGCTTCTTCCTTGAAGAAGTTCAGTCAATGCTCTCTCCAGTGCCACTTCAAACTTTGGGTGAGCTCCAAAAGAAGCAAAGACACCGCCATTTTTTGGATTCATCAACGTTACACTCATCACCGGAAATCTTCCGCCCAGAGAGGCGTCTTTAACGACAATCGGAAATCCTTCAGCTTCAAGCTTGTTGATTCCTTCCATAATTTTTGGATATTTTTCTAAAACACTTTTTGGAACATCTGGAAGTGATATTTCTTCGAGGATGATCTGGTTTTTTACTGCGCGCTCAAAAATTTCTGAAAGACACTGAACGCGTGCTTCGTATTTAGTATTTCCCGCACTCATGCCGTTACTCACGAATAAGTTTCCGATAAGATTAACCGGGATATAAACCATTTTTTTATCGGACTGTCGTTCGTAAGGGATGGCACAAATACCTCGTTTAACATTTCCAGAATTCGTATCGATTAAATGTGATGCTTTTAATTCATTGTCGGGGTTGTATAGATCTAAAAGATAATCATCCATTAAACCTTTCGGAAGAGAATCTTTTGGCCCTGCTTTAAACCATTTTTCACGGGGGTAATGAACGAAATCAGCTTCCGCAATTTCTTCACCCAGGTATGAATCATTATAAAGATAGTTATTACTAATGCGCTCCAAGTATTCACCTAGAGCTGAAGCGAGGGCGGCGTTTTTAGTAGCACCTTTACCGTTAGTAAAACACATTGGAGAATCGGCATCGCGGATATGGAGTGACCACACGTGAGGAACTGGATTTCGCCACGAAGAAATTTCCAGTTTTATTCCAAGGCCCGCAATTATCGAAGTCATGTTTTCAATTGTGTCTTCAAGCGAAAGATCTTTGCCGAGAACAACCGTTTTCGTGTTCTCATCTGATCCATGTTTATACATTAGACCAGCAGAGTCTTGGCCTAAAACATTCATCGTTTCGATTAAAAATTCAGGGCCTTCTTGAATAACTTTTTTTACCGTACATCTGCCGATCGATTTTAAAATTCCTTCGCGGTCATGCTCTGAAATACTTGAAGGTAATTCAACGTCGATCTGGAAAATTTGTTTGTATCTATTTTCTGGATCCACAATATTATTTTGCGTTAGCCTGATATCTTCAGTCGGAATGTTTCGGGCAAGGCAATAAACTTTTACAAAATAAGCGGCACACATAGCACTTGAGGCTAAAAAATAATCGAACGGCCCAGGGGCAGTACCGTCACCTTTATAGCGGATTGGTTGATCGGCAACCACTGTGTGGTCGTCGAAGCGGGCCTCTACTTTTAAATTATCTAAAAAGCGCACATTGATTTGCATAATGCTTTCTGGAGTACCATCAATAACACAGACTTAATATGGTAAATTCATACGATTAGTAAGAATTACAGGTCTATTAATGTTTTTTGGCAGACATAGCTATTATTCTTCACTACTTCCCTCTACCGCTGCAAAAAACTGCTGCTTTTGTCCGATGGGATGTCCTGCAGGAATGGCCTTTCCTAATTCATCGATTGAAAAGACACTCTCTGGGAGGTTGAGAGACTGACGAACTTTTTCCATTGTTGCAGGAACAAAAGGGTGAAGCATGATCATCAGGTTCTTTAAAATATAAAAACATGAATAGAGAGCATCAGCACGTTCCGTGACGTCGTGACGATCGTCATGAGGTTTGTACTGAACAAAAAAACTATTAATCAAACGAGCGTAGTTTTCAATCTGGCCAAGAAGAGTGATGTGATCTCCCTTTTCCATATTCTTCACATACATCTGTACGATCTTCATTGTTTCTTTTTCTGCTTTCTCGAGAAGTTTCCCGTTGGGAACAACTCCTCCAAATTTCGACTGGCAGGCAGCTATAGGTTTTTCAAGAGCAGCATTGAGAGGCCCTGCTAAAAATTTATTTCTTTCATTGAATGTTTCAAAATCAAAGTTCGATTGTTTTTCTGCCAGACTTAGTGTTGAAAGAAAATATCTGACCTGATCAGCATCATAATTCATTTCTTCAGTCAGTTGATCAGCAAGAATAAAATTTCCACGCGACTTACTCATCTTTTCACCGTTAACCATCAAATGGAAAACAGAGTAGATGTCAGTCATTGTATAATTATCATTCACACCAATCCACATCGCTCCTTGCATAAGAACATAGAAGTAAACATTATCCTGGCCCAAGAATTGAAAAACGCGGGCCTCTGGGTCTTTCCAGAAACGCTCCCATTCTTTGGAATCCCTTCCTTGTTTTGCAAGGGCCACTTTTGTAAATGAGATAGGAGCAATTAAAGAATCCGGCCATACATAAAGAGTTTTATCTTTCATCTCTGGATCAATTTCTGCGGGCACAGGAATTCCCCATGTCACATCTCTTGTGATCGAGCGGTGGGCCCAGCCATTGAGTGTCTCACAAATAATACCACTGGATTCCAAAACACTTTTTCCAGTGTTGTAGTCAGTTAAGTTTTCAAATTGAACAACAACTTTTTTCCCTGGAGCATAACGGGATTTATGTTTTGGGAGTGTCGTGCGCATTTCTTTGAATGCCGGTTCGTGAGTGTTATCAAATTGAAAAGCAGGCTGAACTGTTTCATAAACTTCGTTGAAAACATTTTTGCGCCACTTATTTTGTTTTGATTTTATCCATTCAGTCAGCTGATCAGAAACTTTCCACATATCGAGCCATAGGTGGACCGTATCACGAAGCTCCGGAGTCGCATCTGACAAAGATGATTTGGGATTGATAAGTTGTGAAGGATCATACTGAGTTCCGCATACTTCACATTCATCACTGTAAGCAGTTTCGTTCGTGCAGTTTGGATTAGGGCATTTCCCTGTGACATTTCTATCCTGCAGGAAGCGGTCAATTTTGGGATCAAACCATTGCTTCGTGGTTTTTTTCTCCAGCATTTTATTGCTCCAAAGCTTTCTCATAAAATCCTGAGAAGTTTCCTTGTGAGTCGGGTAGCAGTCCGGTCTCGATGTGCCAGAAAAAATATCATAAGAAATTCCGTAGCGTGATGTCGTTAGAACTTGCTTGTCATGAATCTGGTCGATGAATTCGCGGACCGGGATTCCCGCCTTAATCGCGGCCACTTCAGAGGTTGATCCGTGGTCATCATTTCCACTGACGAATAAAACATTTTGTTTTCCAATTAACATTCTCATATAACGGGCCATGATATCCGGTGGAACGATTGCGCCTGCAAGGTGACCAAGATGTAGCGGACCATTTGCATAAGGCATCCCGCCAGTGACAATTGCAGTCTTAGGGCGTTTGACAAGTTCAATAATAGATTTTACGTCTGTAGGAGGAGTGTATTGTTTATTCATGGAGGAGATTGTAGCGCAAACGCGGTGGTGCTAACAAGTGTATAATGGCCACTTTATACTGTTAGGATCTGATGACTTTATTGATTATTTAAAATGAAAACTCTGACAATAATTAAATATTTCGATCATCATTATTTCTTCAGAAAGTGGATTATATATCGTGCGTTCTAATTCCTATTCGGTTTCGTCGATGGAGATGTAGCTGCGTATCTTGGCCGGAGCAATGGCCCAATCCATTAAATAGTGGATGGGGCAATTATCCTTAAGTAAGGATTTTAGGTTCATGTGGTCTCGAAACAAGTGGGCGAAATTCTTCATTAAAAGCTGGCAACTCCCTTGCAAATAAATACCTCGGATGATGACGTCCACTTCAAAGCTAGGGGATAAAAATGAAAGATCAGAACACTACTACGGACACTAAAACGACTAAAGAAGCGATCTCGGCCCAACCGGTAATGCACCAGACATCAAAAGAAATTCAAAAATACGGCACCCGTTTTCGCGTACCATTAGGACTTGAAGATTCAGTTTGTGAGCAATCAATTACAAATCTGAACCGCGTTCTAGCAGACACAATTACACTTCGTGACCTTTATAAAAAATCGCACTGGCAAACGTCGGGTGCAACTTTCTATCAGCTGCATTTATTATTCGATAAGCATTATACTGAGCAAGCTGCTCTAGTTGATATGATTGCAGAAAGAATCCAGCTTCTGGGCGGGATTTCTGTAGCGATGGCAAAAGACGTTGCAGAAATTTCAAAAATTCCTGCTGCACCATCAGGTCGTGAAGAAGTGCCGGTTCAAATTTCACGCTTAGTGGAAGCTCACGAAATTATTTTCAAATTCGTAAGAAAAGCGGCGAAGCAAGCTTCTGAAGGGGACGATGAAGGAACGAATGATCTTCTTGTAAGCAATGTAATCAGAACGAACGAACTTCAAACGTGGTTCGTGTCGGAACATTTAGTGGCATTGTCACCGATTGCAGCTGACTCATCTCACTTTGACGGGTCATTCAGTAAAGTAACTAACAAAACTAACGAAACAAAAACTGAAACGAAGCCTCGTCACTAATTGAAAATCATAAATTGTCTTACATGGAGGGCTTCCTGCGGGAAGCCCTTTTTTTTATTTCCTAATGAGGTTATCATTTCTATATAACACTATTATGGAGATCCAATGAAAGTTTTAATCGCAATCTTAATGCTACTGGCAAGTTCTGCAACTTTTGCATGTGTTAATCTTACCGGCGAATATCAAACAGAAGAAGAAACGTATTATTCAATCGAGCAAACTGGATGCGAAAGCATGAACGTTGTTGATGAGTCAGGATCAAGCCAAATGATGTTCGATGGAGTTGAAAGACTGACTTACGATTACGACATCGAAGTTGAAGGAACTATTCTTGCTCATGTTGGAATTTTTCTAAGCGGGAAAATAAATAATACGACATGGACATACACAGAAAAAGATGTAATCACTTACGCTGACGGACAAGTGGAAGAAGATAAAAAATGGGCAGAAGTTTCTTTCAATGAAGAGACTGATCTTCAGACAATCTTACACAACTCCGATGGTACAACTGAAACTTTTGTAGATATCCGCAACAAATAATTTCTAATAAACAAAAACAACTCTGAATTTTTCAGAGTTGTTTTTATTCTTCTTGAGCATTAGTGTGATCAGTTCACTTTAAAATTTTTTCATTGAAAATTCTCACACAAACAGGGCACATAACAGATTTTTACAAATTCAATTCCTTATTCGGAGAGATTTTAGCTTACTTGAACTAGTCGGAACTAATCCTTCATGCTAATTTTATTCAATCAATTTATTTTTAGGGGTTAGTCTTCATGACTGTCGAAAGTACACTTTTAAAACGTTCAGGTTCTAAATGCGAGTTGTGTTCAGCTGATTCGCACTTAAGCGTTTTTCATATTCCACCGGTCACAAGCATCCAGCCTGAAAATTCAATATATCTTTGCAACACTTGCATGACTCAGATTAAAGACCCTTCTAAAATCGAAGTAAACCACTGGCGCGCCTTGAATGAAAGCATGTGGAGCGAACGTACAAGTGATGGCATGGAGACAGTTAAAGCATTTTTCAAGCGAAGGATGGGCGCAGGAACTTCTGGATCAATTATTTCTTGATGAGGAAACATTGAAGTGGGCCGAAGCGGGGTTGCCTGAAGTTGAATCTCTTGATGATATGAAACCGACTAAAGACAGCAATGGAGCAATTCTTGTAGATGGGGATTCAGTAACATTAATTAAGGATCTTGAAGTGAAAGGAGCGAATTTCACAGCGAAGCGCGGGACTCTTGTAAAAAATATTATCTTAACTTCCAATCCTGAACATATCGAAGGTAAAGTGAACGGTACTCATATTGTTCTTCTGACAATTTATCTTAAGAAAGTAGTTTAGTTTTTGAGTTGCAGCTTTGTAATATATATATTTTTGCTCTTTAGATTAATTATGACATTATTTTATTAAAAAATTTGTTTATGAGGTTGATATGAACGCTGCTCAAGTCCACTTAATGCTTAATCATTTTCCAATTGCTGGAAGTTTTCTTGTTATTTTCTTTTTTTTTCTCGCGTTTATTTTTAAAAATAAACAGATGATCTTGTCTGGAATGATCATTGCCGTCTTGTCTGGAATTCTTACTATTGGAATGGACTTGAGTGGTGACGGTACTGAAGAAATTGTAAAAAATAAAGCGGGTGTTACTCATGCCTTGATAGAGGCCCATGAACAGGCAGCAGATAAGACATTAATAGTGATGATATTAACTAGTATTGCAGCAGGTGTCTGGTTTTATGCCCGAGCAAAAAGGCCACAATGGTGCTCTAAGATTGAGATCAGTGTTTTTGTTCTGGGAGCAATTTCGGCTGGACTTATCGCTAACACTGCCCATCTTGGCGGCATGATCCGTCATGATGAAATCAGAGAAGCTGTTCAAGCGTCTAAATAAAACTGATCCAGGTATTTTACAAAAGCAATAAAATTAAGAGCAAAAACTTGTTTGCTGAGGACGCTGGCCTATAAGCTCGACTAAAACAAAAAAAGTCTTGAGTGTTAGGGCACTCAAGACTTAGCGAAACATATTATTTATAATTCTTACGAAAGTGAAATTGAAGTTAATCGTGCAAGTATTTCCATGTGAGTGTCGATCTCAGCAAGAATTTCTGCATTTCTAGCGTTGTTTGTTTTAAGCTCCTGCTCAAGAACAATGATCTTTAATGTAAGCTCGTCAATAACCTGGGCCCTCTGTCTCATCTCCAGCTCTTTTTTATGAGCTTCAAGTTTCGCCAGTTTTGCTGCCTGATTATCATCCAATACTTTAATTGTATTTTTGATTTCTGTTTTTATTTCTGTTGTTGCTTTTGCATCGAATGCCATTCTTTTTGTTAACACAATCGGATTAGCTTTTGATTCGGCATGAAGCTGAGCGCTTCTATCTTTCATATCTTTTGGCAGGTCAGTCGACTTAAAAAAGTAGAATCCCATTACTGCTAGAGTTACACACATTAATGCTTCGATCATATAAACCTCAAGGTTTTTCGTTATTTCGTTAAACGATATGACTAAATGTAACTGATTTCCGGGAGGGTATGTGGCACTGATGTAAAGATTTTACTGGGTATTTAAAAGTGTCTAAAGTTTAGACAGTGGCCTGTTTATTGGGAGTTTAAGGATGAAAAGTACGCCTTTACCTCTGAGACGTGGAGTAGCATACAAAAAAAGACCTCAGTTTAACGAGGTCTTCAAATTATTTTTTAAAGTAAATCATCACATGCATTCAAATCATTATTAATCAGATCCTGCACATTTTTTAACATGGCATTACATGCCGGTAAAACTTCCGCTTCTTTTCTTACGATAGGCCCGTAGTGAGAACGCAAAACTCTTAATGTGGCCATTGCATATTCAGCAGCAAAGGCAGGGCATGATTTATTCAGTGACTGATAAGTCGCGCCTTCACCTGTTCCATAAATACTGGTTGCTGAACAACTCACACCAACTTTATAAACATCCAGCATACATAATTCAGGTCTCACTTTGTATTCAGCATAAAGTGCTCCCAGTACCGGTGAAGTTGTCATTGAGTTATAGCTGGTCTGAAACATTCCTGCTTCAGCTGTACTTGCAGATGTATTAGATGCAGTTGTATCTCTTCCTTCACAATATTGCCCTGAGGACTCTCTCATCCCCAAACCAATACCTAATGTATAAAGAGAACGAAGCGAGTCTTGTCCAGCACTGTTGACCACGAAACCTAAACTCGAAAATGTTGATGAGTAATAAGCTAGAGCATCTTTTGCCGCATCTCCAGCTTTGCTGCCTAATAAGACCGCCGTTGCTGTTGGAGCAGCTAATGTTGTCTGCAGTCTGCATAAGCTACGTGCATAGTTCAGTGCCATCCCTTTAATGTAGGCCGCTGGTGCCTTGCCGCGGTTTTTCCAGGAGTAGTTTGCGCACGCAGAGTTTGCAGCAATCGATTTAATTTGATTGATGTAAGAGCTCTCTAGTGTTGGAGCTGTTGGAGTCGTGGGAGTTGTGGGTGCGGTAGGTGTTGTCGGGGGCGGGATCGTGGGTGTTGAAGGGGTACTTGGTCTTTTGGCTCCCCATGCATGAGCATTCGTGCTCATAAACAGAGTGATTAGCGATATCATCGCTAACTTTTGGTATTGCTTCATCCTAAAGCTCCTATAAATGTTGAACAGTTATTAGTGATCGTCCATGATCAGCTATATTTTTTTAAAGCAGATACTGTGCCAAAAAAATATTAGAGTTAAGAAACTGAAAAAAGATAAATTCTAATCAAAAAAAATATAAAGCTCGGTAGCATTGTGAATCTTTTTTTATCTGCTAAAAAAAATTTAATTAGAGATAATGGTGTAATCAAGTCACCGAGGAAAACGCTTCTGACTTTTTTTCTCAAGAAGCATTATGGTTTATCGCGCCCGCTCTTTTGGGAATTAATTCCTCAATAATTTTTTTCCCAGACACAAAATCATTACGTTAAAAGAAAATATATTTTGGCATTCAAAGTGCAATATATATTTGCAAGAAGGTGTTAATCACTGGTGTGATTAGCGGATAAAGTGAAATGTATTGAATAACTTTACCCGAGCCAATTTAAGAGTTAGGACGCTCTGGAATAGCTAAGAATCATAGGTTCAACGCTAGGCCAGGTATCACAAGAGATGGTTCATTAAAATGCTCCGATCTATTAACTAACTTGAAGAGCTTGATCTCTTTTCAATAAAAGCCAGGTTTGAAACACCTGGCTTTTTGTTATTAGAATACTTGAGTTCTCAAGATTAACAAAGTGCTCGCTGTGAGACTTTGAAAGATCAGCTAAAGTATCCTTTATGAAAAAAACCAAATACATATTTTTAGCATCCCTAATTATTATTTTGTATTCATGCGGAGGCAGCTCGAGTGCCGGAAGTTCTGATGGTACATATTCCGGTGCAAACTCGTACACTGATCGCGCTTTTCCTGTAGATAATCCATGGAATCAGGATATTTCAAATGCACCGCTGGATCCCAACTCTGATATTTATATTTCTTCAATGGGTAGAACTGGAACTGTTCATCCTGACTTCGGTACATGGTGGGACGGAGCTGCTCTCGGGCAACCTGTGAACACAGTAAGTGGATCACAGACTAAAGTTCCTGTGACATTTAGTTATGGACGAGAAAGTGATCCAGGCCCTTATCCCATTCCTGCCAATGCAGAAATCCAGGGTGGCCCGAATGGAACTGGAGACCGTCACCTGATTGTAATTGATAAAGATCGCGGCATTCTTTATGAAATGTATCAGGCCTATCAAAATGGCGACGGAAGCTGGAGAGCAGAGTCAGGTGCAAAGTTTAATTTAAATACTAATGAACTTCGTCCGGCAGGATATACTTCTGCAGATGCAGCAGGACTTCCCATTTATCCGGGTCTAGTCCGTTACGAAGAAGTTGTTGTGAAAAAAGAAATTAATCACGCGCTTCGATTTACAGCTAATCAGACAAGACATGCTTATGTTTATCCAGCACGACATGCGGCAGGGAATTCAACCAGCACCGCTCTTCCTCCAATGGGAATGAGAGTAAGACTGAAGGCCGGTTACGATATTTCAGCATATCCTGAAAGCGTGCAGGTCATTCTTCGCACCTTAAAAAAATATGGAATGATTCTCGCTGACAATGGAAACAGTTGGATGTTGTCCGGTATTCCCAATGAAAACTGGAACGATAGTGAACTTCACACCATTAAACAAGTTCCAGGTTCTGCCTTTGAAGTTGTAAAAATGGGTGAAGTTCAATACTGATTATTTTCTGTTGTGCTGTACCCACTGAATGTTGTCAGTGCTGTAACCGCTGTCGTGAAGCTTTGCCAGAATCTCCTGAACTTTGTCATGGGAGAACTGAGCGTCTTCGGTCATGATCCACAAATATTTCTGATCTGGAACACCAATTGCTGTCCATTCATAATTGTCACCTAGGCCGATGATGAGATAATCAAATTTTAAAGGCCACCAAGGCTGCACAGACCATGTTGAATTAGTTGTTGTATCTTTCACCCACCCTTTCTGCGGAATCTTTTTTAAAGGCCCATCAAAAGCTCCTTCATTAAAACTGAAATCAATATTAATTCTTTTTTCTTTTTCATTCCACGTATAACTCTCAACACTGTTATACGGATTTTTTTCAAATGAAGTAAATCTTCCGGCCTGTACGTGCCAAGGTTTCATAAATCTGTTTAGATCAACTTTTGAAACAGTTTTAGTGTAAGGAGCAGTGTGAGAGCAGCTACCGATAAGAAATCCAATGATCATGGGCAAAGTCGTTTTTATAATATTCATAAGCACCTCCTGAAGTATTTCTTAGCCTATCAATAGATTTTATATTAGTAAGGTGTGCCGAAGGGTTGTCGAAGGTCTTAATTTAAATA
This sequence comes from Bacteriovorax sp., assembly GCA_014376445.1. GTDB lineage: Bacteria > Bdellovibrionota > Bacteriovoracia > Bacteriovoracales > Bacteriovoracaceae > Bacteriovorax. The sequence goes on along the minus strand of JACMRM010000028.1, from coordinate 5,233 downwards.
AAGCACCCAAGCTTTGTAGTCAGGTATGGTCTGCTTAGTTTTTGTTCAATCAAACCGATAAATACATATGAAGAAATCTTTTATTTTAACAAACATTTTTGCTCTCTTTTTAACTTCTTGCAGCAGCTTTAAAAGTGCAGAACGCATTCCTGCCGCAGCCAATCTTCCATGTCAGGAGATTATAAAAGAATTTTTTATTGATAAAAAATCTGATGTCATGGCAACTGAGCTGAAAAAATATTTAAAGATGGATTTAAATGCAGAAGAAGTTGGGACCTTTTTCAAAGAGTTCAGCGATGCAGATGCCAAACTTACCGATCGACAAGTTGAAACTTTCAGGGCCATTTTTCTTTACGGAAAAGAAGATGCAAAGATTCGTCAGGAACTTTTGAAAGAATTCAGCAGTCAGATGAACGGAACACCAGTGGATGAAACCAACAAGACCTGGGAAAAATTTGCGGCCCATAAAAAGAAAGTTGATGCTAAAAAAGAAAAATTAATCGCCAATGAAAAAACAGAAGCAGGGAAAGCTGCAGCTGTTGAGAAAGGTGCAATCTATGAAAAACTTTATTACAGCTGCAAAACACAGATTAAAGGCAAGCCTACTCCTGTTGATTTAAAATATGCCAAGCGCCTGACATATGCACTGACAGCTGGCGGACTGGGTTCATCAATTATTTCTTATAATGTCGTTCACTGGGATGAAGAAAAAAATCAGAAATATTTTAATGAATTATATTTCACTTTGGGGATTGGTGTTGTCCTCAGTTTCATAGGCGGCAAGCTTGTACTTGCGAACCCGAATTTAAATCCATGGACAGGAAAAATGCCTATGGCATTTTTAAGCAATGCGATCAGTGATGCAGGTGTGTCAGGTATTTATGCATTCATGTTCAAAACCAAGGATACAATTCTCGAAAAAAAGCTTCAGGATCTAGAGTCTGATCCTGAAGCAAATAAAAAACTCCATGAGCTGATGGTGATTGCAGAAGAAAATCATTTATTTGAAAAGCATCTGAAAAATACACAGGACATGTTCAAGGATAAAAATACAGACCAAAGTATGAATCCTGCCGAGTTCGACCACGTTGCTACGATGGATGATATTGACCTTGATGAAAGCCGCGAACTTCTTATGTCTGCTTTAGCTGAACAGGAATATCAGGAAAAATCAGGAGTCATGAAAACAGGATATGCGGCCGTCGATAGATTTACTTTTCACAGAATCTTTAATCTCATGAGCGTGCCTTCCAATATCGGACTGACTATTCTTATGCACAATCAAATGTGCATGTCAGAAGATCCGAAAAAAGGGTTTATGAAAGCAGTGGGACTTTATATGGGAGCATCCATTCTTATGGATGCCATGTATTTTAAATCGAAGAAGGAATTAATAAATCAGTAATTATTGTGAAAGACAAAAACTTCTTGCGAATCAAATTTCGCCTATGTAATGTTTCTCTCGAGATGGAAAGAAACGAAAAAGTAGAAATTATAGGACATTACGGGGCAACACTCTCTATTATCGAGGTGGGGCTGGGGTCATTACTTCATGCTTTGCACTTTCCGATGTCGGGTATTTTCCTTTCTTTGAACCAGGGGTATCTGCTTTGCAGGGCCGCGATCGCAGGCCGCGATCTTCCAAAAAGCGAATGGACTACATATAGTGTTTCTAATATTGCAGCTGTTTTAAAATCACTTTCTCCAGCTGGAAAAAAACTCGGACCGATGGTGAGTTTGAGTATGCAGGGGTTTCTTTTTAATCTTGGGACAATTGCACTCGGCACAAATCCAGTGGGACTGTGTCTGGGGATGGTGCTTTCATCACTATGGACTTTTGTTCAGCCGCTTCTAACTTACTATCTTTTTTTCGGCGAAAAACTTTTTAGTGCTGCCGAATATCTTTATCAAAAAACTTTGCCATATCACAAAATGAAAGCGGAAAGCCTGGCCTGGATTTTTGTGACTTTAGTAGTAACAAAAATGTTAGTCGCCTGTGCGTTAGCTATCATTGCATGGCGAAGAAAAAATAAATCACTATATGTGAAAAATTACGAAGAAGAGCTTACGAAAAGGGCCTTTGAAAAAATGAATAAGGGCCATTCACAAAATAAAAAGACTCATCCTGCCTTTCTTGCCGTTAAAGATTTATTCCGCCCATTTTTTCTTCTTTCTTTGGGAATGACTGGTCTTTTTCTTTATTATTCGGAAAGCGATCGCTCTCAGATTGGCTGGTATTTAATGCGTCCGATTGCCATTGGTTTTATTTTTTTCTACATCTCCCGCACCATGACGCTCGATCGTCTTCTTGTGAAAATGCAGAGTGGAAAATTCCGTTCGTTTAGCTTGGGCTGTCAAACTGCACTTGCAAAAATCAGAACATTTGTCTGATAAAATTTAGGCAATAAAAAGTAGTTTCTGCATGTATAAAAGCGACAGTGATTATGTTTGGTTTAGGTGCAGGAGAATTATTTCTTATTCTAGGTGTATGCGTACTATTTTTTGGACCTAAAAAAATTCCTCAACTTGCAAAGGGCATGGGCGAAGCCATCAGAGAGTTCCAGAAATCAAAAAATGAAGCCTTAGAAGAACCGACTAAAATTTCTAAAAAAGGCTAATTTTCGCTACCTTCAAAAACGTATTTTCCAATGACTATCGATAGACTTTATCTATCGATACAGATTAAAAATCAACTATATCTATCCATGTAGTTGCCGTATAGTATATAAGAGAACTGACGTTCCCATAAACACCATTATATATATTCAAGGAGAATCAGATGGCCGCAACTCTAATCAACACACAAGTTCCAGACTTTAAAGCGCAAGCGTACCACAACAATGAATTCAAAGAAGTGACACAAAAAGACCTTAAAGGAAAATGGTCAATCTTCTTTTTCTACCCTGCAGACTTTACATTCGTATGCCCTACCGAGCTTGGAGACATGGCCGATAAATACCCAACATTCCAGAAAATGGGAGTAGAAGTTTACTCGGTAAGTACAGATACACATTTCACGCACAAAGCATGGCATGATGCTTCTGATACTATCAAAAAAATTAAGTACCCGATGCTCGCTGATCCAACTGCACATTTATCGCGTGCATTCGGTGTTCATATTGAAGAGGAAGGTCTTGCTTATCGCGGAACTTTCCTAGTGAACCCTGAAGGATTAATCAAGTTGGTTGAAATCAACGATAACGGAATCGGAAGAAACGCTGATGAACTTTTAAGAAAAGTTCAAGCGGCCCAGTTCATTGCAGCTCACCCTAATGAAGTATGTCCAGCTAAGTGGACTCCAGGTGCGGATACTTTAAAACCAGGTCTTGATCTTGTAGGTAAAATTTAATTTAAATTTTTTCATGTGCGGACTTTATTGTCCGCTCTTTTCTCACACACAATAATGAGGCATCTATGTTAGACAATAATATTTTAGAACAATTAACATCTGTATTTGGCAAACTTGAGAAGACTGTAGAGCTTGTCTACTCTCATAGCATTCATGCAGATCAAAAAGATTTGGTGCAGCTTTTAGAACAAGTTGCCTCAACTTCAAAAAATATTGTTGTTCGTCCTGCAGTGGGCGACCATAAAGTTTTATTTCCTCAGTTTCATATCGAGTACGAAGGCCGAGCAAATGGGATGTGTTTCAAAGGTATCCCGAATGGACACGAGTTTACATCTCTGATTCTTGCGATTTTAAATTCAGACGGAAAAGGAAAATTTCCTGATGAAAAAATTTCTCAAAGAATCAAAAGACTGAAAGGTCCGGTGGAAATAAAAACTTTCATTTCACTCACGTGTGAAAACTGCCCTGATGTCGTTCAAACATTAAATCAAATGGCAGTCATCCATGGAAACTTTAAACATACTATGATTGACGGTGCTTATACGCAGGATGAAATTGCACGCCTTGGTGTGCAGGGAGTTCCGAGTGTTATGGTTAATGATCAATTAACTTACTCGGGACGTCTGAATGTTATTGATCTAATCACTGCTCTCGAAAAAGCTTTTGGAACAGAAGATGCGACTCATGCAAAAGTTGTGGATCACAATCTTGGAACATATGATGTTGTGGTTATCGGCGGAGGACCGGCCGGTTCAACTGCCGCAATTTACTCAGCAAGAAAAGGTTTAAAAACTGCTCTTCTTGCAGAAAGATTCGGAGGTCAGGTTCAGGACACAAAAGGAATCGAAAACCTTATCGGTGTTAAATACACTGAAGGCCCGCAATTAGCTGCGCAGTTAAGCCAGCATATTGATGAATACCCGGTGACAAAATTTGAGCATAGACGTGTTGAAACAATCATCGATGGAAAAGAAAAATTAATTAAGCTTGAAGGCGGTGAGTATATCAATGCCAAGGCCATCATCGTGACAACCGGAGCAAAGTGGAGAGAGCTCAACATTCCCGGCGAAAAAGATTATATCGGCCGTGGCGTCGCTTTTTGTCCACACTGCGACGGACCTTATTACAAAGGAAAAAAAATCGCAGTTGTCGGTGGCGGTAACTCAGGTGTTGAAGCAGCTATCGATTTAGCAGGTATTGTAAAAGAAGTTATTTTATTCGAGTTCATGGATACACTAAAAGCAGATAAAGTTTTAGTTGATAAATTAAAATCGCTACCGAACGTTTCCATCGTGACTGAAGCTCGCACAGCTCAGGTCATCGGTGACGGCTCAAAAGTTGTGTCGCTCGAATACGAAGATAGAAAAACAAAAACGATGATGAAAGTCGATCTCGACGGTATCTTCGTGCAAATCGGCCTTCTGCCTAACAGCGGTTTCGTAAAAGATATTGTCGAAACAACAAAGTTCGGTGAAATTGTCGTAGATGTTAAGGGTAGAACAAACGTGAAAGGGATTTACGCTGCCGGAGATGTTACGACGACTCCTTATAAGCAGATTATCATTGCGATGGGAGAAGGGGCGAAAGCTGCTCTCGCAGTGTTTGAAGATCAGATGTTAAACTAGAAACAAAAAGGCCGCTTTTTATGAGCGGCCTTTCTTTATTTTATCTTCCGTTGGCATTCCCATTATTTCCGGCAAGGCGAGGCTGGCTAGTACCAGCAAATGATGCAGCAGAAATGATCATCAGTAATGACACTAAACCGGCCATGAAAAATGTTTTTTTCACTTCAAGCTTAGGACGCATGATGCTGTTTTCAAGTTCCACTGTTGAAATTCTTTTTGTCGTTAATGCCTGGTAAGAGTAGTTTGATCCGTACATTTG
>JACMRM010000222.1 GCA_014376445.1 Bacteriovorax sp. | reverse complement strand
TATTTTTTTTTTTTATTCTTCATTAGAATGATTTGTACAAAAAAGGGGACACTGGTAAAGGGGGGAGTAGGTTATGAGATCAAATAAAATCGGCCATCGCTTTTAAGCGATGGCCGGTTATAATTTCTTTGAGATTTAATTGCTCAATTGGCCATCAGACTAGTTATTTCGGTACAGCTTTTCCATCTGATACATTGCTGGTTGGGACTAAGTTTTGCTCAATTTTTTTCATGTCTCGTTTTAAACTATTATTGTCTTTTGAATCCAAAATATACCTTGCACTATTACAGACTACAAATTGCTCTGCTACTTCCTCGCAATAATGATTTACCATAGTTGGTCCTGCCATTTTTCCATACCTGCTTAGGTCCACAGGCTTTTTACCGTATCCTTGCGGTAAGCCTGCTTAAAAATCCTTCATTTTTTCTATAAGTTCTGTACTTCTCTAAAAAGGAGGCATAAATGCTAAACGATCCACTCTTTATAAAAACTCAAAATGAACTTCTGCACTGGAGAGAAAATAAAAAATCACCACGTGATCACATTCCAACTTCAATTAAAGATAATATTCGTGAACTTAACTCAAATTACTCTAAGGCACAGCTCCGCTCAAAATTGGATTTGAGCGGTTGTTCATTAAATTTTTTAAATAGTAACAAACTTCAGAATAAAAAACCTCAGAACGAGACTGCTAGTTTTGTTGAAATATCTCATAAGAAACCATTTGCAGAAAAGTTAAAATCCACTTCAACAATAGAGTAAGTCTCCCGATGGGAATTACTTTGCGGATTTTTCAATGATCCAGGTCTCTCCCCGTGATAAAATTTTTATAGCTGTAAATCCTGTCGATTTTAGAATTGGAATTGATTCCCCCGTCATGATTATTAAAACACTCCAGGCCGATCCTTTTGCAGGAGGATTTTTTATTTTTATTAATAAACGAAAAACCGCAATAAAGGTTCTCGCTTATGACGGGCAAGGAATGTGGCTTATGCATAAGCGGCTTTCCGAAGGGCGATTTACTTGGTGGCCTTCAAGTAAAGATGAGCTGGCCGAGATAGATCCAAAGAATTTTATTATTCTTCTTTTTAACGGCGACGCAAAAACTTTAACTGCACAAAGAAATTGGAAAAACTTGTAGGCCAAATGAGAAAAATATGAGAAATTTTACTCATGGTAAAGCGAGTAAAAAGAGAACTACGAATTGACATCACTGAAGATGAAATCAATAAACGCATTGATCAAATTGAAGCTCTCGATATTGATAATGATCTTCGTGCCTTTATGCTCGAAGCAATGGATGCTTTAATTTCATTAGATAGAATTGTTGGGATGAAAGAAACAACGATTTTACGTTTGAGAAAGATTTTCAATAAAAAGATGGAAAAGTCACCACCCCAAACAAAAGTTGATGATCCACATTCTCCTCATCCAAGGGGAAATAATAATGGCAAAAACGGAAAAAAAGATTATCCAACAGCGCCGAGAATCTTTCATAATCACGACTCATTAAAGGCCGGAGCTCAATGCCCTGAATGTAAAAAAGGATCTCTTTCAAGATACGAGTGTCAAGCGACAATTACTTTCGGACACTGACGACAATTAGAATTACCCATTAAATTGTAATTCATTTCTCTTAAAGGATTCTTTAAACCTGTTCATCTTGCTTCAAGTTTTTTCTTATACTGGGTCCAGTAAAGTCAAGAATAATTGAATGATGGATAAGTCGATCAACTGCTGCCATAGTTGTCATTGGGTCTTTAAATATCTTATCCCATTGAGAAAAAACTAGATTACTTGTGATCATAAGACTTTTTCTCTCATAACGTTCTGCCAGGAAAGTAAAAAGTACTTCCATCTCTTCGCGTGATTGCTGAACATATCCAATGTCATCAAGTATAACGACGTCGAATCGATCAAGTTTTTTTAAAGCATTTTCCAAATTGAGTAATTTTTTGGCATTTAATAATTTTTCTACCAACTTAAATGTAGGGATAAACAATACGCTCTTGTTGTGCCTAAGAATAAGTTCTCTTCCAATGGCGCCAACATAATGAGATTTACCTCTGCCCGGCAATCCAAATGTTAGTAAATTCTCTCCCGTGTTTACAAAACTTCCCTCCAATAACATCGGTAATGATTTGCGTAGTTTCGGAGTTAATAATTTTAGGTCAAGTGTATCCAAAGTATATTGCGGTGGTATCCCAGATTGCTTAATCAGGTTCTCGATTTTTTTCTCCTTACGATGATCTGATTCTATTTCCAGTAGATGTTGTAACGTCTTCTCAGGGCACCAGTTGGCATTCTTGGATTTTACCATCACTTCAGGATAAGACATGCTCATGGCCGAAAGATTGAGCGTCTTGAGTAGCGGCTGATTGATTTGTGCAAATGTCATTGTCATCTTCTCCTTTAATTAAATTGTCATAGTTTAAATCGGGAATAAATTCTCCCATATCTGTTATCAATTTTTTCTCAATATTTACCAGAGCTGCAACTTCTTTATATGAAACATTAACGTCGATGCTTTCAAGCAAAAGTAACAGTGCTGATTCAACTTCAGATTCAAAGTTTTCAGCAGCAAGTTTGAGAATCCTAAGATATTCTAGGCATCCATTTCTGTCGCCATGAACGGAGATAAGTTCATCAAAGGCTGCACGAAAAATTTCTGTTGGATATAACTCTTCCCTGTACCGATAATTTTTAAAAGCCGCTGGTTTTCGAATTAGCGAATGAATAATGTGGCGGTAATTTATTACTTGCCCACGATCACCAAGCATCCTTGGCATCTCATGAACGAGGATTATCCCAGTATAAAGTGCGATTTTAGTTTCATATATTTTTGCTTTTAATTCAGACCCTATTAGCCTGGACGGAACCGAGTAGGTAACTTTTTTTACATTAACAGTGCTTCCAGATCTAACTGTAACGTACATTTCCTGATACTCGGGCAGAGGATTTTTAGGAATAGAATTCATGACCTGAAGTTCTTCTTGAAGTTTTTTTATGCGTGGTTTATTGGCCTTATCAAAGACTGTTTGTAAAAAGTGGTCGTAGTTTTCCATAGAATCAAAAGAAGAGCTTCCTCGAAGCAATAGGGCCTGTTTAATACGCCTTTTAATATGACCATTAAGCGATTCGACATCTCCATTTTCATTTGGGCAACTTATGTTTGTCGATCGAAGTGAGAAACCATAGTAGTCAGCAATTTTGACAAGATCATCATTGAAGTCCCTCTCTGATCCAGTTCTTTTTATTTGATGTGTGGCCGCTGAACTATTATCAACTTGAAGAGTGACTGGAGTGGCATTAAGTGAATACAGAAAATGTCGAAGCACTTTTTTAATGGAAAGAATGGATTCCGATCGAGACCTCACTGCCACTTCATAATTTGAATATGGAAGAACGAGATGAGCTAGTTTGTGCAGATATCTTTGACCGGCGACAAATATATTGAGTGCATTCATATCGGTCCAATCTAACTGCATACACTCACCAGGTTTTATGTTTTGATCGAAAAAAACTTCAATTTCTTTTCCGGCCAGTAGACGCCAACTTTTAACTCGTCTTTGAAAGGTTCTTAAATGAGATACATCAAGTTGTTCAGGATGTTGCTCAACTAAATGTTCGAAAAGGGATTTTGCTTCAAGTTCTGGAGAATCTTTTAAAAATAACAAAGCCTTTTCCCAGATTAAATCGAGTGGATCTTCACGAGTTCGCCAATTTCTAATCTGTGGAATGTTACTTGGTAATTGTCGTTTACGAATATACTTGCCTGCTGTTTTTCTATTCATTCCACTTCTCATGGCGCTGAGTTCAATGTTGCGCGATTGTTCGTAGTGCCTAAAAAGACACTTCACCTGATGATCCGTCACCAATTTGAGACCTCCATGTCGCAAAATAATAGTGAAGTAATTATATCAGGTGTGGGTAATTCTAATTGTCGTTGGTGGGTAGTTTATATTGTCGTCAGACAATACGAGCCTGGAATTACATACGAATCACTGGCTCAGCACCTTTAAAGGCCATTATACACGAGACAGAAAAATTTCGCTGCAATGCTTGCCTGGAAATCTTTGAAGCAAATTTTGAAGGAAAGAATGCTCCTAAGTATGATGAAGGAGCGCATGCAATCATTGCCATGCTTAAGTATAGTGCTTCAGTTCCTTTTTACCGATTAGAAAAAATTCAAAAACACCTTCACACTCCAATGCCGGCCTCCACTCAATGGGATTTGATGGAAAATTTAGGAAATCATTTATATCCTATCTGGCAGTCACTTCTAAAATCTGCATCAGAGGGGAATAAGTTTTTTATTGATGATACCAAAGCAAAAGTGTTGGCACTTATGAAGGAAAATAAAAAACAATCTCCTGAGAGAAAAGGAATTTATACGACGGGGTTGATTAGCGAAACCGACGAAGGAAAGATTGTTCTTTATTTAACTGGACGAAGACATGCTGGAGAAAACATTGACAGGATCATTCGTGAGCGAAAAAGTGATAAGCGAGCAATTCTTATGTCTGATGCACTTTCAGCTAATGATAAATCGGATTATAATTTTTTAAGAAGCTATTGTCTCACTCACGGGCGACGAAAGTTTTATGACCTTGATAAAAAGTTCACCGAGGCAAGTGAGTTTGTTGTGGGACAAATTGCAGTTGCTTATAAGAACGATAAATATTGCAAAGAAAATCACTTATCTCCAGCAGAGAGATTGAAGTATCACCAAGAGCACAGTCGAGAGAGCATGAGTGATCTAAAAAAATGGTGTGAAAACATTATTGAAAATAAAGAAGCAGAACCCAACTCAATTCTATCAACAGAGATAATGTACCTCTTAAATCACTGGGATGGGCTGGCTTCATTTTTATCAATTGAAGGCGCTGAACTTGATAACAATCAACTTGAACAGAAGCTTCGTTTGTCCGTTTTAAATCGCAAGAATTGGCTTTTTTACAAGTCAGAGCTAGGTGCTCTGATCGGTGACATCATCTGCTCATTAATAAAAACATGTGAGGCCGCGAACGTTAATCCTTTTGATTATTTTGTTTGGGCGATGAAAAACAAGGATCTAATAAAATCTTCTCCAGAGAATTTTTTACCGTGGAGATTTAAAGTATAATCGCTTGTTTGTTAAGCAGGTTTACCGCAAGGATACGGATTTAAGGCAAGATTCTTTTTGGATTCGCGATGAGATCACACAATTTTTACGGGCCAATACACAAGATCAACTTTACCCATTTTATTTTGTGGCCATTCATACTGGAATGAGACTTGCGGAGTCATGCGGCCTCTGTTGGGATCGTATTGATTTTCGGATGAATCAAATTTCAGTCACTAGAACACGCGACAAAACCGGACTGAGAGATTCAACTAAGACCAAGCTTAAAAGAATTATT
>JACMRM010000221.1 GCA_014376445.1 Bacteriovorax sp. | reverse complement strand
GGTCAGCAGCAGCGGGTGGCCATTGCCAGGGCATTGTCGATGGATCCGATCGTGATGCTTTTTGATGAACCGACATCTGCACTTGATCCTGAAATGGTCGGTGAAGTTTTGGATGTTATCATGAAACTTGCTGAAGAAGGCATGACGATGATGTGTGTAACTCACGAAATGGGATTTGCAAAAAAAGTAAGTACTAGAGTTATTTTCATGGATCAGGGAAAAATTATAGAAGATACAAAAAGTGAAGAGTTTTTTGGAAATCTTTCCGGCAGAACTCCGAGGGCGAAGGATTTTCTTTCTAAAATTTTGTCACACTAAAATATATGCTGAAACTTTACCGGCGTAAAGATCTTGAATCGGAAATAGCAAGTCGAAGTCTCCCCATGTTAAATCTCCATTCTGTATTTTAAAAGATTTGAAATTTTCCAAGCAAAGATAATTTCTGATTTCAGGATTAGTTGAAGAATTTAAATATTGTAAAAAATCGACAGTGCGTTTTTCTCCGTCAACAAAAGAGATTTTAATTAAATAATTACGAAGATATTTAACAGATGTTATTTTAAGTATTTTTTTATTTATAATTTACTAGAAATTTTTTTAGAAAAAATTTTCTTATGAAGTTCAAAATAATTTATCCATTCTTGAGATTTTTTTCCGAATCAGTACATCTAGCATGGACATGTATCGGTTCATGTTCATTTGAATAAAAAAATATATCAAGTCCCATATATTCTTAAAGTTTTGGCATTGATTTCTCCTTGAGAAAGATCAATGAATGCCTGAGCATAATGCAGTAAATGGATGTGACTGAATTAATTGGATCATTTTTTTAGATATTATCAAAAAAATTATATCCAACGCAGTATCTTCTACTTTAGGATTTAAATATGAAATTTTTTATTTTATCAATGTTATTTTTTACGGCAGAAGCACTTCATGCAAAAAACTGCCCTGAGTATGAACAATTATCTGCAGATTATTCGATCAATACTGATCAAAAGGAAATAAAAAATTACAAACAAAACGGCCAGCAGCTCATCGACTCCAGCTTCCAAAAACGCATCGAACTTCACTTCGGCCTAACAGATCTAAATAACGACTGCAAAACTAAGCTCCAAAATCTTTTCACTACAATGCGCATGAGAGAAGACTACATCGGCGCTCTTTTCTACAAAACCCCTCAGATTCCTGCCGAGTCTGTCGATTACAAAAAAGCACCGGCCCCAATACTTGAAGGTCAGCCGTACCCGTATCATCTCGCTGATCAAAAAGAGAAATTTGAATTTATTAGCGGCGACATTATTATCACGAAAGGCACAAGCTTTGTTTCATCAACAATTTCTGAAGTGATGATTCCCAAATCAGTTTTCAGCCATATCGTTTTTATTCATGTGGATTCTGCAACGAATGTTACAGAAAGCATGGAGTCGTACATCGGTCATGGTGTAAGTCGTTTCTCGATTTCAGAAGCACTTAAAGATGAAAATGTGAGAATCCTAGTTCTAAGAATGAAAGATCAAACTCTTGCAAAAGCAGCTTCTGAATATATGTATAAAAGAATCAAACAATCAGAAATTAATAAAAATCCCATTCCTTATGACTACGATTTAAATTTTGTAGATAATTCAAGAATGTCATGCGAAGAAATTGCTTACGATTCACTTAAAACAATTTCAAAAAATAACTTTATTATTCCGGAAAACTCATCGACTGTTTATTTAAAGGATCAAGATTTCTTAAAAGACGTAGGGCTTAAAAGCGGAAAGATGATGGTTCCAGCAGATATGGAAATTGATTCGCGCTTTAATATCGTTCTCGACTGGACTGATTATAAAGTTATCAGAGACAGCGAAAGAAAAGATGCGGTAAGCGGGGAGATGTTCCGCTGGATGAATGAGCATCATTACAAAATACAGAAAAGTTTTAAATCAAAAATAGCTGGAGTCATCTGGGCCACCAGATATATCCCTGGTATCTGGCATTTGCTATCAAAAATTTCTGGCATACCGACTGATTATAAAAAAGATGTTCCGGCCGCGGCGATTACAACTATGGCGAGCATTAATGAAATCGGAAAAAATATGTTAGATCATGTGACAATTTTTGATGAAGAATTTAACAGAATAAATAGTAGATGGATGACTTCAGCAGAGTTGCGTTCTAACTTGAATGATTATCGTCTGTCTCATCCGCATGAACTTGATAAGATCTTTAGTCCCCGTCAGAGCCAATAGCTTCGACGGGACATGCTTCCATAGCACTTAGGCATTCACTTAATTCTAATTGATTTTTGGGCTGCAGTTTTACGTAAGCATGGCCGTCATCATCGTTCATTTCAAAAAAATTTGGCGCTTCCATTACACAAGCATCGCAAGCAATACATTGATCATCAACGTAGAACTTGCCCGGCTGGTTTTGTTGAAATTTCGATTTCTTGTCGGCCATTGTTTCTCAAATTACATCTGTAGAGCTGTATGATTAATTTTGATCTTTGTATTCTCTTCAAGCTTCTTCATGATATTATCCATCATCTTCTTGGCAAGAGCATTCTTAAGACTGGCTTCATCGCTTGCAACTTTTGCTGATTCAGCAAGATCAGTCACGACTGCACCTGGAGTAGTACGTATCATAATCAGGTTTGCACCGTCATCAAAAGAATGGAATTGAGGCTTCGTTAAATCAGTAGAGAAAATTGCTTTCATGTTATCAGCAGATAAGTAAGTGTTCGAACCTGCACCATCTAAACGATTTACAGATGATTTGTTGTACGAGATTTTATACTTTGCAACCAGTGACTTCACTTCAGATTCATTGCCGGCTTCAAGAGCTTTCCTCATATTGTTGGCAACTGAAACAGTAAGATTTTTCAGGTCTTCGATTTTATCTTTTTGAACGATCTCTTTAGCAAGTTTTATTTTGTAATCAGCAAGAATTGCTGTCACAGTATCAGTTTTCTTTTCAATGTAAATGATGTGGTATCCATAAGCTGTTTTAACCGGAGCAGAGATTGTTCCTGGTTTTTGTGAGAAGGCTACTTTTTCAAATTCAGGAACCATTCTTCCAGCTCCGAAACTTCCAAGGTTTCCGCCTTTTCCTTTTCCTGATGGATCTTCGGTGTACAAATTAGCTTTAGCAGCGAAGTTTGTCGTAGTAACCTCTTTAGCGATTTTTTCGATCTGAGCTTTTACGTCAGCATCTTTTTTTCCTTCTGTCATAAGCAGAATGTGTCTTGCAGTGACTTCAGCAGGTTTATTTAAACTTGCTTTTCTTTCGTTGAACATTGATTCAACTCTTTTCTCATTTGTTGGAACTGAAAGAAATTTTGTCACTTCAGCATCAGAGACTACAATGAACTGACGTAGTGAGTTTTTAGAGATTTGAACGATTTCAGCATTTACTTTTTGCGATCTAAATTTATTCAGGTCAGAAGAGTAGCCTTTTGAAAGAGGGAAGTTCCCCGTAAGCTCTGTTGCTTTTTTCATTCTGATCTGATCAACAACATCCGATTCAAATTCAGCGGGAGTCAGATGGTTTTGGGCAAGTATGCCTTTGTAGCGATTGATATCAAACTGACCGTTAGTCAGAAAATATGGAAGACCTTTAATTTCTGTTTTGATTTCTTCTTCAGCTGGAAAAGTTCCGAGATCTTTTGCGAACTTCACCATCAGTTTTCTTTGAACGATGTTCTTGATTGTACTTTCTTTGATTTTAAAACTCTCAAGCTGCTTAGCTGAGATTTCGCCGCCCACAATTTGTTTATAGAATTCAATCTGGCGATTGTACTCTTGCTGGTATTCTTCAGGCTTGATAGGCATTCCTCCAACAGATCCAACAGAGGCAACACCACCGTTTTCAAATTGCTGGTAGCCGGTAAACATAAAAGCAAGAATGATGATACCGATTAAAACAGTCGCAAAAACTCCTGCGCTTTTGTTTTTTGTAAATTCAGACATACGTTTGATCCTTTTGGTTTCTTTAGTTCAGAAAAATTATGTCATATTGTAGCGGGTAGAAAGTTAGTTCGTAAAGTTTATTGGCTTTTTAAAAAAGATTACTTAAGCTTAAGTCTAATCGTTTTTTTCAATAATTTCTCGGGAGTGAATCAGTTGAGATTGTCTGACTCAGAAGAGCGCCGAACCAAAATTGTGATCAATAGCGTAATCCTTGCTATTGCGTTGTATGGAATGTCGCAACGTGATTACGTTTTCCAGAAAACTTCTATTGCTGAAAGAGTCATTATTGACCTTATGGCGCCGGTGCAAAGTTTCACAACAGGAATTCAGGAAGGGATTTCTTCTTACGTTGAGCACTATGTGGCCAATCTCAATGCCAGTAAAGAAAACAAAACTTTAAAAAATAAAATTGCCGACCTTCAAAATGAAGTCTTCAGCTACCAGGAAGCGGTTAAAGAAAGTGATCGCCTGAGGGAGTTGATTAATTACGGTGACCAGTTAGAAAGAAAAAAAATCGTTGCCCGTGTTGTTTCGTGGGATTCTGCGGATGACTACAAAGTTGTTCGTATTAATAAAGGGGCTAAAAACGGTATCAAACTACAGTCTGTTGTAACTTCAGCAGAAGGTTTAGTTGGATATGTCTGGAGATTAACTGATCACTTTGCGGATGTTATTACGATTCTAGATGCTAACAATAGAGTTGATGGCGTTGTTGAAAGACTTAGATCTCACGGGGTCGTGGAAGGTTACAGTCGCGGCCGTTGTATTATGAAATATGTTAATAGAATTGAGCCAATTATTTTAAATGATACTGTTTTAACTGCGGGTCTTGGAAATGTTTATCCTAAAGGATTAAAGATCGGATACATTTCACGTATTGAACGTGAAAGTTACGGTATCACT
The DNA here is from genome assembly GCA_014376445.1 of Bacteriovorax sp. Lineage (GTDB taxonomy): Bacteria > Bdellovibrionota > Bacteriovoracia > Bacteriovoracales > Bacteriovoracaceae > Bacteriovorax. The sequence continues at coordinate 12,838 of JACMRM010000221.1, read as the reverse complement.
CAGCATGTAGAAATCACTCCATTGGTAAACTTCTCAAAACTTGAAGAAGTTTTAGTTCTCGTTCAAGAGCAAGAAGAACATAAGCAGCTTGAGTGGAGAGCATTAGATGAACAACAATCAAATCCAACTGAGGTGAACAGGTGAGAACCAACCTTAAAGATATTCTTTTTCCTTTGATTAAAACATTGATACTTCTTTTCTTCTTAGAAGTTATGACAACCTCTATTTTTCCTAACATAGGATTAATGAACTACAGAATTCCGTTTAACATCCTGATCGTATTATTCTTAGGATTAAGATTAGAAACTCCTTATCTAGCAATCATCATTTTATTTGTTCAGTATTTCCATGGATTTTTCTCAATTGAAGGATGGGAGATGGGGACAGTTACCGGAATCGTGATTTGTATTGTCGTTTCTTACGTTAGAGAAATGATCCATTTTTCTTCATGGGGAATGACGATTCTTATTACTCAGGTGTTCCAGCTTTTATGGTTTTTCGTGCAATCTATCCTCATTTATATTCAGCTTGGAAGCTTGGATTATATTTTTGAAAAAGGATGGCGCTTCCTTCCTCAGAGCGTAATTATCGCTCTTTTATCGCCGATCTTTTTCTATATCCTCAACCGCATCTGGAATATTGATGACCGTGGTATGTTAGGAGATAAGGTTTAATGTTCGGTGAAGACGATCTGGTCAAGTCCCACCAGGAAAGATCGGATATAATTTTTAATATTATTGTTATCGCGTTCGCAGTCCTGCTTGCGCGTCTTTGGTACCTGCAAATTTATCGCGGAAAGCAATTCTTAAGTTACTCGCTTGAAAACCGTCTGAGAAAAGATGTTGTCCGCGCTCCACGCGGGATGATTTTCTCAAGAAACAACGTTCTTCTTACTCATAATATTCCGCGCTTTGATGCTGTTGTTACACCTCAGTATTTGGAAAGCTCTGATGAAACTGTGACGTACCTGGCAGTCATTCTAGGAACAACACCGGAATCAATCAGAAAAATCATGAAACGCTATGAAGGACAGGCAAAATATATCCCTGTCGTTGTCAAAAAAAATATTTCGAGAAAAGAAGTCGCGATTATTGAAACTGAATCAAAAGATCTTCCAGGTGTATCTGTTGAAACATTTATTTCACGCGAGTATACCGATCACGATTCGGGAGCTCATCTGCTCGGATATATTTCAGAAATTTCCCAGGAAAAACTTCCCAGATTAAGAGAGCGCGATAAGTACGACTACAAACAAGGTGACTTCATCGGACAATCGGGAATTGAACAACAGTTTGATTTAGAAATCCGCGGACAAGATGGTTATCAGTTCATGGAAGTTGATGCCAGAGGGCGCGCAAGACGACATATCAGTTCTGATGATCTTTATTCGGGAATTGAAAACAAAGTGGCAGAGCCCGGAAAAAATGTTCGTTTAACAATCGACCGCGACGTTCAGCTTGCTGCTTATCATGCACTAGAAGGAAAAGACGGAGCTGCGATTGCAATCGATACTGAAACAGGTGAAGTAATTGCAATGGTGTCCCGGCCTGCTTTCGATCCGGCAAACTTCTCAACAGGTTTATCTTCAAACTATTGGGGAAGCTTGGTCATGGACGAGAAACGTCCTCTGAGAGATAGAACAATCCAAGAGCATTACTCTCCAGGATCAACATTCAAACCTCTAACTGCAATCGCTGCTCTGGAAGAAGGAATTGTTAACGAAAAAACCACATTCAATTGCAATGGTGGATATAAAATGGGTGGCCGTGTTTTCCACTGCTGGAAAAAAGAAGGTCATGGAGCGGTTGACGTTGTAAAAGCTTTGCGAGTTTCATGTGACGTTTACTTCTACAACATCGGAAATAAAATCGATATCGACGTTATCTATAAATACGCAACTCTCTTTGGTATGGGACAACGTTCAGGAATTATTTTACCCCGTGAAACATCGGGCTTAATTCCAAACAAAGAATGGAAATTAAAACGTACGGGAATCGAATGGCAAAAAGGAGAGACTCTTTCTTGCGTAATCGGTCAGTCATTTATTAACGTAACTCCATTGCAACTCGCAATGTTTTATTCAACAATGGCGAACGATGGAAAACTCTGGAGACCACACGTTGTAAAAGAAGTTTTCTCCAACTCTGGGCAAGTACTAAAACGTTACGAACCTGAAATGATCCACCAGTTTAAAATTTCTAAAAAAACTTTAGATTTAGTTCACGAAGGACTTTTTGATACAGCTAACGCCGGCGGTACAGCAGGGGCATCCAAGGGTATTGGTATTCAAATGGCAGCCAAAACCGGAACGGCACAGGTCATAGGATTTTCTGCTGATAAAATTTTCAATAAGTGTGAAGGGATGCCATTTAAATTTAGAAACAACGGTCTTTTTGCGGCGTACGCTCCTGCAGGAAATCCAAAAATTGCAGTGTCAGTTGTTATCGAACACGGATGTCACGGTACGGCCGGTGGTCCTGTCGCAAAAGCAATGGTGTCTGCTTACTTAAATAAATATTATCCTGCTTATCAGGCAAAAATTATGGCACAGGAATCAGCAGGGCTTACTTATCCTGAAGTTGTGGAAGACAACCGTGTGAACCCTGTCGCAATGATTCCGGAAGCGAGTCCTGAAGATTTCTATGATGAGCAAGGTGTGCTGGTAAAAAACTTTATTCTTGATAAAACCGGAAAACGAGTTCCACTGGAAAAAATTCTGGAAACAGGGCCTTCGGATGGTGAATAATGATTAACTTTAAAGAAGAACTCAAACGCTACGACTATTCCTTCTTTGGAATTTGTTCTGCTATTTTTATTATTGGTATTTTAAATCTTTATTCTGCGACTCATTCACATGGTATCGGACCTGAGCAGGGGATTTATAAAACTCAGATTGTCTGGTTTTGCCTGGCATGGGTTGTCGGTATCGGGGTGAGTTTTATTCAACCGAAAAACTTTTACCGTTTAGCTTATCCATCGTATTTAATCTGCATCATGCTGCTCATAATGGTTCTCTTCGTTGGTCACTCTGCTTTAGGTGGACAACGCTGGATCGGTATTGCCGGAATGAAGTTCCAGCCGTCTGAATTAGTCAAGATGTCGCTTGTTCTCGTTCTTGCACGCTGGTATTCAAAAGCGTCGCCTGAGCAGGAGACCGGCTTCAGACAAATGATCATCCCTTTTTTTATCACTTTCATTCCTGCCGTCATGGTTATTATTCAGCCGGATTTAGGAACGGGAATGCTTACGATGCTGATTTTCTTTTTAATAACTTTTTATAGAAAGTTAAAATGGAAAACAATCGTCATTATCGGATTGATGGGAATCGTCGGCGGAACAGTTATGTATAACTTTGGTTTACGTGAGTATCAGAAAAAAAGGATTATCACTTTCATTGACCCTGAGTTCGATGCGAAGGGATCGGGATACAATGCCATTCAATCTAAAATCGCTATTGGTTCAGGACAATTTTTTGGAAAAGGTTTTCGTCAATCATCACAGGGTGCGCTTAATTATCTTCCAGAAAATCACACTGACTTTATTTTCGCGATCTTTAATGAAGAGCACGGGTTTGTCGGCGCAGTTTTTTTAATGGCACTATACCTCGCACTTTTTTATCGCCTTTTATGGCTCGCTTCCAACGTGAATAAAATGTTCGACTCCATTGTTGTCGTAGGTGTTCTTGCAATTTTCTTCTGGCATACTATTATCAACATGAGTATGGTTTCGGGACTCATGCCGATTGTTGGGATTCCATTGCCTCTCATGTCCTATGGGGGATCGAATCTTCTCACGTTTGGTATTTGTTGCGGCGTGGTAACGTCTATCAGCAACGCGAGAAATTTATTCTAAAGTCTGACATTTGAAATTAGTACTGTTGTAAGACTTGACTCCCACGGAATCTTCGTGGGAAGCTTAATCATAGTCTCAAGAAGTGACTATCAAAATAATAACCACGGACATTTCATGAAGAAAGTTTCGAGTATTGGCAGTTTAGTAAAAAAGATTTACAGAACTTATTCCGCCGAACTACTAATCTCACTACAAGCAAGAGGATTTACTGATTTAAGACCTTCGTTCTTAGAAGTACTGCTATTTATCTGCGAGCACGAAGGGCCTTCTATCAAGGAAATTGGAGCGGGATGCGGTTTGAAAAAACAAACGATGACGTCTCACTTAAATGAATTAGAAAACCGCGGTTATATTGAACGCCGTGTAAACTCACACGACAAACGCGAGCAAAATATTTTCCTTACTGAGTACGGATTGAAATTTAAATTGAATCTGTTCGAATGCATCGGCGATATCGAAAAGAAATACACCGACCTTATCGGTGATTTGGAATTAAATCGCGTCGAGTTAATTTTAAAAAATTTCCACTCTAAACTTTTGATCCAACCTGGTCTTTTCGAGCACTTTAGCGACCATTAAGGTTAAACATTTTTTTATCAATAAATATCAGCAAAATTCCTGTTGATATTCCCATATAGCTCAAATAAGATGACAAAGTTTGCCTATTCAAATTTTTATTTCCCATAGGGAATAAAAATCATTTTGTGAGATATATAGATGAATTTAACTCTGGCAGATGTAGATGTTGGGATCGAAGTCGAAGTCGTTAGTTACGACGGCGAAGGTCTGTACGAATTCAAATTCATCTCACTGGGAATTCTTCCAGGTGATTGCGTGGTCATTCAATCTAAAAGTTTATTCGGTGGCCCCATGGCAATCAAGCACGGCGAGTGGAATTTTTTTGCTCTAAGAAAAGATTACGCTAAAAAAATTATCGTTAAGAAGTTAGGAGAATAATATGGAAAACGTTTTACTCGTAGGTTTTCCCAATTCAGGTAAATCGACAATTTTCAATATGCTTACCGGCCAGTTGAGAAAAGTTTCAAATTATTCAGGAGTCACTGTCGATTCTGCCAGTTCAGAATTAATTTCTAACAGTATCAATGAAATAAAATTAAGCGTTGTAGATTTACCCGGGGTCACTAATTTGATTCCGACCAGTTTAGATGAAGGGGTGACTACAACGACTTTAATCAAAGACTGCTCTCAATATAAAATGATCGCTATGATCATTGACCTAGATCGTTTTGAAGCTTCATTATCTTTGTTATTAGCTGTCAAAGAAATATTAAATAAAAAAATTGTTGTTATCATCAATAAAAATGATCACCATCTTTTCACTAATGCTCACGCCCAGCGTCTGGAAGAAAGACTGGGATTGCCAGTGATGAGTATTTCTGCAATTAACGATGATGAAAAATTCCTCGATAATTTTATTAGAAAACATCAAAACGATATACTGGTAAATGAAACACTCCAACCTAAAATTAAAGTGCATCCCGATGCGACTCAATTTATGCCCGATCTCTTGCAAAATAAAGAATTTGAAGTAATCACCTCAGCTGAAGTGATTAACAGTATAAAAGGTCATCAATCTCAATCCCGTCAGATAATTAATAGTATCTATAGGCACTCTACGAAAAAAACAAAATTAACTGAAAAAATTGATGCGATCATTTTGCACAAATTCTGGGGTTCCATTATTTTTGTCGGTATCTTTTATTTCATTTTTCATGCGATCTACGCCTGGGCCGGACCCGTGATGGATTTTTCAGAAAGAATGGTTGCATCGCTGGGGCAATTTTTAGTTCCTCATTTGTCCGATGGGTTTTTTAAAAGTCTTCTGATTGACGGTGTGATTGCAGGTGTTGGCGGAGTAGTCGTTTTTGTTCCGCAAATTATGATTCTATTTTTTTTATTGAGTCTTCTGGAGCAGTCAGGATACATTTCACGTGCTGCAGTTTTAACCGATAAAATTATGAGTCTCTTTGGACTTAATGGGAAGGCTTTCCTTCCTTATATGTCAGGTTTTGCCTGTGCGATTCCCGCCATCATGGCGGCCAGGAGCATTCCCAATCATAAAGAAAGAGCTTGCACCATCATGACGATTCCGATGGTCACTTGCAGTGCCAGACTTCCGGTTTACGTTCTTCTCATCGGAACATTTGTTCCAAAAATAACTTACTTGGGATTTTTAAATTCACAAGCATTGGCTTTTTTCTTTCTTTACTTTTTAGGCAGTTTTTTCTCGTTGGTAGTTGCCAAAATATTCAGGCTAACAATTTTCAAAGGAGAAACGAGTAACTTTATGATTGATCTACCTCATTATGAAAAACCTTCTTTTAGATTTGCTTTCAGACAAGCTTTGCGAAAGGGAAAATTGTTTTTAAAAAAGGCAGGGACAATTATTTTAGGATTATCTATTTTGATCTGGTTTCTTTCAACGTTTCCTGGTCCCGATAAAGAGCATACTGTTAATAAAACTCCTGAACAGATTTCATCAATAACTCTTGAAGGATCAATACTAGGGCATACTGGTAAATTGATCGAGCCGGTGTTGCGACCGATGGGAATGAACTGGAAAATGGGAGTAGGTCTCATGGTGGCGTTTGGCGCCAGAGAATTATTTGTTTCAACGATGGGAACTGTCTACGCTCTGGGAAATGTTGATGAAGAATCGACAACTTTAAGGGAGCGACTGAGAACGGAAGTAGATCCAATTACGGGACGGCCAGTTTTTACTACTGCAGTCGCATGGAGTATTTTAATATTTTTCGTTTTTGCACTTCAGTGCACGAGTACACTGGCGATTGTCAGAAGAGAAATGGGGTCATGGAAATACCCATTTTATATGTTCAGCTATATGGGAATTTTGGGTTACGGCAGTGCTGTTTTAGTTTATCAGTTTTTAAAATGATTTATTAAACTTCTGCATCACCCTTCTGGGAAATACTTTGTGCATCAGTTGAATTTTTCCCAGGCCAGAATTCATATCCACCAGAGATATTATTGATATTGAAAAATCCTTTTTTCACCAAAAGCTCACATGCCTGGATTGAACGCAGGCCATTTTCAGAAATAACTAAAATTGGTGTCGTTTTGCTGGGAATTTCAGAAAAGCGGATATGTAGTTCTTCAATTGGGATATGAACAGCTTCTTCCAGACGTTTATTTTTGTCGTAGCCCTTAACTGTTACATCAAGAACAAAAAAATCGATATTGGGATTATTGTAAATGCTCCATGCTCTTTGCGGAGTAATATCGTTATAAGGCCTGCCCATAAGAATCATGCTGTCGTCGATTTCTTCGCCGTTTTTAATTCGCACTAAGTGGTTTCTTTGAAGAATGATGGAGAAGTCCAGTTTTTCATCAATGCGAGCAATATTTTTTTCAATATTATTCAAGCGTGAATTGATAAACTCGAGCATTTGAAAACTTTTAAGATCCATCTGTACAGACTCCTTCCAAAAGATATTCTCTCTATTTTACATAGGAGACTCTCCAAGAGGGAGTCGGGCAAGAAATGCTATTTGGCCTTAATCAGCTCCAGGATACTTTTCTGCTGGGTTGGAGTCAGTGTTTCATAATCACAGTGAAGTCTGTTGACCGCATGAGATTTAGCAAACTTTGTAAATAAATCCGTCGCTTCATTGATATCAAACATGATCTTATCATCACTACCGAAAAGTTTTCTGACAACTTTCATCGGGTATTTACTGATGCTTGTTTCATCAACGTAATACTTGGAAAGGCGGCCTGATGAACTTGAACGGATAAATTCAATATTCTCTTTCGCCAGATAATCCTGAATTGCAGAGAGTTGGACTTCCTGCTTGTCATTGAATGATTCAAAAATTTTCTGTGGAACCTGATTTTTTACAACCGCTTCTGCATATTTATTTTTACTTCGGCGTAGGATTTTCATTAAATGTTGATCATCGTGCTCAATGTAGTCTTCAATGCTCGCTGGGATCACGTACTCAGTTGGTGAAGTCCTGAAGTACTTATAAAGCAGCTGCTCCAAGCAGACTGCACGGTAGTGGAAATAAACCTGAATAAACATGTGATAGCGGGAAAGAAGAAAGTCATCGAATGTTACAACTGCACGTTCATTGATTCCAAGGTAGGCCTTATTGTCTTCAATACATAACTCAAGGTTATCAAGCATCCAGTCCAGGTCGTATGAACCATAGCTGACTCCGCAGAAATAACTATCGCGAAGTAAATAGTCCATGCGGTCACAATCGAGCTCGCTTGAAACTAGTTGAGTAAGAATCGGAAAATAATTAATTCCGCCGATTGTAAAATAAGCAGGGTCACTTGTGTGGCCTACAATCAAATCCGCAATATATTTTCTTTCTAGTCCGAATTTTTTTTCCACCAAAGAAAACGATCCGGAAAATGAACTGTCCACAATTGATTTGATTGTATAGTCTTCGTGAGTGGCCTGACGGTCAGTCTTCTGGTCTTTAGCCGATAAAAAATCTTTTGGGATTTTTAATTCTGAAAGCTGAGGCATCACAATCTCTGTTGAATGAGACAGGGGAGCATGGCCTACATCGTGAAGAAGACAGGCAAGTTTGAATGTTTCTTTTAAGCGCTGAAAGTCAATGTCTTGAAGTTTGGTTCTGAACAAACGATCAAATGCATTAGAAGCAATATTCATGACTCCAATAGAGTGAATAAAGCGCGTATGTGTAGCACCGGGAAAAACATATTCCGAAAAACCTAGCTGTTTGATGTTTCTTAAGCGCTGAAAAAAATCATCGCGGATAATAGGGATTTCTTCATCGAGAATATGTATTGAGCCGTGGACGGGGTCGCGGATTTCCATTTTTAACCTTTAAACAGTTTTTTCCAGCTTATCTAAATTTTTTTCAAGCCATGCCATAATATCGAAAGATTCAAACATGGGATCTCCATTAATAAATAAACATGGAGTTGTTTTTCTTCCAGTGATGTATCTCAATTTTTCAAGATTAGCAGTCCCTTCGTAAATATCTTTGTAGATTACTTTAATTTTATGTTTTTTGATTACGCTTAATACTCTCTGACAGTATGGACATGCATCGTAATAATATAAATCCAGTTCTGGTGCGCTCATTCTTGAACCCCTATATAATAAGGGCTTCCGAAGAAGCCCCTATGTATTATTTTCTAGTATTCGTCGTCTTCATCTTCATCAGCTTCAGCGCCTGATTTTTTTCCGAGTGCGTACTGCTCGTCTTCATCTAATTCGCGATCCAGGTCATCGTCTTCCGGTTTATCGAAAGCGTCGTTGTATCCCCACCCGTAAGAATATGCGCCTTCTGCAGGGGCCCCTTCTTCTTCTCCTGGATCAAATTCTTCTTCAAACTTTACAGCTTTTCCAGTTCCTTCTTCTTCGTCCTCATCATCGATGAAGTCGTCGTCGCCCATTGCTTCGTCTACTGTTTCACCATCATCATCAAGATCTGTGTCTGCATCCAGATCAAAATCTTCATCGTCCATGTCATCCAGTAAAACACTTTTCGCTTTACCTTTTTTCATTTCTTTTTTTGGTGCAACGATTGAACTCTTATATTTTTTAATCGCTTCTTCGCGCGATAAAACTATATCTTTTTTCGGAGCTGCTGCTTTTGGAGCAGGCGCTGTCTTCTTTGCTGGTGCAGAAACTTTTTTAACAGGTGCTGCTTTCGCTGGCGCTGCTTTTTTTGCTACGGGAGCTTTTTTAGCAGGAACTGCTTTTTTTACTGCAGTTTTTTTTGCTGGAGCTGCTTTTTTCGCCGCAGGTTTTTTTGCTGGAGCCGCTTTTTTTGCTGGAGCTGCTTTTTTCGCCACAGGCTTTTTAGCTGGAGCTGCTTTTTTTGCCGGAGCTTTTGTTGCTTTTTTTGTGACTTTTTTAGCTGCTTTTTTAGCCATTAGAATATCCTCAAATGTAGAAACGTTTTTCATCAAAACTCCCAAGAGTATAGCTGGAAAAACAAACTTCTTTCAAGGACTAAAAATCTTTATAATAAGGAATATTCAGACCTGTACCAGAATCGTCTTTTAACGGATTTTTTTGGTTGAGATTTTGGACATCTATTGGTGTTTCTGACTCTGATTCCAAAAAAACTTGTTCTTTGTAATTATTTTTACTTAAGAAAAGGTTGGATAAAGGAATAAATTTAGTTGAATAGAAATTTCTGTGCGTCGAGTATGCAGGTGAATCAACTATTGCTCCAATTGGATTTAACGCCTTTGCTTCGTCATCCGCCCCTTGACGCGGACTAGGGTAGTAAGCAGTCATGATATTTTTTTTACTAAGCGAAGGGGGATTATAATACGAATTTGTATAATAATAATTCCCGTTATTCTGATTTTTTTTCTCGATATATTCAATCATTAAAAACTCAAGAGGAGTAATACCGCATTGTATGTTTCTTCCCCGGAAGAAATGATTGAACTTTGATGCCATATCTTTTTTGCATGTGATGGCCTGAGCATCGTTGGGATCTGCACTAAATAAGTCCGCCGGCCGAGCGTCAATGCTTATTCCGGCATTAGCATGAATACTTTGAGCGGCCTGAGCACTAATGTTGGTTGCAGCACCGGCACCAGATTGTAGATTAAAAATACCAATACCAACATCTAGCAGAGCTGCAAGATAAGCATCAATGGCCTGATCGTTAGCGATCATATAAGTGTTAATAACACTTCCAATCTGGTTGTTGGTTGTATATAGAAGTCCAGGTCCGACTAATGGAGCAAATAATTTATACATGAAGCCCACATCACCGCCGGTTGGCCCCAGGCTTTTGGCAGTAGGAAAAGCATTTGAGATTGGCCCGCTTGTATCTGTACGGGTAAAATCCGGAATGAGGAAATTCGCAGCATCATATCTTGTGACTTGTCTTGCAGTCACTAATGCCTTGATTAAATCTTTCGAAGTCATTGCTCTACCTGTAAAGTCTCCGCCTAATGCAGCTTTTAAATACTTTAGCTGTTTCGACTGATAAAGACCGAAGCTCTCTAATGTGCTTGATCCGGCAAAGGGAATTGCTTTGACTGTCTGAATTTTTACGGCCCCACCTTGTCCGTTCTGCGCGGCCAGGTCACTGTCATTATCGAAATCATAAATCATATTGGGAATACCAAAAGCAATTTTTAAAGTTGTACCTGGTACTCCACCGACAACAGAAGTTAAGTTGTTGGCCCAGAAAGATCCACTTGATGGTATCGGCATACCTGGTTTAAAACCATTATTTACTTCAATATCAATACCGCTTAAGTATGAAGCACTTTTCGAGTTGCTGTCATTGCGTGGAATTACTGAACGGTCTTGATCTGAAAATCCGTAAAGCTTTGGTCCGATTCTTCCACCGAAAGGTTTTGCAGCAGCATAAGCAGTCAGTTTAAAACTTCTTGCTTCACCAATCGGAAAAAATAATCCGGTGAATTCAGCTTCGCCTTTGACTGCATAATAAGTAATGACTTCAGGATTTTTTACAAATCCCATAATGTATCCCGGAACAGGAAGAGCTGATTTAGATATACGACAGCTGGCCTCTGCCTCTACACCTGCTTCAAAAACGTTTTTTGTCGTGGCAAAAGTTGAAAACATTGTGGAGTAATTAATCGGAACTACCTGCAGATCAACATAATGTTTATCGAGAGCTGTAAAGCCTCCCGGATAATTAAATGGTGGAATTAGAAATCCTGAAACTGATTGCTCGTTTGGATGAAAAGGCTGAGGTGCAAGCTCTGTCAGTTTAAAAGTATATGAGAGCTCTTCTCTCGCACCGTCTTTGGCATTCTTATATTTTCCGCCACCGAGATTTCTATAGGCCGACATGAATGCTTTAACCGGTCTTTCATTAAGGCCTATGTCTGTACCCTGAGATTGCAGACCTGGAACAGTTTGTATCGTCATAGACTCTACAGGGGGACGATTCATGATCATCTCGAGATTTCTCATTCGCATTGCCAGTTCGAGTGCTTCAGGCCACGCACCCGCTCTATTCGTAGCAATAAGTGGAGCGCCTGGAATTTCCTTGATACCTGAACTATAGGCCCATGAAAGTGCTGCAAGGAAATTGATTTGTGTTCTCGCAGAACAGTTAGCCCCTTTTTCTTCTACAAGTTTATTTACAAACGCTTCGTGAATTTCAGTGATTCCCGCAACGTCGATAGCAGGAAAACGTGGAATTCCTGGAAGGTTATAAATAGGGCAGATGTCGGTTGATGAATTGTTGTGAATACAAATTGTAGGGACGTTGTATTTATCAAAACCAACAGAGGCTTGGCTTCCAGTAACTTCAGGAGGAGTGCGCAGAAGAAAGTTCACGAGTGGAGACTCATTGAGTCTGGCATCTGAGAGATTGTTATCGCCTTTTACTAATCCAAGCTGTCCGAGAATATAATATTTAAACATCCACTCTTTGTAAGTGTTTCTCATTTCCCAATTAACGTAAGCGATATTTGTCAGCTGGCGCGCCTGAGTGGCAGCACCTGAAAAAGCCGCTGCATCGACTGCGTTCTGCAAGTTAATTTTTGCTTTTACGAAAAGACCGACGTTGATAATAAACGCCAGCATACCCATTACCAATATCAAGGTAATGCCCATGAAGATACTAAGCTGTCCGCGGTTACTTTTAATCACTCTATAATTCTCTCTGTAGTGTCTCAATGCTACCGAACTCAAAATTAGCTGTCTATTAATTCATTGATATCTCATTGCGGTAGGGGCAGAGGGTGGACCTATGGATTGGCCTGATTATTGTACTTGATTAGTTGAGTTCTGGAGGCCGAGTCCAGATATGTTGAACGTTAGCTGTATCTCGGAAATCCCATCACTACCTACCTTCATACCGTGCACGGTGCACTCCACACAAGACAACATCGAAACACCAGATCCCGCGGGGGATCTGGCTCGCCTCTTTTTTGCCTACTAATAATGTGCCTTGGGAAAGAGTAGAATTATCGGAGGAGAATCGAGTGAAAAATAAGCCCTTAGTAGACCGTG
>JACMRM010000220.1 GCA_014376445.1 Bacteriovorax sp. | reverse complement strand
CCAAGACCAGGCAGCTGCTGCTATCGCTGCTGCAGGGATTCCTGTTTTTGCTTGGAAAGGAATGAGCGAAAAAGAATTCGATTGGTGTATTGAGCAAACTCTTAAGTGGGCTGACGGATCTCCTTTAAATATGATCCTTGATGACGCTGGTGATTTAACTGTTATGGTTCACACTAGATTTCCAGAGATGCTAAAAAGTATCAAAGGTCTTTCAGAAGAAACAACAACAGGTGTTCATAGACTTTATGAAATGGTGAAGAAAGGGGAACTAAAAGTTCCAGCTATCAACATCAACGACTCAACAACAAAATCAAAATTCGACAACCTTTACGGGTGTAGAGAATCATTGGTTGACTCTATCAAAAGAGCAACTGACGTTATGATCGCTGGTAAAGTTTGTGTTGTGGCTGGTTACGGTGATGTTGGTAAAGGCTCTGCAGGGTCATTTAAAGGATTAGGCGGACGAGTTATCATTACTGAAATCGATCCTATCTGTGCTCTTCAAGCAGCTATGGAAGGTTACCAAGTAATGAAGATGGACGACGCTGCAAAATTAGGTGACATCTTCGTAACAGCTACTGGATGCCGTGACGTTATCACTGGTAAACATTTAGAGATGATGAAAGATGGAGCTATCGTTGCCAACATCGGTCACTTCGATTTAGAAATTGAAGTTGCTCACTTAAATAAGTCTGGTAAAAAAATCAACATTAAACCTCAAGTTGACCAATACGTAATGCCTTCTGGAAAAAAATTAATCGTTCTTGCAGAAGGACGTCTAGTAAACCTTGGATGTGGAACAGGTCATCCTTCTTTCGTAATGTCTAACTCATTCACGAATCAGGTGATGGCACAAATGGAATTATGGGACAACCATAAAAACTATAAAAACGAAGTATACGTTCTTCCAAAACATCTTGATGAAAAAGTTGCTCGTCTTCACCTGGAAAAAATCGGCGTGAAGTTAGATACACTTTCTGGAGCTCAAGCTGAGTATCTTGGAATCAGCCCAGCTGGTCCATACAAACCAGAACATTACAGATACTAAATGACTACGATGACGAAAATAGCAATTGGCTCTGACCATGCAGCTTACGAAATGAAGGAGATTGTAAAAAATCTCCTTCTCTCTCAAAACATCGAAGTCATAGACTGCGGAACGTACAGTGCAGACCGTGCTGATTATCCCGATTACGCGATCAAAGTTTCGAATGAAGTTATCCACCAAAATATGACAGGAATTCTTCTGTGCGGTTCTGGCATTGGTGTTTCAATTGTTGCTAATCGCTTTAAAGGAATTCGTGCGGCACTATGCAGAACGGCTAACGATGCTGAGATGGCAAGAAAACATAACGATGCTAATATTCTCTGCTTAGGTGCTCGCGTAAATACAGCAACAGAAGTTAAAAAAATTATTGAGGCCTGGTTTGAAAATAAATTCGAAGGAGGAAGACACTCTGATCGCCTTAAGATCTTTGAGAACTTAGGAGAGAGCTGTTGAAACTTTTTGAAAAGATCATGTATCCGATTCTCGTCATCCTGATATTCTTTTACATGTACCACACCAATTATAACCCTGGTTATTTTGAAAATGTGCTGGCGCGTGAAGGTGGATCTCTTCAGTGGCTGATCATCTTTACATTATTTTTTGCTTCAGCAATGTGCTTTTACCGTGCAAGTATTCTGAAACCTTTTAGAGGCCCAGGTTTTGCCGGATGCTTGGTGCTCGCTGGATTTATTTTCCTCGCATTTGGAATGGATGAGATGTCATGGGGCCAGATTCTATTCCGCTATAAAACTCCCGCTTTGATTGCTGAAAGAAATTCAATGGGTGAGATGAACATACGCCATCTGGTTTTAGCAGGATTCGAATTCACGGATATTATTTTTACAATTGGAATCAAAATTTTAGCGACACTTTATTTTATCGTGCTGCCATTTTTCTATTCGCGCCTGGATAAAATTAAGAATTTCGTCAATCGTTTTGCGATTCCGCTTCCAAGATACACGCAGACGGCAGCTTATGCTGTAGCCGCAATTTTGATGAGCTTTATTCCATCACCACTTCGTCATATTTTTTTTGAATTTGTCTTCTATTGGATTCTGGTTTTGATGATGTACAATCCATTAAACGAAGAAATCTTTTCGAGAGTCAGTCTCGTTCGTTAAATTTTATCTTTCAATTTATCATAGATCATCTGTGCATAATTTTTATGAGCAACTGGCATCATATGCCCCTCTACATCGAAATGAGGGAGATCGAGCACTTCTTTTTCTTCAAAAGTAATAACATCAACTCCAAGCTCTTTAAGTTTTTTCGCAACGGCCTTTACTGTTTCAGTATCTTCAAGAATCATACTCGTTAAATTTGCAGTCGCTTTTCTCTCTGGATTTATGAAGACAAAAAACTTATTAGTTTTTGATGTCTGTTGAAGGTACTTATTTTTGATGGCCAGAATAACTCTTGAAGTGAGATCAATATGCCTGCTGCCGATTCGTGGCAAGTCAGGGAAAAACTCATGTGAGTATGGAATTTTATCCAGTCCTTTATAAAATTTTGCCTGTATCGATTCAGAAAAAGGTCCGCGATAAACTGGAATATCGTTATTATCTAAAGTATATTGAGGAGTTGATTCACCGAATGCGAGAAAACTTTTGCTTCCAATAATTCTTTGGAGGAAAAACAAATGAAAATCCATGACCATTGCACCTTCTTTCTGAGAAGCAAAATCCGAAACTTTAAAAATCTCCAGAAAACGGAGGGTGCTGTGAGGACCTGTTCCTGCCTGGGCAAAGTTATAAGTTGTAGCATTGGGAAATTTTAGTGAGAGATAATAGGGAAGTGTTTCATTGTCTGCGCACCCTACTCCAAAAGTATTTGAGTCTCCGACAACGATCAGATGCTTCAGAAGATTTTTTCTGTTACCAGGAATAACTCGCAATCCGAGATCTTCTGTGTTGTAAACAGCATCGAATATAACCCGATTATCTGATGTGATAGTAACTTTATCTGTAACGACAGAGTATGGGGTGGGAATAAATGGATTGATTTCACCTCTCCATTTTTCATATATTTTTATATATTGACTGATTTGCTTAGCTGGTGGTTTATGATTAATGGTTCTGTTAAAGCCTCTATGATCCATTGCTATTAACTTGAAAGATAATAAAAGCAGGCAGATTATGAATCCAATTTTCCCGTGAATTTTTTTAGGCGCAGCTGACATAAAACCTTCAATGCTTCTACAATGATTTTTAAGTTCATTTTAGACGAACCCATCACTCTTTGTTTGAATATAATTGGAACTTCTATTATCTTAAATCCCATTAAATGAATTTTGTAATTTATTTCGAATTGAAAAACAAAACCTTTAGAAATGATATTTTTAAGATTAATTTTTCCCAGTGCTTCACTGCGAAAGCATTTAAATCCTCCAAGAGCATCCTTGATTCTCAGGCCGGTCAGTATTCTCAAAACGAAGGCGGCCGTATAAGAGAGGATAAGACGGTGCAGAGGCCAGTCTTTCGTTCTAATGGCGTTGCCACTGTATCGTGAGCCAATGGCCACTTCAGCATTCTCATTAATAAGACTATTGATAAGGTTCTGGAGATCCTTGGGATCGTGAGAAAAGTCACAATCCATTTGAAAAATAAATTTAAATTTTTTTATTAGGGCCCATTCAAAGCCTTCGAGATAGGCGGTTCCCAGACCTAGCTTACCGGCCCGTTGAATTAAAAAAAGCCGGGAATGTATGGCCCTCATCGTCTCGACTACCAGAGCGGTTTTATCTGGCGAATTATCGTCAACAATAAGAATAGAAATTTGCGGATAAAGTTCGAACAGCTTCTCAATCATCGGCTGAACATTGAGTGCCTCATTGTATGTGGGAATGATGACGACGGAACTTTCGATCACGTGAATCCTTAATTAATTTGCATCTACTTCTAAAAGTTTTCTTCCCGATGTTCGGTAGCGAAGTGAAATAATCTCAAACAAGGGTGCATCTTCTTGTCTGATTTGTCCATTTTGTCTTGCTGCTGCTTCCGCTTTTTGTGCGAATTCTAGAATTTTAGAATTCGCTGCGGTCTTTGATCCTGGTTTTAATTTTGCGAGTAGATCATCCGAACCGTTTCCACTTTTTGTATTTCCTTTGTATCCAAGTCCGTTTCCCCCTGTGAAATCGACAACGTTTGATTTAGCAGGCCCTACTGATGCCATTTGATAACCACCACCACTTCCGTTGAATTTCAATGCAGCTGCATTTAGTGAAGCCTGACTTGGATGTTGTGAAGCCATTAGCGCTGCAACGTTGGCAGGAAGACCTCTTTTAGTCATAGCATCCAACATACCTTTCTGATCTTTATTTAAATTGCCATCGATGCCACTGACATGGGTTGCAGCTTCTGCTAATCCACGTTTTGCAATCGCTGAAGTGGCATCATATGAAGAGTTGTTAATAGTGCCGCCGACAAGTTCTCCACGTGCTAAAGAGCGAATAGGCTTGAATGGAGAGTTTGCAAATCCTGAACCTAGATTAAGTGCACCTTGTCCTTGAGCTTCAAGATAAGTTTCAAAACATGTATTCGTTTTTTCACATGTACAATTCGGATCAATTTTTAAAGTATTAGTCGTGCATGCTGTTCTGTATGACGAAGCCGCTATCGTATTTTTGTGAAGGTTCTGCATACAATAAGTCGGATCATTTTCAGTACTCGGTT
>JACMRM010000027.1 GCA_014376445.1 Bacteriovorax sp. | reverse complement strand
TTGTAAATTGAATGTCATTAGTTTTGATCAACTCTTTCCAGAGTTGTCCACCGATTAAAAATCCACTCAGGACAAAAAACAGCGGTACACCTACCCATCCTCCTTTAAAAGGAGGAAGCGCACTGAAGATGCTCGGTGAGTAACCGTAGCCGCCTAAAAATAAATCATTGGTGTGCATGCAAAGAACAAATAAAATAGCGAAGGCACGAAGGCCATCCAGCGGTTTTAGATTATTTGCCGGACGTTCAAAAATATCTTTGATGGATTTTGATAGGTAATCCAATATCATCAGGCAGCACTCATCGTTGAATTAAAAAATTATTTGTTTATATAACTATGAATGTGATGCTTTTAAAAAGCAATGCTGTCAGGGAACAGTACCTTCTTTCCACTTCTCAAACCCGACTTCTTTGATCTTTTCAGTTGTAACTTTAATAAGTTCATTATCTTTTAAAGTTTGTCCCATGAAAACGCACTGGTGATAGATGGGTCCCGTAGAGAGTTTTTTATTGATGAAACTTCTGAAGTATTGCATACGGTTCAAGGCAAGGTGAGTAAAGCCCTGAGCAGTGATTTCAAAAGCGCAGTATGAGGCCATTGTATAGGGAAGCTGTATACCGATGCCCGAGATAGCAAGCTCTGTAACTTTGCAGGGAGCATGCAGACTGATTCGGCTGTAGGGCGAATACTTGTTGAAGTAAACGCGGTTTTTGCTGACGTCTTCTTTCCCTGCAAACATTTTTGAGTCGAGAGTTTTGATCATTGATTCTAAAAGTTCACTGTCGATTTTATTCGGCACGTGCATCGCAAAATCAAAATTCTTTTTATAATCTTCCAGCTTTGTAAGGGACTCATTATCATAAGTCACGCAGTAGCAGAAATGAGTCAGGATAAATTTTTTCAGCGGTTCAAATTTTGATTTGCTTGCTTCAATCAGCTGGCGGTCAATAAGTATCAAATGGGGAAGCTGATATTCAAGTTCTTCCGAAAATGAATCGAGGTTGGCAAAACCTCTTGCACAGTAGCGCTGGTCGAGCTTGATCATACTCTTAATATTTTCTCTATTCTCAGAATTTTGCTCGTAATAAAGAACTTTTACAGGTTTGTATTTTGATAAACTTTGATTGGCAGTGATCCACGACAAAATATTTCTATGATCTTTTTCTGTGTGCTTGCTTTCTATTTTGCATAAGTATCCATGGAAATATTGATAATATCTTCCGACTTTATTTTTTTCCAATATGGTCAGTTTGCAGTCTTTGATTTCTAGTTCATCTATCAATGTATTTCTCAGCTCAAGTGACTGGCCAGGCATCAGATCAAGATTCACTTCAATAAAACACTGAGAGGCAGAGATCCACCCGATACGTCCAAAGGTTGAAAACTCACCGTCAATTTCAAATGGAACCGGTTTGTATTCAATCGTCTGCGGGTCAGGATTTTTTACATTCAAAAACCACTTGATAAGATTTCTAAAAAATTTAGCAGAAGGGTTATGGCCTTTTCCGCGGTATAGAATTTGTCCTGCACCGGCGATAATTAATGATTTTTTATATTCGGGTGAAGTGTCCGCAGTGAAAACCACGAATAAAGTGTTGCGAGCAAAAACATGATTTCTGATTTTTGCAATAAATTTTTCTGCGTGGATTGAACTGTCGTCACCATTTAAGATAACGATCTTAGGAAGTTCTTTAAGAATATATGATTCGCCTGACTGAATAGAGTTCAAGTGCTTGAGTGAGATCTCGTCTTGCAATAAGGAGCTACTTGCAAACCAATAAAGCTCAGCACCCTGATCGATTACTGCTATTGACATAGATAAATTTTAACAGCGATCTAAATTTGAGTCAAACAAAAGACTTAATCCGGCCCTAAACCCTATTAATCAAGGTCTTCTTCCTCTCGGGTAACAGAAAGAGTATTAGTCGCAAGTGCCAAATTTTTCCTCTTAATGACGTTCATTACCTGGGAGATAATTTCATCACCGATGCGGTACTTTCTCCCATAATCAGCGACCGAATAAAACACTTTCATCGAGACAAAAGACTCTGTCACTTCGAGCATGAGCACTATCGGCTCAGGATCACTCATGACTTCAGGAACAGCTTTCACACCTTCGAGAACTGCAGCCTTAGCTTTCATCAGGTCGACATTAAATTTAAATCTAAACATCTGTGCAAAACGCGCGGGTTTGCTTCTGTCTGAAAAAATAAGCAGCTGGCTTTGAGCGATTGTTTTGTTGGGAATAACAATCAACTCATCACTAAACCCTATAAGTGAAGTCGCTCTCCATGTAATCTCTAAAATTTGTCCGACCCATTTTTCATCAGAGTTGTGGATTTCCACCCAGTCGCCAAGATGAAAAGGCCTTTCAATCTGCAAGGCCACACCGGAAAATAAATTTCCTAGAGTGTCCTGAAGTGCAAGACCGAGAACAATGGTAAAAATAGCAGACGTCGCAAGAACAGTCGCAAGATTAAAACCAAAAACGTCGGCCGCAACCCATCCGATGATGAAGGTCGAAAAAATCAGGGTGAAAAGATTGGCGATGAGGCGTGGAACTCCTTTACTCATATTCGCAAGAAACAGATAAAGGTAAACATAAATTTGCGCCATCCTGATAACGACTGTCACTAAAAGGAGAAAAGACATGAGCCCCGCATAGTTTGCCACTTGAACGGTGAAGTAATCAATCCACGTGCCCTGTAAGATTCCCCAGTGGAAAAGTGCCAACACTCCGGTGATTGCGAGATACGTTCCTGTTCTGACAAAACGATGGCGAAGGGCAGTGTGTCTTTTTTCAGTGATCCTTCTTAAAAATAATTTATAAAAAAACCATCCCAGTAAAAGTGTCACGGTTAAAACGACAAAAGATTCGTACTGGATAAAGTATTCGATTCTTTCTATTGGTAGGCGGACTTGATCCATAATGATCCTGTTTTTTTAATTGACAAAAATATTAAGATTAAATTGCTCGACCAAATCTCTCACGGCATGCACGCCTCTGATAGAATGCCCTTGCTGGTCAATAAGTGGAGAGTAAGTGGCAATTCCCATTTTCCCGGGAACGACGGTAAGAAGTCCGCCAGAGACACCGCTCTTGGCGGGAAGCCCGACAGTGTAGGCCCATTCGCCGGCAGAATCATACATTCCGCAGGTGAACATCAAACTTAAAATATCTGGAACGTGTTCCTTTTTTACTAAAACTTTTTTTGTGTTTGGCTGAGCTCCACCGTTAGCAAGGGTGGCGGCCATCATTGCCAGGTCGGTTGTATTGACGAGAACCGAGCACTGTTTGAAATAAAGATCCAGTGACTCCTCAATATCATCGCCGATAATTTCAAAATGCCGAAGCAGATGAGCGATGGATCTGTTTCTATGAGCAGTTTGTTTTTCTGACATAAAAACATCTTCATCAATTGTAACTGCATGTCCGGTATAGTCAGAAAATAATTCGAGTATACGGTCCAGACGTTTCATGTTTTTTGTGTCTTTAATGAAGCTGCTGACAGCTATGGCACCTGAATTAATCATCGGGTTGTATGGCCTGTGCGTATACTTTTCAAGTTCGACAATCGAATTAAAAGCTTCACCGCTTGGCTCAACGCCTACGCGGCTTCTCATAAACTCACGCCCGTGCTCTTCGAGGGCCATGCCGTAGACGAAAGGTTTTGATGCCGACTGTAGGGTAAATTTATGAGAAACATCTCCCGCTTGAAAAACTTTTCCGTCACAAGTCACGACAGCTATGGCAAACTGCGATGGATCGGCCTTGGCGAGTTCGGGAATGTAGGAAGCGGGTGCGCCACTTGAAAGAGGACGGTATTTTTCGACAAGTTTAGAGAGAAATTGGTTCATATTTTCCATAAAATAAATATATAATGTCAGCTTGCGATAGTCACTCTTTTGTCACTCATCATTAGGAATTTTGCATATGGATGTTCAACATTTTTTTGATAAAGACACTTCATCGCTGACTTACATTGTTTACGATGCAAAGACTCGCGATGCTGTCATTATTGATCCTGTTCTGGATTTTAATCAGGCAAGCGGGCGTATTGAAACTCATGGATTTAAAAAGATCACCGAATTTGTGGAGATGCATAAACTTAAGCCTGTTTACTGTATCGAAACCCACGCTCATGCTGATCATCTTTCAAGCTCCCAGTTAATGAAAGAGAACTTCCCGGGAATTAAAATCGCCATCAGTTCTAATATCATTCACGTTCAAAAGGCCTTCAAAGATATTTTAAAAATGGACCCGGATTTTAAAATTGATGGTTCACAGTTTGATAAATTAATTAAAGACCACGAAGATTTTTCTGCAGGCAGTATCAGGATACATGCGATCCCGACACCGGGGCACACGCCGGCATGCATGAGTTTTCATATCAACAACATGCTTTTTTGCGGAGACTCTTTATTCATTGAAGACTATGGAACAGGCCGATGCGATTTTCCGGATGGGAGTGCAGACAGGCTTTATACCTCAGTTCATGAAACTCTTTATAAACTTCCGAATGACACTATCGTTTTTGTCGGCCACGACTATCGGCCAAACGGCCGCGAGCTGAGATTTGAAACAACAATTGGTGCTTCAAAAAAGTTCAATGCTCATTTAAAGGAAGAAACAAAAAGAGAAGACTTCATTCACTTTCGTGAAGCACGCGATAAAACTCTCACTGCTCCGAGACTTCTCAATCAAAGTATAAAAGTGAATATTGGCGCGGGTGAAGTTCCAAAAGAATTTAAGAATTAGGTTTTTTTCTTTTAATTCACTTTCGAGCTGTCCTTTGATAGCACTTTCAGGACTTGCTCCCAACAGGATCGCTGGAAAAATTAAAAGAAAAAATAAGCCCATCTTCATGATGACTATTCTTGCTTTAATTTAATTTCAGATTTCTTTTTATCCAATGATACAACCGCAGTCAGGGATATCTGCGCTTCCGCCGTATCAAGTTTATAAATTCCACGCGCCAGTTTTTTGAATGGAAGAGCTTGTCCTTTTTCATTTTGAAGCGCCGTCATCTCAGCTTTCGCAAAATCTTTATAAGGTCCGTTGTGATCAAAGTCATGCCAGTAGATGTAAACAGTATTTTTTTTCAGCATCATGCAAACATTCTCTTCTTTAAAAGAGGCCGGGCAGTGAGCGAGCGCAACTGCTTGGAGTGATAATAGAACCAACGCTAAAAGTAGTTTTTGAATTTTCATGTAATAAGGCTAACTGGAAGATTTGTTCTTGTCATGTGTTGACTTTGCGCGCATTAAAGTTTTCCATTTGTCTTTAAACTTTACAGGCAGTGATGCTAAAATAAGTTTTCAACTTATCAGGGACTAAGAATGGCCTTTCTGCATGCGCTGATCGATTTTATTTTGCATATTGATGTTCACCTTGATTACATCATTCAGACATATCACACATGGACTTACCTTATATTGTTCCTCATAATTTTTAGTGAGACTGGAATTGTTGTCCTGCCTTTTTTACCAGGGGATTCATTATTGTTTGCTATAGGTGCCTTTGCCGCTCGCGGATCATTTAATCTTTGGACAGTATCGATTACGATTCTTCTTGCAGCGATTATTGGTGACAGTGTGAACTACGCTATCGGAAAATATATCGGCCCGAAAATTTTCAGTCGTCCTGATTCAAGATTTTTTAATAAGAACCATCTTTTTAAGGCCCAGGCCTTTTATGAAAAATACGGTGCTAAAGCAATTATCGTTGCTCGCTTCATTCCCATAGTCAGGACATTTGCTCCATTTGTCGCCGGCATCGGTGAAATGACTTACAGAAAATTTATGATCTACAATGTGATCGGAGCTATGTTGTGGGTTTTTATTTTTATTCCGCTAGGATACTTTTTCGGAAATCTGCCGTTTGTGCAGGCCAATTTTAAGCTGGTAATGATTGCGATTATTCTTATCTCGCTGGCACCTGTCGTGATTCAATTCTTAAAAGAAAGAGCTGAATTAAAAAAGGCCCGGTAGGGCCTTTACTTTTTAATTAGTGTAATCCGCTTTCATCAATAGCACTAAACCCTGTGTCTTCATCAGCGTCGAAGATGTTAAAGTTTTTAACATTTTCATTGCTGTCGTAAGAGTGAAATCCTTCAACTTGATAGCCAAATGTTTTTGGCCCGCCCATTTCTTCCATTACAGATGCTACCATTGCATTCTGAACCTTTTTAGCTCCAACAATATCTGTCGTCATATTAAATACACCAAAGAATGAAAATCCTTTTGTCGTATTCATTGCACCAGCAAGAGTTGATGTATGCATTAATGTTCCGGTTTTAGCGACGAAAGAGTTTTTCAAATCACTTGAGTTAAGTCTGTTGGCAAATGTTCCCGCATCACTTCCTGGAACTGCTACAGCATCTTCAATCTCCATACCTTGTTTTTCAATCGACTCTTTTAAAGAGCTGATTAATTCAGTCATGATTGCGCAAGTAGCGTAGTTATCTTTACGAACACCAGCGATATTCGTAGGAAGACCATTCCCGTTGTACATTTTTACTTTATCAGTTGTTAAGCTGAATTTATCTGCAAGGTACTGGGCAAATTTGGCTTCTCCACCTAAATCTAAAAAGATTGTATGAGCAGAGTAGTTGTTTGATTGAACGTTTGTTTCTTTTAAATATTTGTACATTTGTGGAGATGATAACGTTAGGACTTTAACGTCTTCCGGAATTGCAGTTACGTCAGCAAGCAGAGGGTTTTTGTCAGCAAACTCAACTTTATCGACACTCATATCAACTGATTTTAAATAACGGTCTTTTTTTGCAAGGCTCGCTAAACGATCGTACTCAGTTTTAAAAATTTTTGACCATGAAGCCGTATTAAAATATGTTGTCAGGTTTTTTCCATTCGAGTCCCTTGTAATTAGAGGGTATGGGTCTGTGTGAACCTGAGCGTTCGGGAAAATCTGGATATTTTTATCGTAAGTGATTTTATCAAAGTGCTTATATCCAAGAGTGTTTAACTGAGAAACGAGATATAACATTTTCTCATTGCTCATGAATGGATCGAAGCTTCCCTGGATGTGAAGATTGCTGCCTTTAATAAAAAGTTTTGTTTCGTATCTGTAGCTAGGGCCTTTTTGATCGATGGCCCATAGGGTAGTTAAAAGTTTTGAAACTGAAGCAAGTCGAATTTTCGTATCAACATTTGTTCCCTGAAGCTTTCCATTTTCATCAGTGTAGCAATAAGACTGCTGGTCTTTGGGAGCAATTTTATTTGCAGTTAAAAGCTTGTCGAAATCTGCATCAGTTTTATCCGAGGCAAATGCAGACGTCATAGTTAGTGCGATCAAAGCTGCACTGGTAATTGTTGAAATCTTCATAGGCCCTCTTAGGTAGTATTTTGAATCGATTACTGTGTATTTTAAATGTAAGCTGGCCATGATATAGCGCGTAACACAATTTTGATCAAGGATCTTGTAAAATCTACAACTAAGCTGGTGCCAGAATGTCCCCAAGTCATCTTCAGGTTTCAGTAAATCCCTGAAAATTTACTAAATTCTTACAAATAGGGAGGTTTATTTGCGACCCCCTTTTTATGGGTATAAATTCAAATACAGTACTTTCTTATTTATTTATTCAATCAGGGGGAAACGCATGAAAAATTTAATGCCGTTCATATTCGCGGCCGTATTGCTTGCTGGATGTGACAAAATCGAAGGACAGTTAAACGTATCGAAAGATGTAAAACTTGTAACTACAAAAGGTGTGGGAAGAAACGTACGCGCTGGCACATACGACGCTGACATCAAAGCAAACACAAAGAAAAAAATCACTCTTCGTTTAAACAACGATGGCGATGAAAAATATGATTTTAACATTCCAGACGGATCAATTCCATCAAACGGATCGTTTACTTATAAATCAAGCACTGTCGGTCAGCCGGTGGATCTAAAAGGTACAGTTGCAACATCATCGACTGACGGGCAAAGACAACAGACAACTCAGTCTTGCCAGTATCAGGAACCGGTTCAACAATGTTTTCCTCTTCCTCAAGGAGGAGTGAACTGTCAGATAGTCTGGCAGACAAGATTTGGTATGCAATGGATTCAGTATTACGACAGAACAACTGTTAAAGATGTAACTCTTTCAATTGCAGCTGCAGGAGCAACTGATGAGTCAGCTCAGTTTATCGGTCACGCAACTTGGGCAGATAGAATCGTTTTAAGTCAGTCTCAATGTCGATAAGCATTTTTATTTCATTTAGAAATGTAATAAATAGAATATTATAATTAGAGTTCAGATAGCGATAAAAAGGCCCTCTTTTGAGGGCCTTTTTAGCGCCATAAAGGACCAGGTTCAAAAGCGTATTTTTTTCTAATGGCCAGAATATCATCCAGAATATTTTCCTGCTCCAGATAAGATCCCAATTCATCCAATAAATCTTTTTCATCAGTGGTTAAAAGAATGCCACTGAAATAATGCGTGCATTCCATCTCATCGTCATCATCTGAAGTAATAATCAGATTGTAAGGGCCGAGCGCACCTTTTTTTATCTCAATCATGGTCTGATTTGGAAGCCGATTAAATTTATCACCCATAAGAAGACTCGCATCTTCATAAACTTCTTTTTCGAGAGAGATTTTAAAGCGGATGTTTTTATATTCGGTTTCAAAATTCATGATAAAATAATGGTAACATAAAAGTTTAGAATTGGTAGGAGTGAGAGTGACGGAAGTAACTTATTGGCGAAAATGCGGTAGCTGTAAAAAAGAAATCGGCTTCAATACAATCTATCAGGCATGCAACGTCAGCACTTGCCGCAAACTGGTTTACTGTTCAGTAGACTGTTGGAACCTCCACAACCCGGTTATGAATCATAAAAGTTCCTGGGCGGAAGAAAATAGATCGCCCAGGAAGGAAAACTACTTAGCTGAAAATGATGACAATGCTCCAAGAAGAATTATGGTGAACTCAAAATCAGTAAGTAGTACTTCTGAAGTTTCGGGTTCTGCATCTGAAGATGAAATCCTGATTGTCGCTTCGAAACTCAAGCAATATATTAAAGATAAGTACGATCTCAGTACATCGGCAAACGTGATGGATATGCTTTCAAATATTGTAAGACGTCATACTGACCAGGCCGTGGCCAAAGCGCGCAGTGAAGGCAGAAAAACGGTCATGGACCGCGATTTCGAATAAGGATTAAAGGATGCAGCTACTTTATCCATTGGAGTTTAAAAACTCTCTGGAAGTAAAATTAGACAGTGAACATTTAGGTGGAGAACATCACAATCAGTGGTGCGATATTTATAAACTCGACGATCTCTCTCAGCTTGATCAATTCAATCTTTTGATTTCTCTCGGTGATTTTTTTAAATTCATGCCGACTCATTCTTCAAGGCCTAAAGGTGAAATCAAAACTGATATATTAAAAAAAGAAATTAAAGGCTCAGTGACTTTTTTCGGTGGAAGTTTTTTTCCATTTCATCCTGGGCACATGGCCTGTCTAGAGCTATGCCCGGAAGAAAATATTGTCATTGTTCCAGATTGCAATCCCCACAAAGAGTTAGTAGACAAACTTAATCCCTACGACGATTTTATGAACCTGTGCCTGACTTTAAAAGATACACCTTATTCTTTGTACCCAGGCTTCTTCGGACGCAACAGACCCAATCCTACAGCGAACTGGCTGCCTAAAGTGGCAATCCCTGAAAAGAATTTTTTAATGGGGGATGACTCTTTCATGAGTATGTTGAAATGGACTCGCCCAGAGGAGCTGATAAATGCGCTTTCAAAACTCTACATTGTTCCGAGAGATTTTGATGTGGCCAATTATGAGGAACAGATTGAAAAAATCAAGGGGATCAACCCGTTGATCCAGATTGTTATTTTGCCGGATCACCTATATAAAAACTTATCTTCGTCAAAACTTCGAAAAAATTCTTAATGCTTCCAGAACAACTGGACCAGGGTGTTGTCTACTTGCAAAAAATGGAAAAAAAAAGCCTCCAACAAGTGGAGGCCTTCTATCATAGTCACTAAAAGTGAAAAAAACTTATGGTTTAACTTTCCAGTAATATTCCGTCACTAACTGACCAGCGTATTCGAAAGGAATATCGCTTGGAAGTGGAAGATCAACCAGCTTAGCTGATTTTTCATCCATAGTGTAACAAGCAGGAACTGATGGAAGTCTCGGAGTTGCTTTTGCTTGTTGGAAGTTAAGAGAAGCGTACCCTCTTTCTGTAAGAGTGATTACGTCGTTCTTTTGAACAGTGTAGCCAGCAACTGAAATTTTCTTTCCGTTAACTAATACATGTCCGTGAGATACCATTTGGTAAGCTGCAAGCATCGATGGTGCCCAGTTAAGTCTGAAAACTACGTTAACTAGTCTTCTTTCTAGAGTGATTAGAAGTGAATCCATCCACGCTTGTGATTTATCTTTCTTAGCTTTCTTTACGTAGTTAACTAATTGACCTTCACGTAAACCGTAGTGGTATCTAAGTTTTTGCTTTTCTTTCATACGAACAGCAAAGTCAGAAATTTTCTTTCTTTTGTTTCCGTGTTGACCTGGACCGTATGGTCTTCTTTCTAGTGCACCAGCTTTTCCTAGACCTGGAAGTTCAACTCCAAGTGATCTTTGAATTTTAAAGCGGCTTCTACCTGTAGTACTTCTTGCCATGAGCGTGACCCCTAAATATGATTAACTTTGTAACAACTGCAGTGTTTGAAGTTGTGATTTAATAAAAATACGTGACGTTATTAATACAAGCTCGCGTTTATCATGTCAATTTGAAAAATAGGTCTAATTAACAAACTCCAAGTAAATTCTCAGAAGCTCCAGAGTAATTCTCCCCGGAATGCCAGGCCCAATATTACGTTCTTCAATCTTCGTTACAGGAACTATGTTTCGCGTCGTGCTAGTTATAAAACATTCATCTGCATTTTTAAAATCCTCCGGAGTTAGCCTTTTTTCGACCAAAGGAAGAGAAAGCTTTTGACGCTTTGCCATCTCAAACAGCGTTTTTCGGGTAAGACCGTCGAGAACGCCGTCGGAAAGTGGTGGAGTATAGAGAGTGCCGTCTTTTATAATCCAGGCATTGCTGGTTGTTCCCTCAGTTACAAATCCAAAAGTGTTAATCATGAAAGCGTCGTAAGCTTTTTGTTGATGGGCCTCGCGGTTCCCAAGAATATTTTCCTGATAATTTCCAGTTTTCGGCAGCGATCCGGAGACTTCGATTTTTTTCTGATAAAAAATCATACTGACTCCGTCAGTAAGCCACCAAGCGGGATTTGGTTTAATTTCTTTGGTAAAAATAATCAGGTTGTTGTCGCCTGAAAGATCGGTGTCCAGTCCGAGATCAGTATTGGTTCCTCTCGTAAGGACAATTCTGATAGTAAGATCACTGCAGGGTGAAGCTTTTATTGTTTTTAAAACTTCGCTTAAAATTTGTTCTTTAGAATAAGTAGGTAGGAGAGATATTTTTTCTGCTGAAAGAAAAAGGCGGTCGATGTGCTGGTGAATTCGAAAAGGTTTTCTGTTAAAGGTACGTGTGGATTCGTAAACAGAGTCGCCATAAAGAAAGCCTCTGTCGAAGACTGAAATGCGGGCTTCAGGGCCGTTGTGAATCTGACCGTTAATGTTGATTAAAAAATCTTTCATAAAAAAGAAACTATATAATTTATTGGAAGAAATCAATCCTTTAAAGTTTGACGATGCAGAGACAAAAAAGGGATAATTTTTGAATGAGAAAAACCTTACTTTTATCATCTTTGTTGATCTGGTCATTCCAGATAATGGCAACTCAATCTGTTCGTCTCAGAACAGATACAACTCTAGTTGTATCTGGAACTGTTGCACCTTCAACTATTCCTATGAACGTGGATGCACCGAGTGGAGATGGAACTTCGGAAACAGCTCCAGGGAAACTATACTTTCCGATTGAAAACACCACTGGCGCCATTAATTCTCATCTTTATTTTATTAATCCTGTTGCTTCAGTTTTCAATGTGACTGATGCGTCTCACTTAGCAAGCATTCCACTTCGTATTAATGCAAATGCTGGCGCAACTTATCTTTGGGCGGCCGTAAAAGATACGACAAATTCCAATTTATACAAGCCTATTAAAAGTTTTGGTGTTGTTTCAGCAAGCGCGCAGAGTGATGTTCTTTTTAATTTTGCGCCAGCAGATATCTGTACAGCTATTCCAAGTGAATGCTCCGTACTTCTACCAACTTCGACGAGTGAGACAGAAAAAATATTTACAGTTTATTTCTTTTTATCTACTCAATCTACTTACGGTGCAACTGATACGATAAACCCGGCCACTTTGAATACTGGAATTTATTTTCAAATGTTTATGAGTAATCGTGTTTATTCAGATGCAGATTTAAGAATCACAATTAATAAGATTAGAGTCGGGGATAAAAGATTAGTTCTTGAGTATTCGGCTTCTGCGACATTGTCGACATCAACAGCAAAGTCGGTTAAAGTTTTTAGGCACAACGGAGCACCAGCTGCGGTTAATATGCCTGTGGCAAGTTACTTGGGGTCAGGTTCATTCCTCTCAACAGATTACTCTTATAAACAAACCAGTGAGATTGAGGTTGCAGATCTTCAAAATGCAATTTCTTATACGCTTTCGGTAGCGTTCGTTGATAAATATAATTTTGCAACGACACTTTCAGCGGCCGTTACAGAAACACCATTAGAAATTCAGGAACTTCTTAAAAAGAATCAGTGCTATCTTCTTACGGCAGGATTTGGTGAAGACCACTACGTTATTACTTACTTTAGACATTTTAGAGATACTGTTTTAGAAAATTCATATCTGGGTAGAAAATTTGTACACTTTTATTACAGTACAGCTCCAAAATATGCCGTTATAATTTATAAACATGAGTTTATCAGAGCGACGATTAGAGGAGCGGCATACGTTCTTTATTTCGTTTTTAATTATATATATATTGTTGCTTTTGTTTTTATCGGAGTCATTGGAGTGATTATTTACCGAAACCGCTCTCGCTTTGCATTAATATTATTATTTAGGGAAAACCTATAAAAAATGAGATTTGATGCGATGTTTTCAACTATAATAGTTTAATTATGGTCGACAGAAAAAATTTATTGGTTCTTATCGTTGATGACGAGCCCGACATTCTTGAATTAATGGAAGAAGAATTTCGTTATTGTGGATACCAGACCCTTACAGCTGTTTGCGGAAATGATGCTATCAAAATTCTTGATTCTAAACATATTGATATTGTGGTCTCAGATTATAAAATGCCCAATGGTAATGGTATGGCCGTGCTTTCTCATGTGAGCAAAATGCTAATAAAGCCGGTGTTCTTTTTCGTTTCAGGACAGGCCGATGTAAGTACTGAAGACGCTTTAAGAGCTGGGGCTAAGAAATTTTTCTCTAAGCCATTCGATCTCGATGAACTTATCAAAGAAATTGAGCAGGATTTAGTTCAGGTCTGATTTAATCAATGCACTCCAATGAAATTTAAGTTATGGATGATTCATTAAAGTTAATGAGGGTTATATGAATTTTAAAGAGTATGTGAAAAGTGCGAAAAGAGGGGATCCGAAAATCGTAGCAAGTGAATTTAAAACTAATTTTACTTTGATGGAATCAGTGGAAGATGTCACAGAGATGACTAATTTAATCGTTCATGTTTGTGGCGAAAAATTAGGTGAGTGGGAGCAGGGTTTAGAGCTGCTAAAAAAATTAAAAAACAATGCAAAAATTCCTGATAAGTCGCACATGGATCGCTCTGTGGCGATTTTAACCCTGGGGAATAATCCAAATACATCTATTGAGAAATTTTCGTCTGAAGATCAAATTATTATTTATACAACGACAGCAGCTGCGATTAAAAATCTTGGTGGTTTAAAAAATGCTGAGAAGCTTTTACAGAAGGCAGAAGAGTTAAAGTAAAAATTAGAAATAAAAATCAAATAGAGTGCAAGTAAGTTTTGTAAATTCAGCTTTGTGTTGAGAAGCTTCTCTATCGTCGATCACGAAAATGCAGAGGGTCTGAGAGTGGTGATCGGATTAAAAAAAGGCCTTTCAAAGGAAAGGCCTTTGGAAAAATTAAGCTTTTAGAACGTCTTCAAGTTCACCATTTTGCATAAGCTCAGTGATGATATCGTTTCCACCAACTAGTTGCCCTTTAACGTAAAGTTGAGGGTAAGTCGGCCAGTTAGATAATTGTTTCACACCATCTCTGATATCCATGTCTGAAAGGATGTTGAAAGTTTTGAAACTCACGCCGTGGTGGTTGAGAATTTTTACAACGTTTGCTGAAAATCCGCATTGAGGCATGTCCGGAGTTCCTTTCATGAAAAGGAAAATTGGAGCTGCATTGATAAGGTTTTTTACACGTGTGTTAATGTCTAAACTTTTATCTGCTTCTTCGATTGCCGAACCTTGAATAACTTCAAATGACATATAGATCTCCTTTTTATTTATTTAATTGAATGCCGCGCTTTTCAGCTGTGGCATAGTCCATAGTTTTTAATTGAACGGCGTGGATGTCCTGCTTTAAACTTTCTTTTAGCAGGTCCATGACCATCTGGTGCTGTTGAATCAGCATTTTGCCTTTAAAAGCGTCGCTGACAATAATGATATCTAAATGATCAGCAGTGCCGGTCATGTCGAGAACTTCAACGTGAGCGTCTGCTAGACCTGCTTTAATAATATTTTTTACGTTTTCAAATCCCATATATTTCCTAGTGAACCGTCACCGCAAAAAAGCTGGTGATAAGAGTTAGTGTTCTGAGAGTCAGTGCGGTCCATCCGAAAATTTTGTGACGTGGCTTCACTGAGTGGTCGCCTTTTAAAAGTTTTCTTCCAGTGAACAAGAGCAGTGCATAGAATACCACAGAAAGAACTGCGAAGCTTACGTGAATGTTTAACAGCATTGGGTTGGTGATAACCTTTGAAGCCTTTGCAACGGCATTTCTTCCCAACTCAATTTGTAATATAAGAATAACATCCCAAATGATTACGACATACATTGTAGGCACGTGGATTTTTCTGTTTTTTCTCTTACTGATTCCGTAAACCATCATTGAGTAAATAATTATCGATTGAATCTGAAAGACAAGTGCAGAAGTCATAGTGTCCCTTATAAAATATGAAGTCACAATAATAGATTTGATGCAATTCCACAATGTTTACGTCTCGCGCTAACGAATTGCTTTTTCATAGTGATCTAAACGTATTAAAATCTTTTGTGCTCCCGTCTCAAAAATACAGGAAATTCATGGATCATAGATTAGGCAAATGGGCGGTCATTGATGTCGAAACTTCAGGGGCAGACCCAAGTTACGATCAGGTAATCGACCTGGGCTTCATTTTATTTGAAGGGACAAAGCTTGTTCAAAAATACTCGAGTCTGGTGCAATACCCGGGAGAGCTTTCATCTTTCATTATTAAACTTACTGGCATTACTCAGCAAATGGTGAACAAAGCTCCGACATGGAGAGAAGTGGAAGGTGAACTGCAGGAGCTTTACGGCGTAAAGCTGATTGCTCACAATGCAGGATTTGAAGAAGGATTTTTAAAAAGATCGTTTGATAAAATTGACGATGGATCCACTCGTGAAGAGTATTGCGATACGATGCTGTTTTTGGGACTTTTATTCCCGGAATTTTCATCCTTGAAGCTGGAGCATTTTATCCAGGACTGGGAGATTGCGGAAACAGAAACGCACAGAGGGTATGAAGACTCACTCGATTTGCTGAAAGTTGTTTTAGTCGCGACGATGCTCACTCGAAAAGATAAAGCGCTTTATCAGTTTATGAAACTGCAGTTATTGGAAAAGAAAATTATCAATGATGAAATGTGGTTGATGCAGTTTTTGCATTTACCGGATGATGAACTTTATGAAATTGCCATGCAGGTGGATTTTAATCTGGATGCGCATGTCGAAATTGCAAAAGCTAAATTATGGCCGAAGAGATTTCCGGAAATTACCAAAACTAAGATGGTGCGGAAGAATTTTGCGCTGGAGTTTTCTGGTGCGAACATTAAAAATATTTTTAATGATGAAGAAAAAATCAAGACAATGTTTCCGCTTTATAAAAAGCGTCAGGCGCAGATTGACCTGGCCGTTAAAGCGGGGCAGTCGCTTAAAAATAATATTCACAGTTTAATTCAAGCGCCTACAGGAACCGGTAAGACGTTTGGGTATCTGATTCCTTCGGTGCTTTTTTCACTGGAAGAAAAGAAGCCGGTATTGATTGCGACGGGGACTAAGACTCTCCAGCATCAGGCCTTTGATAAAGATGTTCCTCAGGTAAGAGAATTCCTTGGTCTAAATGAAGATGAATTGAAAATTAAACTTTTAGTCGGGTCTAATAACCATTTATGTGAAGCTTTGTTTCGTCAAGAAGAAGCGGAGAATAGTTTATTGGGATACGTTGCTGATTTTGACAAAGCGTTTACGTCACTTTATTTTGAATCGATCTTTTTTCATAACTCTCGAATGAAAGTCAGCGATAAACTGATTCGCGATGATTTGCCCTATGTTTTAAAAAGAAAAAATGAAGAGATGAGCAAACGTGAAAAAGAAATTGCTGTCGATTTCAGGTCTTGTTCGGGAAATAATTGTCCGTTTAAAAATAACTGTTCTTATATTGGTGGGCTTCGTGAAGCTCGTGAAGCCGATATTATTATCGGAAACCATTCGCTCATGTTCTCATGGCCGAAAGGGATGCCGCGTCCACTTCATATCGTCGTAGATGAGGCACATAAAATTGAAGATGAAGCGACAAAAGCATTTTCGCTTGAGATTGATCAGAAGGGATTTGAAGCTTTTGTTACGGCAATGTCACATATGCAGGGGGTGGGATCTTTATTTTATCTTCTTGCGCAGAATGAAACTGAGCCTGGTGAATCGAGTGACATTATTAAAAATCTTCGCGATGAAACGCTAAAAGCTTATCAGATGTTGATGGATCATTTGACTCCGCTGTCTGAAAAAATTTCGATGTATTTTAAACGTATGCCGAAATACACAGAGCTTTTCTGGAATGAGCTTCCGATGTTAAACCGGGAAACGCATAAAGAGCAGAGTGCGCAGGCGATTTTAAATTCGCTTGAGAGTGTACATTTTATTCTTCAAACTTATATGTCACACTTTCTTCCTTTTAGTGGCAGATGGGATGTTAAGAATTTAAAAAGTGAAAATGAGATTATAGCTTTTACACGATTTGAAACATTTTTTTCGACGTTGTCGGATTATGTTTTAACACTGGATAATTTGTTGAAAGAGGCGCCGAACTATTGTCGTTCATTGAAGTATTTAGATGCTGACGGGTATTTGCTTTCTTCTTCGCCGGTTGATGTAGGAAGAATTGTGAACGAGCAGTTACTGAAAACTTCTGCTTCAGTTATTTTTACTTCT
This sequence comes from Bacteriovorax sp., assembly GCA_014376445.1. Taxonomy (GTDB): domain Bacteria; phylum Bdellovibrionota; class Bacteriovoracia; order Bacteriovoracales; family Bacteriovoracaceae; genus Bacteriovorax. Next base: position 41,376 of record JACMRM010000027.1, on the reverse strand, counting down.
GCGACGCTTGCCAATGGAACTGGAGACACCGGAGCAAAGGGGATTGAGTGGGCAACTGGTTATGCTTATCTTGAACCTGAAAAAAGATTTAAGTCGGGAACCTATTTACCGTTCACTTTTGACTATAAGAAAAATACGAAAGTGTTTTTATGTGACGACGGACCGTCGCTTTATCAGTCAAATTTTGTCGAGCAGAATTTAAAAAATATTAAGCCGCTGATTCAGGCATTGGGTGGAAGAACACTTCTGCTCTTTTCTGCCAAGTCGCGCTTTGAAATTGCACGCGAAATTTTATTGAAGGAATTCGAAGGTCAGATTCCATTGTTTATTCAGGGAATGGGAACGAGTGTTGTGGAAGATTTCAAGCGCTCTGGCTCCGGAATTCTCTTGGGCATGGAGTCGTTTGGAGAGGGTATTGATATTCCCGGAGATGCACTTCAGTTTATTTTTGTCGATAAGGTTCCAGATTTAAGAATGGATCTGGTGATCAATGAAAGAAGGGATTTTTTCGAAACTAATCTTGGTAATGAATTCACTGATTATTATCTCGCCCATAGAACGAGATCACTTCATCAGAAACTGGGAAGACTTTTACGTACAGAAAAAGATTATGGCGGTGTCATCATTGTAGACAACCGTGTGAAGGCCTGGAAAGGGAAGACCATGGAGAAGTTAGTGAAACTGATGGAGCCGTATTCTCTCGAGAGGGCGCCGATTGCTGAAGCCTGTAAAGAGATTGAGGAGTTTATTTTAGGTACCGAACGAACTGTGTAGCTACTCTTTCTCATTCAGATCGTTTAAGTACTTGATCTGAATTTTTGTTCCGTCATCAGTGCGAACCATATAGGGAATACCACCGTGCTGTGAAAGAAAAATTTTCACATGCTGAGGATCCTTAGTGTTTTTAAAATCTGTTCCTTCATCAAACATGCGGTACTGAGTCGCCTGGACGTTCTGGCCGTCGATATTCATCTTTTCAGTTGTAAGACTGGCGCGTTCTAAAATAATATTTTTGAAAACCGGAGTTTCTTTATACTCCCATTGATTATTCCCAACCAGAATGTTGTAAGAGTTTTTTCCAGAGGCATCAAACTTTTTTGATCTCATGAAAAGCATCGAACTCGCTGCCGTTGGCGTGGCAATGTGGTATTTTGGGGCGGTGGCGATTTCCGCCATAAAATCTTCGTTTTTTGAACTGGTAAACTTGTAGGCCAGGTGATTTCTTCTCTGGTTGTACTCGTAAGTCTCTTTCGTGACTTCCTTTCCCATGAGTTTTTCGATCAGCACAAAAGTCGGTACATACTCTTTGTTTACAATGTATTCGACATGAATATTGAGGGTCTCACCGGTAGAGACACGCACGACTGCTTCTGAAACGTATTGATAACTCTGGTCTTTTATATCGCGGAATACTTCGAAGCTCTCTTCTGCGTAAATGTTTTCGTTGCGGTAATAATTAAAGGCACCACGAAAAATTTTATCGTCTTTTCTATATGTGCGTGATGTCCAGTTTTGCATAAATCTATTCTAATGAAGAATTTGATAATCTCAAAGGCAAAAGATATAGTAGCGTTATACTCAAGTTTAAACCTTACACTGGAGCTTTCATGATTAGTTATGAAACTTATAAGATTCTGCACATTTTTATGATTATGATGACACTTTCAGCGATGGGAGCAGTCATTACAGAAGGAAGGTGGATACCGAGAACTTCTTTTAAAATTGTCATCGGGATTACAAGTTTTTTGATTCTGGTTGGTGGAATGGGACTTCTTGCAAGACTTGGATTCAAACATGGAGAAGGGTTTCCAGTTTGGGTTTATGTGAAAATTTTAACGTGGCTTGTGCTTAACATTTCGCTCATTATTCTTTTTAGATCGCAGAAAAAAAATACCAAAATTCTTTTTACATGGATTGCTTTTGCGGCCGTTTTCATTGCTGTTTATACGGCGGTAACAAAACTATAATAATGAAAAAGGAAAAAGAAAAATTAGGTGCAACAGGCTTCTCCATTGAGTATTGGGACGTCAATTATAAAGACGCCGACGAGATGGATAACATCGTAAATGCGAAAGAGCATGCAACCTATATCAAAGCTATTTTAGGACTTGAGTACATCGACGTGAGCAGCGTTGTTGATTTAGGTTTTGGCCTTGGAATTCTATTTAAAGAAGTATTAAAAATTTTTCAACCCTACAGAGCGCTTGGGATTGAACCATCACTACATCCGTTTGAATTAATGTCGAAGAAAAAATTAACATCGATTGAATCAACTAAGTTATCACTGGAGAATATTGATCTGGTTACGTGGGCAAAAAAAGAAAATACCAAGACTACGGCCCGACATAAAACTTTTGACCTCGGAATATGCACATCAGTTTTCCAATATTTATCAGATGAGGAAATTGAATTTGTTTTGCCGATCATGGCAAAAAGAATTCGCTATCTTTATTTTTCAGTTCCCACTAATCTAGAACTCCGACGCCAAATTGAAGACCTGGAATTTAAAGACGAGTACGCGATTCATAGAACGCGTGAAAAATATCTTAAAATGATCAGACCTCATTTTACTTTTGTGTCGAGTAGGTTGCTTGAAAGTAAAATTCACTTCACTGATGAGACAACCAATTTTACAGATTTATTATTTAGATTTTAGGGAGAGATTTTATGAAAGCATGTCCATGTGGCTCTGAAAAAAATTATAGCGATTGTTGCGAACCTGTCATCAAGGGTACTAAATTAGCCCCTACGGCTGAAGCTTTGATGAGATCTCGCTATACAGCATTTGCAGTAGGCGCATTGGATCACGTCGAAAAAACTCACCACTCTTCAACTCGCTCTGAGCTGGACATGGAAAGTGTAAAATCATGGGCCAATAATTCAGAATGGCTTGGTTTAGAGATTCGCGAAACAGAAAAAGGTACTGAAAAGGATACTACCGGTAAAGTTGAGTTTAAATGTAAGTTTATCTTCAATGGTGCTGAGCAAACTCACCATGAACAAAGTACTTTTGAAAAAGAAAACGGCGAGTGGTTTTTCGTAGATGGTGTGATGAGAAATAACACTCTGAGAAGAAGCGAACCAAAGATAGGACGAAATGATCCATGCTCTTGTGGATCTGGAAAAAAAGCAAAAAAGTGCTGTCACTTATAGGCAGATTTAGCTGTAGAACTTTTCTTCCTCTTGAGAAATAAAGCTTAAAATTTTGGTATCTTAGAGCTATATTATAGTTACCAAATTTTAACTGAGTAAAACACTCTTCGGTGTTCCAATTCTTAAAGGTTTTATATGTCTAAAATTTTCGACTTCTCCCACCTCTCTAGTTCAGACATCACATTTATTGATTCACTCTACGACACTTACAGATCAAATCCTGAAAGTGTAGATGAATCGTGGCAAAGATTTTTTCAGGGCTTCGAATTTTCATCGAGTGCAGCCTTTGGAACTTCGGGAACGACTGGCGAAGGAATCAGCGATGGCCAACTTCGTGCAGAATTTAATGTCTTCAGATTAGTTCAGTCATTTAGAACTCGCGGACATTTACTTGCCGATACAAACCCTGTTCGCCCGCGCAGAGATAGAAAAGCGAGAATTTCACTTGAAGAGTATGGGTTGTCGGATGCTGATAGAAAAACAGTTTTCCAGGTTGGAGAGTTTGTGGGCCTAGGTCCTGCGACTCTAGATCAGATTTTAGATCACATGAAAGAAATTTACTGCGACAAGATCGGATTCCAGTACATGCACTCTAACAACACTGACGTCAGACGTTTCATGAGAGAGAGAATTGAATCAACGGCGAAAAAAATCGAAATGCCGCTTGAAAAGAAAAAAAGAATTCTGGAAAAATTAAATGAAGCCAATGTGTTTGAAAATTTTCTTCAGACAAAGTATGTCGGGCAGAAAAGATTTTCACTTGAAGGTGGAGAGACAACAATTCCGGCACTCGATGCGATCATAAACCTTGGCGCAGAGCTTGGAGCAAAAGAGTTTGTTATCGGTATGGCCCACAGAGGTCGTTTAAATATTCTCGCGAACACTGTCGGGAAAACTTACGAATATATCTTCACCGAATTTGAAGGTGGATCTCAGGAAGAGCTCTCAGGTCATACTGGAGACGTGAAGTACCACATGGGATTCACTTCAATACTAAAGACGACAGGAGATAAAGAAGTTTTCGTAAAACTTTTACCAAACCCTTCGCATTTAGAAACGGTAGCTCCGGTGGCCATCGGATACTGCCGGTCTCTTGAAGACGCTCACTACGACAACGATCAATCAAAAGTTATCCCTATCATTATTCATGGTGATGCTGCAGTTGCAGGACAGGGTGTAGTTTATGAAACACTTCAGATGAGCAAACTTCCAGCTTACGCTGTCGGTGGATCGATTCATTTTGTAATTAACAATCAAATTGGATTTACAACTGATATTGAAGACGCGCGTTCATCCCAATATTGTGTGTCTGTTGCAAAAGCGATTGAAGCTCCGATCATCCAGGTTAACGGAGATGATCCTGAAGCTGTAGTGTACGCAGTTGAGCTTGCGGTTGAGTTCAGACAAAAATTCAAAGAAGATATTTTTATCGATATGGTTTGTTACAGAAAGTACGGACACAATGAAGGGGATGAACCTCGTTACACGCAACCGCATCTTTATGGTCTAATTACAAAACATAAAAATCCTCGTGAACTTTATCTTGATCAATTGTTAGCGAGCGGAAAGTTTGAAGCAAGCCTTGCGACAGAAATGATGGAAAAATATAAGCAGCTTCTGTCTGACAGATTTAACAATGTTCGAGAAAAAAATGTTGCTGTTAAAGGAAAAGGACCGCACAAAGACTGGGAAGGTTTGGAATTTTCAACGGCCACTTCTTTTGATGAGTCACCAGCTACCGGAGTAAAAAAAGAAGTTCTTGATCGTGTGGCAAAGGCCATCAATACAATTCCGCAGGGAATGGAGTTGATGAAAAAAGCACAGAAAGTTCTTGAAGACAGACAGGCAGCTTACGATAGTGACAAGCTTGACTGGGCATTAGGTGAATTACTTGCTTACGGCTCTCTTCTTGAAGAAGGGCATCCATTAAGATTTACCGGACAGGACGTTGTTCGTGGAACATTCTCTCATCGTCAGGCAAAAATGTTTGATGAAAGAACGAATGAGGCTTACTGCGGTCTTGAGAATATTTCAAAGAATCAAGCGAGAGTGAGTTTACACAATTCACTTTTATCTGAGTATGCCGTCCTAGGATTTGAATACGGATACGCATGGGGAAATCCAAAAGCATTAACGATTTGGGAAGCGCAGTTTGGGGATTTCTCAAACGGAGCTCAGATCATGATCGATCAGTACATTACATCTGCTGAAGTAAAATGGCAGAGAATGAATGGTCTGGTGATGTTACTTCCGCACGGACATGAAGGTGCAGGGCCAGAGCACTCGAGCGCAAGACCTGAGAGATATTTACAAATGGCCGCTGACAACAATGTTATTGTTGCAAACTGTACAACACCGGCGAACATGTTTCACTTATTACGTCGTCAGTTAACATGGAATTTCAGAAAGCCGGCAATGGTTATGACTCCGAAGTCGCTTCTTCGCGATCCACGTGCTTCATCAACCAGAGATGAATTAGTAAATGGAAAATTCCAGGAGATCATCGACGATCCGAACACAGCGAAAAAAGTTTCGCGTCTGATTTTATGTACTGGAAAAATTTATTATGAACTTTATGAAAAGAAGATCGCTGATAAACGCGATGATATTGCCATCGTTCGTATGGAGCAAATCCATCCATTGCCAGAAAAGCAGCTTGGAAAAATTTTAGAAAAATATAAAGATGCAGAGACTGTATGGGTTCAGGAAGAACCTAAAAACCAAGGTTACTGGACGTTCCTTCTTCGCTTTGATGTCTTTAGAAACTTCAAACTGATCAGCAGAAAATCGTCGGCCAGTCCAGCAACAGGGTTTTCGAATGTACACAAAAAAGAGCAAGCAGAAATCGTAACAAAAGCATTTTCAAAAGAAGGATAAGTCATGAGTGTTGAATTAAAAATCCCAGTCATCGGTGAATCAGTGACGGAAGTAACATTATCATCGTGGTTAAAAAAGAATGGCGACTACGTCAATGAGGGTGAAGCCGTTTGTGAAATTGAATCTGATAAAGCTTCAATGGAGCTTCCTGCGCCAAGTGCCGGTGTCTTGAAAATTATGGCAGAGGCCGGAAGTGAATTAAAAATTGGTGCGAAGATTGGTGAGCTTGATACTGCGGCAGCTAAACCTGCGGCCGGAGCCGCACCTAAAGCGGAAGCTTTAGCAGCGAAGGCCTCCGAAAGAGCGGCACCAGTATCGACAAAAGAAGTTAACTTTCCAAGTCCTACAGCGAAGAAGATCCTTGATGAAAAAGGAATTGAAGCGAGCGCTGTAATTGGTTCCGGGAAAGATGGAAGAATTACTAAAGACGATGCAGTGAATGCAACAGCGAAACCAGCAAATTCTCCAGCACCAGCAGAGCAAACGAAACCAAGTGCTCCAGTTGTTCCAGGTGCACGTGCAACTAGACCGGAGAAGATGACTCGTCTTCGTAAAACGATTGCGACAAAACTTGTTGAAGCAAAAAATACAACGGCGATGCTTACGACTTTCAATGAAGTTGATATGTACGAGCTGATGAATCTTCGTAAAAAATACAAAGATGCTTTCACGAAAAAACACGGCGTAGGATTAGGGTTCATGTCTCTGTTTACAAAAGCAGTGACTGTTGCTCTTAAAGACTGGCCGGCCGTAAACGCACAAATGAATGGTGATGAAATTATTTACCACGACTACGCGGATATCGGGATTGCTGTTTCAACACCTAAAGGACTTGTTGTTCCAGTTGTGAGAAACGCTGAGAGCATGAGCCTTGCTCAAATTGAGAAAGAAATTTTAAGTCTTGCGACTAAAGCGCGCGATGGAAAAATTACAATCGAAGAAATGCAGGGTGGAACTTTTTCAATCACTAACGGTGGTGTGTTCGGTTCGATGCTTTCAACTCCGATTTTAAATCTTCCTCAGTCAGCCATTTTAGGTATGCATAATATTATTGAGAGGCCAGTGGCAATCAATGGCCAGGTGGTGATTCGTCCGATGATGTATCTTGCACTTTCTTACGACCACAGAATTATCGATGGGCGTGAGTCAGTAAGCTTCCTGAAGCAAGTGAAAGAGCTTCTTGAAGATCCTTCTAGATTACTTCTTGATGTCTAATTAATAACAGGCCTGGTTTTTTGCCGGGTCTTATATTGGAGATCCAATATGACTGATTCCTCTTCCAAAAAAGACTTCCCTTACTTACATGGCTTTTCGCCGGTGGAGCAGGAGCGCTTAAGACGTCAGGCACGCTTTGCAGAGCATACGATTTATCAAAACGTAAACTTCTCAGCTAATAAAAAAATTTTAGAAGTCGGCTGTGGTGTTGGTGCTCAATCTGAAATTCTTCTTCGTCGTTTTCCCGATATTCATTTAACGGGGATTGATTTAAGCCCGACTCAACTGGCAGCAGCGAAAGATTCTTTAGGGAAACTTTCTTACGCAAATAAAAGATATGACCTTCACCAGATGAATGCAGAGAACTTAACGTTTAAAGGTGAAAACTTTGACGGTGCGTTTTTATGTTTTGTCCTGGAGCACGTGCCTGATCCAAGAAGAGTTTTATCGGAAATCAGAAGAGTGCTTCAACCCGGTGCTGTTTTATACGTCACTGAAGTTTTGAACTCGTCTTTTTTTCTCGATCCATACTCTCCTAATGTTTTGAAATACTGGATGGCCTTCAATGACTATCAGTATGACCAGAAAGGTGATCCTTTTATGGGTGCAAAACTTGGAAACTTGTTAATGCAGATTGGTTTTAGAAATATTGAAACTGAAGTGAAAACCTGGTTTCTGGACAACCGCCACCCTCAAAAAAGAAAAGAGATGATCGAATTCTGGAGTGAGTTACTACTCTCTGCCAGCGATCAGTTAGTGGCAGCAAAATATGTGACGCAAGAAATTGTTGATGAAATGAAAAAAGAAATGGCGACGGTTGCAAACGATCCGAATGCTGTGTTTTTCTTTTCGTTCATTCAAGCCAAAGCAAAAAATCATTAGAGAACTACTATAGGAGTTAAAGTGAAAGAGTTTGATGTTATTGTTATTGGTTCAGGGCCGGGCGGATATATTTGTGCGATCAGATGCGCACAACTTGGAATGAAAGTTGCGGTTGTTGAAAAATATAAAACTCTCGGTGGGACATGTTTGAACGTTGGATGTATTCCTTCAAAAGCTTGGCTTGATTCGTCTGAAAAATATCATGAATTAATGCATTCATTTAAAGATCATGGAATTAAAGCAGGGGAAGTAAAATTAGACTTCGGTATGATGAGAGACAGAGTTAAAAAAGTTGTGAGCGACGTGACTGGCGGAGTGGACTTTTTAATGAAGAAAAATAAGATTGAAGTTTTTTACGGACACGGATCTTTTAAAGATGCCAACACTGTTTCTGTAAGGGGTGAAAAAGAAACTGTAGAAATTAAAGGTGCTAAAATAGTTATCGCTACAGGATCAAAACCATCAACACTTCCTGGTGTTGTGATCGATAAAGAAAGAGTGATTACTTCAACTGAAGCCTTAGTTTTAAAAGAACTTCCAAAAAAATTAGTTGTGATCGGTGGTGGTGTTATTGGTCTCGAACTTTCATCAGTTTTCAGAAGACTGGGAAGTGAAGTGACAGTTATTGAATACGCTGACTCTATTATTTCAACAATGGATTTAGAGCTTGGAAGAGGTCTCATGAGAACCCTTAAGCGTGACGGGATTGAATTTCTTTTAGGCCATGGTGTAACAGAAGTGAAAGCGAATGGAAAAAAAGTCACTGTTAAAGCGACAGATAAAAATACGAAAGTAGAAGTTGTAATTGAAGGAGACTACTGTTTAGTGGCAGTCGGAAGAAAATCTTATACTGATTCACTTGGACTTGATAAGGCCGGTGTAAAGCTTGATGACAGAGGACGTGTTGATACGAATGCTCATCTTCAGACAAACGTTCCCCACATCTACGCTATAGGAGATGTTATTAAGGGTGCCATGCTTGCTCACAAAGCTGAAGAAGAAGGTGTGCTTGTTGCGGAGTATATGACAGGACAAAAACCGCACATCGATTATAATTTAATTCCTGGTGTTGTTTATACATGGCCGGAAGTAGCTAGCGTTGGAAAAACAGAAGAGCAGTTAAAAGCAGAAGGACGTGAGTACAAGTCGGGGAGTTTCGCAACGAAAGCTTCAGGGCGTGCACGCGCTTCAAACGAGTCAGATGGATTCGTAAAAGTTTTAGCAGATAAAAAGACAGACGAGATTTTAGGTGTTCATATGATCGGGCCACGCTGTGCAGATCTTATCGGTGAAGCAGTTGTCGCCATGGAATTCAGGGCAGCAGCAGAAGATATTGGGCGCATGAGCCACGCACATCCAACATACTCAGAGTCTATAAAGGAAGCCTGCCTTGCGGCAAGTGATAAACGTTCACTCAATTCATAAAATAAAATGCAAGGCTTCATCTCTTCATGTTTTTGCTGAAGCCTTGTCGGTTTTACTCTTTGTAAAAATCTATTACACTTATTCTGATTCAGTCATCACCAAAAGGAGATTTATATGATTAAGGCATTATTATTGTCGTTATTAATTACGAGCACTGCATTCGCTAAAGTAAAAACAGAAAGAGTTGAATACAAATCGGGCGATCAAACGTACGAAGGATTTTTAGCGTACGATACAATGAACCAGGGGAAAAAACCCGGGATCATGGTTGTGCATAACTGGATGGGACTTACAGCTGAGACAGAATCTAAAGCAATCGAAATGGCAAAACTTGGATATGTTGTTTTCGCTGGAGATATTTACGGTAAAGGTATTCGTCCTAAAGATACAAAAGAAGCGGGTGAACTAGCTGGAAAATACAAAGCAGATCTACCTGCATTGCGTGCACATGCAAACCTTGCGATCGATACATTAAAGAAACAAAAAGGTGTTGATACCTCTAAGATCTTCGTTGCTGGCTACTGCTTCGGGGGAACAACTGTGATTGAAGCTGCAAGATCCGGAACTGACTTAAAAGGTGTTATCACTTTTCACGGCGGATTAATTCCATCAACAGACGATAAAAATATTAAAGGATCAATGCTGATTATGCACGGAGCTCTTGACCCGTTTGTTCCAAAAGCTGACATCGAAGGATTTTTAAAAGGTGTGAACGAAGCAAAAGTTAACTACCAGTTCATCCAGTATTCTGGTGCAGTTCATAGCTTCACTGAAAAAGGTGCGGGAGATGATATTGCAAAAGGCGCAGCTTACAATAGTGATGCTGACAGACGTTCATGGGTTGCGATGAAGGATTTTTTAGCTGAGCAATCAAAGAAATAGTTAAGATATTGTTACTTACTATATCGCCACCAGTTGGAAAACGAATATGCTTCCCAATTGGTGAGATTTTTCAAAGTTTCGTTAGTTAAAAGATTCATCGCCGCTTCTAATTTATTCAAATCTTCTTCATACGATATATTATTCTCACAAACCGCAATCGGTTCACCATAGGAAACTAAAATCTTGGAAAACGGTTTTGGAAGCTTGAAGCTGTCCCAGCTTTTAAATTGCCAGTAGCTTTTCGGACAGACGACGTAAGGGACTAGAAGTGCTTTTGATTTTTTTGCCATGTCTATAATTCCAGGCTTCACTTTAAAAGCAGGGCCTTTTGGTCCATCTACAGTGACAGCTCCAGGGTGACCTTTCTTTAAACATTCAATCATTTCCTCTTTTGCGGCCTGGCCGTTTTTATCAACAGAGCCTTTTCTCGAACTTCCACGCACGACAAGGTGGCCGAGATGTTTACACGTAAAGGCCACAGGTTCGGCATCATTTGATTTTGAAACGATCACGATATGCTGATGCCCGGTCTGTGCGAGAATTCCTGCAAAGAGATTCTGATGCCAGATTGCGAAGATAAAATTCTGGTGATTATTTTTTAAAGTCTGCAGAACGGAGTTGTTATTGAAGCGATAGCGATAAGACATATGAAATAGTCGGGTAATAATGTAAATGAGAAATGAAGTGATTAGAAGTAGAACTTTTTTCATGCCAAACTATACACTTATTGGTTATGCATGGTTACTTTTTTCCGCTTTTTGACTCTCAACTGAAATTATTCACGAATGCGATATTCTTAACGATAAGACTTCCAATAGGAGACTCTTATGTTAAAGATGACTTTTTTAGTTTTCGCTCTATTGTTTTGTTCTTTCAACTCATACGCCACAGATCCATTGGACAATGATCGTTTTGAGATGGCAGAACCAGCTAAAAGTGATCTGGGGCCATCTCTAAAATTATGGGCGACCTACTATTATCTTCCGGAAATAGCAGAAGATTCTGGAAGTAATCCTCTTCGTGACCTTAAAGGACAAGAGCTAGGTCCGAGAGTTACACTGAAACACTGGTGTGATACGGCAATGGAAGGTTCAGTAAAAATCAATTTTAAAAATGGTGAAGCTAAAACTTTCAATTATCACAATACAACGGATGATCATTTCGTAGACTGTTCTTCAATCTACGCAAAATATCCAAAAATCGGAAAGACAAAATTTCGTGAAGCTAACGGTGTTTACGGCGACGGGCTTGATGACTATATATTAGCTCCGTACAGAACACTCGCGACAGACGGTGCTGTTATTTCACCAGGCACAGCAATATATGTTCCAAAAGCTCGTGGAGCTAGAATCTTACTCGCCAACGGAAGAACAATTATTCACGACGGATATTTTTTCGCAGCTGACAAAGGTGGAGCTATCAAGACGAATCACGTAGATGTTTACATCGGTGTTTCAAAATCAGCACCGTTTTTTCCATGGGTCGCTAGCAATGAATCAAAAACATTCGATGCATTTGTCGTTAAAGATGCAAAAATCATTCAGGAGTTATTAGAACTTCACAGCCAGCATTAATATGAAATATATTTTTTTCTTATTCATCAGTTTAAATGCTTACAGCACCACTCAGATGAAGGGTTGCGGAAGCTATGATCTCTATGGAGAATTGAAAAAAAATGAATTGACGAAGTCCTATGACCTTGTTGTGAATCAAGGATCAATTTCAGAATACAAATTCAATCTTACTTCTGCTCAGGAAAGACAGGTCATTTCTTACTTGAATCAATCGATAAAAGTTCGTGCAAAAATTACTGAAATGACTTCTGACTATCGCGGAAAACTCGACAGTATTTCTAAAGTAGAGCATACACCCCCTGATCCTGCAAATTATAATGAATCGGGCAGTGTCGTTTTGGTGAAAAAGGAGAAGTGCAAATGAAAACTACTATACTCTTAACAATAATATTTTCTTCCTTGTCTCTTCATGCTGAAACTAATTACATGACGGTTATCGGCGGAGGCGGAGAGCCGGTAAATGCACTGATAACCCAGTTTGATACTGGCATTTTAAATTTCTCTGTATTCTATAATCAGAATAAATCTTCATATAAAACGACGATTAATTTTAATGGTGGCCACCGACAGACCGAAAGTATAATTAATGAGAATTTTAAGGGCGCTAGTATTAAAAATGGTTTTAATCAACAAAGCTTCGAAAGCATTGTTAACGACTATATAAAAAAACTCACTGCCAATCCTCCGGAAATCAAGGCGGGGGAAAAAATTATGCTTTTTATTTCTGATCACGGCGGCGAATCAGCAGGCAATACTCATAAAATATCTTCATCTTCTTCTGCAATGACCAATATAAATAGTGGAAGCAGTGATGGAATGATCAGTTTGGATAATCTTGCGACCCTAAGTAAAGCAGCTAAAGATGCCAATGTTAAACTGGCGATTGTGGATGCTAGCTGCCACTCTGGAAATTCACTTTCTCTTGCCAATGATAAAACGTGTGTTATTACTGCTTCAGGGCCAAAGCACTATGGATTCTCCAGTTTTGCAGAAGTTTTTGCAAATAATATGGGGAAAGGAAAAAATCTTGAAGATATATTTTTAAGCACACGAGATACACTGAAAGGGGAAGGGTTCCCTGAAATCTCAACACCTGAAGGTACAGTTGTTCAAGACGAGATTTATCCACTTTTGACTCCTTATATGTTTTATCATGATGAGTATCGTGGAATGGAGCTTGATAAAATTGATACTTATTTAAAATCTACTGCGATTGATGGAGCTGCCAATTATTGTGCCCGCCAGAATGAATATGTACAACTGACGACTCTTCTAACACTTATTGAAGATATAAATTCAATAGAAAGAAAATCCTGGTTTAGTAAAAAGATTACAAAAGAAAAGACTGTCGATCTTTCGGATTTAAAAAAGAAAATTGCTGAGTATAGGGACGTTCAGGAAAATTATATTAAAAGGCTGCAGGAAATCAGCAGACCTGATCTTGAAAAACGTGAGCCCATGAATACACCGATGGGACAGACAATAGGGTACACTCATAAAGAACTTCTGGACGGTAATTGGGATTATTCAATCAGAGAAAAAGAAAAAGATCTTCTCGATAACAATCTTACAGCAGGAAAAAGAAAAGAACTTGAAGACTCAAGAGACTATTATAAAGTTTCAAGAGAGACGAAAGAAAAAGTGATGAGAGAGCACCCTGAGTATCAGCGCTACCAAAATATTCTGAATGAATTGAAAACCAATACGAAAGTGAGTAGAGCAATAGGGTCAAGTATTTCGATAGAGGCACATAAGGCCTATAGTGCATATTATAAAAATCAGCAAAAAATACGCACAGATAACGATAAAAATGCATCAAATGCCTGTAAAGATTTCGTTTTATAATCCAGCTTAAGATTCTAAAAATGATTCTCATTAGATAGTGATATATTCTCAATATTGAGTTAATATTTTATTGTTACACTTGGTTACGATTTGTGTAACTGGCCTATAGGAGAGCGAGGATTCATGATTAATAAAAAAATTTTATTAGTTGAGGATGACCAGGATATTCGAGAAACTTTAATCGAGCTGCTTGAAGGTGAAGGTTATGAAGTTCTTTTCGCAGAAAATGGTCAGGTCGGTCTCGATAAATTATCTCAGTCTCTCGTTCTTCCCAATCTTATTTTACTCGATCTTATGATGCCTATAAAAGATGGTTTTCAATTCTGTACTGAAAAAGATGCAGATCCGAAAATTGCACATTTGCCTGTAATTGTTATGTCAGCAGACGGACACATCCGAGAGAATAAACAGAGAGTGAATGCACGCGCTTATCTGAAAAAGCCCCTGGATATTTATGAAATTATCGATATCATAGAAAAATACTGCGAATAAAAATCCTTAAATTTTAATTCTCTTTAACCCACAGTTTTTTACTTTACTAAATTGTCATTTAAACCATAAACTTTTGGACAATTAATAACTATCTACGATCTGTCGAATCACTTTTAGTGAGATGTTTTGAAATCTCTCCATGAAAAAATTTTCCAGCTAAAACTAATCTCGTAGCATCATCAATTCCTCCAAAAAAATCTGTTCGAATATTTCAAAACCTAACATGATTACTGCCTATGAATTCAGTGCAATCAAAGCTTCTTGATAGTTCGGTTCGTTGGCGATTTCTGCTACCTGTTCTGTGTAGATGATCTCATTTTTTTCATTGATAATCATGATCACTCGAGAGCAAAGTCCTTTAAGTGGTCCATCGATGATATCAAGATGATAATTAGTAAGGAAATCAGATCTGAATAGAGAAGCCGTCGTTACATTGTTGATTCCTTCGGCTCCACAAAATCTTTTTTGTGCGAAAGGAAGATCAGTAGAAAGATTGATGACAGCAACGTTGCCATGGTCTGCTACATTTTTATTGAAAGTACGCACACTCATTGCACATGTGGGAGTATCGATACTTGGAAAAATGTTAAGCAGTTTATATTTTTCTTTAAATGAAGAAAGTTTTACTTCAGTTAAATCTGCTTTTACCATTGTGAAGTCATGAATCAGATCGCCGATATCTGGCAGAGTCCCGCGAGTGTTAATATCGTTTCCTTGAAGAGTGATTCTTGTCATGTTGCTCCCTGTGTTATCTTATTTA
This sequence comes from Bacteriovorax sp., assembly GCA_014376445.1. Lineage (GTDB taxonomy): Bacteria > Bdellovibrionota > Bacteriovoracia > Bacteriovoracales > Bacteriovoracaceae > Bacteriovorax. The sequence continues at coordinate 26,271 of JACMRM010000027.1, read as the reverse complement.
TTTGATAGGGAGCAATCTTACTGAAAACCTAATCACTACTCAAGTGCATTTTTATCAAACTGGGCCTGCAACTCTTTTTCCAGAATACGCTTATGCCCTGTATCGTGATAACCTGCCATTTTTAGATCAGTCACAGCAGGGCCTTCAATAACTTTTCCATGGCAGTCAAAACGTGAGCCGTGGCATGGGCAGTCCCAGGATTTTTCGGCAGAGTTCCACGCCAGCACTCCGGCGAGGTGAGGGCATACGGCCGTCATGAATTCCATAATACCTGCATTGTTCTTATAACCTGCTACCATACTCGCTCCGTTCCTGAAGACGACACCTTCTTCCATTTCAAGTGTATCAAAATTCGGCTTAAATTTTGGTTCGATCCAGTCTGTATACTGAAGGGCAACGTTAGAATTTACCTGAATATAATTTTTAGCAGCTCGAAAAGATTTTCTTGAAGGGGTATAAAGTTTTTCCCATTCATTTTTTCTTTTCATGATCAGGTCGGTAATCAGTATGGCCCCTATCGTACAATGGGTCATTCCGTTGCCGGAGTCACCGGTAATAATGTAGACGTTGTCTTCGCTTCCCGGATTGTGGCCTAAAAAAGCAAGTCCATCAACGGGCTCCATGACCTGACCTGACCATCTGTATACAACTTCCGTTGCCATTGGAAATCTTAAACGTGTCCATTCTTCTAGGCGTGTGTAGCAGTCTTCGGGATTTTCTTCCTGTCCTGTTTTATGATCCTCTCCACCGACAATTAAAATATCGGAAATATTATCTGATTCAACTCTAACATAATGATAAGGATCCAGTGTGTCCCAGAAAAGAGCTTTAGGGACACTCATTTTTGGAATACGCAATCCTATGACATAACTTCTATAAGGCGCTTGTTTGGTATGAATGGCAAATTTATCGTTAATAGGTGTATTGGTTGCAACAACAATATCATCGCAAAAAATTGTCGAAGTATTTTTAGTAATAACTTTGGAGTTCTCTCCCCCTATTATTTTGGTTACTGGAGAATTGGTAAAAATCTTTCCTCCTCCGGCGAGAATGACATCCGCAAGTCCTCTCATATATTTTACCGGATGGAGTTGCATCTGATTGGGGAAAAATAAATTAGGTCCTAGATCATAAAAAGCAAGCGGTGAGTGCTTGAATAGCTTAACCTCAGTAAGACCTCCACGATGAGCGGCTTCAATTTCTTTTTCTAAAACGTACTTTTCATCATCGTCCTGTGAAAAAAGATAGCCTGGTATTTTTTCTAATTCGCAGTCAATATTTTCACGTTCAACAATCGACGTAACTTTTCTAATAGCTTCACTGTGACTTTGAATTGCAAGCTGCAGTCCTTTTTCTCCATGATATTTTTCCAGTACATAAAATCTGTCATCGAGAGCGTTGCAAAACTGCGCTGTTGTTCTTCCGGATTGTCCGCTTCCTAGTTCCAGGGCTTCAAGAATACATACTTTTTTTCCTTCCTTCATCAACAGGTAAGCAGTCGTGAGGCCAGCAATTCCTCCGCCGATAATGCATACGTCTGTTTTAATATCTTCGTTGAGAGACATACATTGCGGCATTGAGATCTGGTCAAACCATACTGAAACACTTTCGCCGTTTTTAGAATTCATATTGTTGCTCCATGGAGAAGAAAGAACTACTCAGTGTCAGTGCAAAAGGATGTCCAAGATTTTTAGTTGTACAAATGAATGTTGGTAAGATTTTTGTTCTAGAATTCCCCGGCCGTATGGGGCAAAAAAAAGGCCCTCCGAAGAGGGCCTTGATAGAGATTATTTTGCAGCACTTGCAGGGTTGCGTCCGTAAAGCATACCTCCGCCAAAGTAAGAGTAGAAAATCTTACTTGAGTCAGTAGGGTCAATCGTTACACCGCGTGCATTTTGCTGAAGCGGAGGAACAGTATTTTTTATCCACGTTGCACCACCATCGGTAGTATAAAGTTGTCCACCGTCACCCCATTGTCCATCAAGCTGGTGATAAGAAGCAATGTGAACCTGGTTATTATTTGACGGATCAATTTTGATATCAGTCGGGTGAGTAATTTGTTTTACTCTGTTCCATGTTACTCCGTTATCAGTCGATTTCCATGCACCAGTGGCAAGCCACTGGCCGTGGTTTTCGTAGTCAACTAACCAAAGAGTTCCAGGATTATTGAAGTCAATTGCGAAAGCTGTAGGGAAGAACCACAATTTGTATCCGGCATCAGCGTCTTTAGGATAGTTCACGACTCCTCTTAAAAGTTTCCACGAAGTCGCTCCGTGAACTACATCTAAGAAATAAATACCAGTTGATGCTTGGTTCGAAAATGTTGGAGCATCACCTGTTAGAAGAGCGTAAACGTTTCCAGTGTTCGGATCCACTTCGATCTGAGGAATAATTTTATTTCCAGCTGGAAGACCTGCATTGTTATATGTCCATGTCGCTCCATCATTTTTAGAAACTGCGATACCAACTTCCTGTGTACCACCATAGATGATATTATTCTTAGAATCGTAAGCAACAGACAGGAACTGACGGTTGTAGCTTGTATCTACCGGAGTTAAGCGAGTCCAGCTTCTGCCTCTGTCCGTTGTTTTATAAATACCGCCGTTAGCAGTAGCTGCGTTGGCATGCCAGTCGTTCGGGTAATCGTGAAGAGAACCAGAGGCGCCGTACGCCACCATGTCATCAGCAGGATCGAAAGCAAAATCGTACCAGCTGTTATAAGCTGATTTTGGAATTCTGAAACTTATACCATGATCTTCTGAAACAACTCCACCGATATCAGCAGATGCTCCATACATGATGTTTGTATTTGTCGGGTGAAATTTCATTTTGTAAACCGAGATGACTTCAAGTCCTCTTGTCTTCCATTTTTTACCGACAGCAGGAATTCCCGCATCAGCGTATTCTGTGAATGGTGCTTTCCAGTTTTCTCCGGCATTCACTGTCGAGTGCATGAAGAAGTATCCAGAACCCGCGGCCATTGATGAATTTCTCTGGTTGATTTCGAAAGACTCATATCCAGAATCCCACCATCCAATATCAAGAGCGACAGCAGACCATTCTAATTTAGTTGAAGGCCATGGAGCATATGGAACAGTGTCGTAGTCGATCTGATTTAATTTTAATCCCCATGTCTGACCTTTATCGTGAGACACATGGACTTTTGTACCGTACTGACGGATCCATGCAGTTGAACCAGTTGTGTAAATAGTTGTTGAATCATTTTCTGCCATCTTTAAATGGTCACCAACGGCCTGCGAAGTTTTTGCAAATCCCGCACCATTTTTATTTGTCCAAACATATCCGCAAGCGCCCGTTGTCTGATCGATTGAAGTTTGTCCCCAGTCGTTAGTATATTTAACGGCCCATGAACATGCATTCGCACCATCAAAGTCAGACATCGCAAGTGTGAATCCTGTTGCATCAGATCCACCTGTAAAAAGTCTTACTCCTGAAACAGGTGCGTAATAAGTTGAATAAGTCGCACCGTTGTCATTCGATACAAGAATCTTAGTTTTTGTAGCGTGATAAATTTTTCCAGCTGTGTTCTGATCAATAAAAGTTCCGATCGCTTCTTCAGAGTTAACTCTTGTCCACGATGTACCCTTGTTGATTGATCTTAATAAACCCATTGTCGTACCAGCATACATGATGTTCGCATTCGCTGAGTCCCCCAGCCAGTATTTAATTAATTCACCTAAAGAAAGTCCCATTGATATCGCGGTAAATGTATCACCTGAGTTTGTTGACCTCTTCGGAGTGATACCTGCAGACGCATGGAAAACAGTTACACCGTCAGATGAGAAACCTACACTTACTGCTTTCGTTAAATCAGAATCATAAACTGCCTGATTGTGGTTAACAGCATTCCAGCTTTGTCCTAAGTCAGTCGACTTGAATAAAGTTCCCATATCTGTTCCAACGAACCATAGATTTGCATAGGGAGAAAGTGAAACACCTGACATTGCGCCACCACCACCAACTCCGCGTGGAGAATAGGCAACTGTTGGAGCAGGAATACTTGCAGCAACAACAATTGTAACTGTTGCTATATTTGAATCCGCTTGTCCGTCGTTAGCTTTATAAGTGAAGCTTGTTGTTCCTGAAAATCCTGCTGCTGGTGTATACGTACATGCTGTCACATTACAAACAACTGCTCCTGAAGATGGATTTGCAGCAATTGAATAAGTAAGAGCGTTACCGTCAGCATCAGTTGCTGGCAGAAGATTTAAACTTACTGCTGTATTGTATGGTACTAAATAACTTTGAGTAGCTGAACCAATGACTGGAGCATTGTTGATCGTATCAACGACTGTAAGAGTTACTGTCGCAACGTTTGAATCTGCTTTTCCGTCATTCGCTTTATAAGTAAAGCTAGTTGTTCCAAAATAACCTGTCACTGGTGTATATGTACAAGCAGTTGCTATACAGGCAAGAGTTCCTGATGACGGATTTGTCACGATACTATAAGACAACGACGTACTGTCGATATCAGTGGCCGGGCTTAGTGCGAAGTTCACAGCAGTATTTCCTGCTGTCCCAACTGATTGCGCAGCTATTGGAAGAACAGGAGCATCGTTAACCGCTACTATATTAACAGCTACAGTACCAACGTTTGAATCAAGTTTCCCATCGTTGGCTTTATACGTGAAAGATACTGTACCATTAAAGTTTTGTACTGGAGTATAAACACACGTGCGTGATGATCCACCATCACAAGTTAATGTGCCTGATGCCGGATTAGATAATTTTGTATAAGTTAGTGCGTCTCCATTAAAATCCGTTCCTGCGCCAACATTAAAAGTTAGGGCCGTATCCTCAACACCACTTACTATTTGTGAGCCTATAATGGCCGGAGCAACGTTAGGCGGTGGTAGTGGCGGGTCCAGACTGATGAGTGAGAGAGTGTCGATATACATATATGAAGAAGCGCCAGTTTCTTTAATCGCAAAAACTTCTGCGATAGTTGATCCTGCCGGTACAGTAAACGTTGTCGAGTATTGTTTCCAGGCAATCGTTCCGACGACCATTCTGTTTTCCTGCAGGATTCCACCGCGGGCATTTTTAAAACGAATCGACATCATAGATGAAACACCCATTGAATCGAGCTTCGCATACATACCAAGAGTGTATTTCCCGCCGATTGTCAGTTTGCTCATGACGTCCTGAACGAGAGTTCCTTGTCCTGTACCTCCACGCGCTGAATAGAGTCCACTTTGAGCATCCTTCACTGCTGAAAACATTCCTGTTTTTGTCCAGCTGTTAAGTGAAGATTCAAATCCCGGGTTATCTATTAGATTACCTGCCGCATAGGCCGACATGGTGGAAAACAGACATAGTCCCATTAAAATTTTGCTTTTCAATTGCTAGTCCTTGTTAGAAATTAATAAAAAAAAGAGTCAATAAATGAAAACGGTAAAACGTTTTTTAAAAAAATAATTGCCTTGAAAATAATTTCAGTAGTTAAAAGCCTATCGAACGTAGGATTTTTTTCTTGAGGGGGAAAACTTTGTAAGACCAAAATGTTTAGAAAAATAAAATTCAAGGTAGTTATAGAAATTCCGAAAGGAGACATATTTAGTTACCAATGCAGATGGTGCCATAATGCCTTCATCGTCATTGATGAAAAACAATGATGAAGTTTATCCATGAAAAATATCCAGTTGAATAAACTTATAACGAAAGAAAGAAGAGGCTATCTTTTTGCTGCCGTATGTAGTGCAGCCGCGGCCCTCATGATGTTTTACAAGCTGTTTTTAAATGATCTCTATGTGAAAATAATGGGGTACCCATGGATGGCGATTGTCCTAGGTCTTCTGATTATAGGTAATATGATTCACGGGTTTTTTGCTTTCAGAAGTTTTCAATCAACCAATGAAAAATGCACACTAGCCGAACTCGTCAGATTAAAAATTATTTTTTACAAATCACTTGTAGTAAATTTTCTTCTGCCGTATTTATTTCTTATTATTTTATTTATTGCAATTAAAGAGTACGCTCTGGCCGTCATAGCGCTGTTGCTGTTTATACTGATGAGTATGGTCTGTTATGTCTTTGACTTGAAGCCCATCTTGGCATTGAGAGAAAAAGATTAAAAGGGAAGCTTCAGACCAATCTGCAGTTCAATCTGACCATCAAGTCTTAGCTTGGTGATTTTCGGAATACTTACAATCGATAGTGAAGGCTTTAAGATAATAGATTCGCTGTTATTTTTTAGCAGTTCAAAAATATTTCCATCAGCGATTGTGAAGTCGAGGCATTTATAATTGCAGTTGCTCAAAGCTTTTTTATAACCGATCAATAAAGATTTATTTTTTCCTACGCGGTTCATATTGATGGCACCGATAAAAGCGAAGCTTGCCTTGTTATTTACTGAAGCATCAAAATCCTTATTGTATTCAAGATAAACTTTTTTTAGTGAAATAGATTTTACAACATCAAAATCCAGATTTAGATTGGGAAGCTCTAATTCAACCGGATCAATATAAACAGACTGAGATCCTTTTATTTTCAAAAATATTTTTGCTAGAGATATCAGAAAAATATTGCTTAGTTTTTCGAAACTATTAGGGATATCTACAGTCTCATAAAGATCCATATCTTTTATATTGTATTTTAAATTTAAATAAAAAATGTCCGGGTCACTGCTTTGCTCAATTGTTGCTTTTGCCGCTTCCGAAAGTTCAGAATTACCTGCAGAAAGAGCAGTCGACATCATTGCTTCACGCTGTAATTGCGCCAGTGTCTGGATTGGTGCAATAGGAGTTATAGACTCTGACTGCTTGAAGCACGACGTGAGGATCATCATACAGCTAAGTATTAAAAGGGTATAAATGGAATTTAGCATAAGAGAAGATCATAGTGGAGTTCGGGATTAATTCAAGCCGGGGACAATCTTTCCTATCGAAAGCAAAATTAATTGTGTTTGCATTCTTTTACTCTTCAGGTGACTACTAAAACAACACTGATTAATACGGAATATGATTTCGGCAAAAGAAATTATATTCTTCAAAAGTTTGTCATTGAATTTAAAAAATTTAATAAAGGCAGATAAAAAATTAAAAAGCGATAATGTTCAGTTCACACCCATTGATGACATTGCGGCCACCATTTAGTTTTAATTATTTTTCATTGAAGCGAACTTTTAGAGCTTCGCCTGTATCAGCGTTAGTTCCTTCAAGGTCAAGGTATATGCAGCCTTTAGGAACTCCAAAAAAGTTCTTTTCAACTTCGCAGTACGTGCGCTTAAGATTAAGTTTTTTATATTTTGCTGATCCACCAAGCTTGATGATCGACTGAACTTGACATGCGCCGTTCACAATTGCACTTTTAACTTCAATCTTATTGTCATCAAGATCAGTCTTCAATTCACTCAAGTCATTCAATGAAACTTTGAATGAAGTCTTATCTGCATTGATGCCGGCAAATCTTACTCTTTCTTCCACCTTGGATCTAATCATCGGGTGAACTTCTTTTTTTGTATTTCCATCCATCAGCCAGTAAAAATCAACATAGCCATTCTGGTTTTCAACGAATTTACAGTTTGCATCTGTCTGAGTATGAATAAGAAGAATATTTTCTGAATTCATGCTTTTTTCAAGCGTAAAAAGTTTTCTCTGAATGCTTTCTGCGCTTATCGCTGTCTGTGAAATAATTTGCGATAATAAAATAGCAGATGTGAATAAAACTGCAGCTTTCATGAAAACTCCCTGAGGCATAATTTATATAAGTATAGACTCCTTTTGAGGAAGGAAATAAAAGTGTGGAAAATTTACATTTTTAAATGATCGGTCCGGATTTTTGTCATAGGCTTCCTTGTAAACGATGCTTAAGTTCATGATTTTTGGATGCCTCCTGACAGGAGGTATCTGAAAATACATTGATCAACACCTATCTATCCATTCAATGCCATTATGAAACTTTCAGGAAAACTAAAAGCAGATCTTCATGCTGGTTAAAAAAAGAACATACCCGGAATCCACTAGACCGGAGTAATTTAATTTATTGGTTTAACAAGCTCAAACTGCTCCAGAGTTTGTCTGATTCCGGCAGCAGCAAAATACTGCATCGTTAAAAGCATTTCGCGATTTTTCTCTAGTTTGGTTTTTTGTAGTTCTGCAGCTGCATTTTTAGCTGTCATATCCGCAAGTGCCAGCATGTGAGTAACCTCGCTGTCTTCAAGTATTTTATTATGACTTGTTAAAAGCGGAAATAATTTTTCCTGTATCCCTTGAAGGGATTGTACATTTTTCCATATCGCCGTATCTGATTCTTTAAGTTTTAATTTTGAGAAGTAATCAGCAAAGTTTTCACATCGGTAAACGAGAGAGAAGTAACTGCATTTTGAACCGCGGATTTTCTGCGGAGCTTTCTGATACTCTCTGATATAAGGTATGAGTGACTGGTTCTCCTGGCATTCTTTGCTCTCTAAGCCTGGCCGTCCGTAAACTTCATTCATCGGATGAAAATAAAAATGATCATCCTTTGCTGGAGAATCTTTTCCAAAAGCAAGACTGTCTGAAATATAAGTGACTGAGTGGAGCAGGCGATGAAAGCCTGTATAGTTGCTACCGCTTGGATCAGGAACCACTGCTGTATAGCGGTTTGGATAAAGAGAGTCCCAGAATTTTGTTCCGGCATCTTTTTCAATGCGTTCAAGTTCATCCATTTTTTCAGGAGCATAAACGTTAATAATATCTCCTGGAAGTTTTTCTTCACCCGCAGATAGTTTTTTGCAAAGAGGAGAGTTATTTATCCAATACATCATTTCTTCCGGCCAGATGAAACGCGGCTTCGGGTCGAGTTTATTAAAACTCATCGCCGTTCCCCAGCAGTTCGGGCCGTCGTTAATCAGCTTTTTATTCTGATAATTTTTTGCAAACTCCGGAAGACAAGTTGAGATTACGAGTTTAATTAATCCCTTTTTGTCAGGAAGGCATTTTTGGGACAACTCAGCTGGAATTATAAATTCAGGTTCCACTTTCTTCTTCCAGACGCACAAGGCCCTTTCCTGCTTGAGAAGTTGATCACAATTGCTGCCAGAAATTATAAGTTCATTTTTTCCGCCGACAACTATTCCCATTTCTTCAGCAAAATTATTTGTTGAAAAAATTAAGGCAGAAAAAAGAGTGAGTAGTTTTATTTTGATAATGAAGCCGTTTGTATTGCTGAGTTGATGTGAATCAAAGCAGGGTTATTTGTTGAAGCATTTTTTCTAAAAAACTTTTATGTTATTCCAGCTTTTTCTGCCAGCTGCTCTTTAATGGCGGTGGCAACAATCTCTATATTATTATCCCTCGAACTCTGCTTAACTTGCAATCCCCGGTGTACACCAATGGCATTATCTCCCAGATTAGTGAACTTTTTACCATCCCAAAGGATGTTGGTGTTCTTTTTTTTGTAAATTTTACAATAAACCACGCCAAGGACTCTGGATTTATCTTCTTGATGCATTGTTGTCTGTGGAAAATTCAGGTAGCTTTTTTTATCCTCGGTAGCGACTGTATACACAGCGTCTGCTCCGCCTTTTCTAGCTTTCAAAGGCCATCTGTCTATCAAAGCTGCCGCTTACACATTGTTCGAGAGGATAAAAATAAAAACAGCAATATTATTCTTGTAACGCACGAGTGTAATTTATTATTGATTAATGCTCTATTTTGATAAAATCAGCTGCTAATTACAATCTTTTTATTCCAATATGTAAGATTCAGTTAGATAAATTTGAAGATTAAGATTACTGCGATAATTGAAAGAGATAAAAGTCCGGTCATGAAGAATAAATCGGCCATTTTCTCAAAGCGCGGTTCATCATTAGAAGAGCGCATCGATAAATACGAGAAAACGCTGGCCGTGAAAAAAAGAATGATGGGGACGATGATACATTCATCAAGCAAGGTGGCATCGGCCTTTTCGCCCATTTTTATGTAGCTTAATACAAAAAAACAGATACCAAGAAGATTCGCCGATGTCGAAAGAATATGATGAGTAAGTGGAGTTTGATTGATGTGTCTTTTCATAATAATTAATTTTCGTTGATATCAATGATGATCTGATAGCCGTTAAAGATAGGGATGCTGCTGATGAATGTGATCACCATTTTTGCCCAGCCTGCAGCAGGGATAGACGGGTGATAAATAACTTCTATTTTCGAACGGCCGTTTTTTGGTAGAATCAGTAACTGATAGGCATCAGTAAGCTGATTCCATTTCACTCTTTTTACAAATTTCAAAGTTGCATTTGGAAGTTCTAAAGTATCTTTTGTTTCGAGTTCCATATAGCCCTGCTCATTCCTGAATTCAGACGGTAACTCAAAAAGTGATTCGCCTTTTAACTGGTCATCAGGAATAGGAACCAGAATTTTTTTATAAATTTCATAGTTCAGTTTAACGATAAATTTTTCTGGAGAATTTTCCAAAACTTCAACGCGCGCTTTTCCGCCTGAGTGAAGTTTTCCTTTTTGAATATGGTAGTCGGCAAAATCCTTGGCAAGAGCAAGCTGCGAGAAGAGAATAAAAGTCATGGCAATGAATGTTTTCATAACTTAATCCTCTCTCAGAAAAGATGACCCTGGCAATATTATTTATCGCGGTGAACGGCAAATCCACCAAAGGCCTGCTGCACGGGCATGACTGAAATAGTATTCACGTTTACGTGCGCAGGCCTCGATACGATCCACTCAACAGTTTCAGCAATATCGTCCGCGCTTAAAGCATGTATGCCTTCATAAACTGCATCTGCTTTTTCTTTATCACCGTTGAAACGAACTTCCGAAAATTCCGTCTGGCACATGCCCGGTTCAACATTCGTCACGCGGATTTTTGTTCCGAGAAGATCAGTTCTTAAATTCATGCTGAACTGATGAACAAATGCTTTTGTTGCACCATAAACATTTCCTCCGGCGTAGGGAAATTCTCCGGCCACAGATCCAAGATTAATAATTTGACCGCTATTTCTTTTCACCATCGATGGGAGTATTTTTTGTGTGCAGTAAAGTAAGCCGTTTATATTTGTCTGCACCATTGTATCCCAGTCCTCTATTAAAGCTGATTGAGCAGGATTAATTCCCAGAGCAAGGCCTGCATTGTTGATTAATACATCAATTGTTTTCCATCCTGCTGGGAGACTGTCGATGGCCTTCGCTACATTTTCTTTATTCTGAATATCGAGCTGAAGCGGGTAGAGACCGGCACCGTATTCAGCTTTTAATTTTTCCAGGCGCTCTATTCTTCTGCCTGTCGCAATAACTTTGTGGCCAGAGTTGATGAATCGCTTAACCATTGCCGCTCCAAACCCTGCCGTTGCTCCAGTAATAAAAATGATCATGTGAATACTCCTGCTTATAAAAGATGCTTCTAATATACTCACTCACAATAAAATGGTAAACCTTGTTTCATGACAAATTCATTTAATACACTTCCCCTTGACCCCAAGATCCTCGAAAACCTAGTGACGCTTGGTTTTCTTTCAATGACACCAATCCAGGAGAAGGCGCTGCCGATGATTCTTCAGGGCGACGATCTGATTGCACAGGCGAAAACAGGCAGCGGTAAAACGGCGGCCTTTGGTCTTGGTATTTTAAATAAACTTAACATTGAAAATAAAGCACTTCAGTCACTGGTCTTGTGTCCGACACATGAACTTGCAGAGCAGGTGGCCGAAGAAATTAGAAGGCTCGCACGCTTTACAAAAAACTGCAAAGTTCTCGTGATCTGTGGCGGAACATCCGAGCACCAGCAGCTTAATTCACTAGAGCATGGTGTGCATATTATCGTGGGAACTCCCGGCCGTGTTTTAAAATTTTTAAAAAAAGGCGCTATCAATTTAAACTCCATTGAGTTTTTAGTTTTGGATGAAGCCGACAGAATGCTCGACATGGGATTTCGTGAAGAGATGGAAGCAGTCGCTGCATTTACTCCAAGAGTGAAGCAGTCATTACTTTTTTCTGCGACTTTTCCACCGGAGATTGAAGAGCTGAGCCGTTTGTTTCAGAAAAATCCAAAACGTCTGTCTGTGGATTCGCAGCATGAAAAAAATGCCATCAAACAGATTTTTATTGAAGTTGATGAACATAGAGAAAAGCTCGTTGCTTTAAATAATCTGCTGGGGCAGTACAAACCACAATCGACAATTATTTTCTGTAAAACCAAACAGCTTTGTGCTGATGTTGCCAAAGCTCTGTTGAAGCAGGGAATCGCGGCCCTTGCTTTTCATGGAGACCTCGATCAGAACGAAAGAACTGTTGTGTTAACAAAATTTTCCAACAAGAGTTGCCTGGTTCTGGTCGCAACAGACGTGGCCGCTCGCGGACTCGATGTCAAAGATCTGGAGGCCGTTGTAAATTTTGATCTTCCGACAAATGCAGAAGTCTACACTCACAGAATCGGAAGAACGGCGCGTGCAGGAAAGATCGGACTTGCATTTTCATTTTTTGTGGCCGGTGAAAAGTACAAACTTTTGGAGATAGAAGAGTATACGGGAAACCGGAATGAATTTTTAAACGTAAATTCTTTATCGACTTCGTCGCAGTTCAATTTAAAAGCTCCTATGAAAACAATGTACATCAATGGCGGCAAAAAAGAAAAAATGAGAGCAGGAGATATCCTAGGAGCTCTAGTGAATGAAGCCGGGGTTGCGGCAGAGGATGTAGGGAATATTAATATTTTTGAAAAACAAAGTTATGTCGCCATTAGATCACACTTGCTTGAAGGCACTGTCGCGAAACTGCTGGAAGGAAAAATCAAAGGCAGAAGATTTAAAGTCGGAGAGGCTTGATTTATTTGAGCTATTTAATCTATTATGTGTTAATGAAAATGGTGAGTTTTTATGCTCGCAAGCCTTTCTAGAATGTAAAAAATACAGGACTGCAAAAGAGGTGATTTCATACCCTGTTCTCTGAGATATGAAGGACGAATTAAATCTATTATTTCCCGGGAATTTTGCTATGAAGAAGCTGCCATTACTAGTTTCGATAATTTTAACTATTTCATTTGCGACAGATGCGAGCGCAAAAAAACCACTTCTTTGGCAAGTGAAAAACACAGCATGGACAAAATCCATTGATAAATCCTACGAAGAATTTGTTTCAGGAATCGGTAAAGCGAAACAAGCTGGTATTTGTAACACGACAAGTGAATGTATTAAAAGTCCAGTGGCCAATCCAAAATATTTTAATTTAAATCCTGATCAATTGATGGATGTTTATTCTGACTGTGCAGACCTTCCGTATATTTTAAAAGCATACTTCAGCTGGATGAATGATTTAGCTTTTACTTATCCGGTTAATATGACTACAGCGCCAATGAAAGGACCAGAAACAAACATACTTCTCACTCAGCTTGATCAGCTGAATAAAGATTTAGAGAAGGCAGGATTCTTAAAAAAGCAATCAATAAAAATGCAGATCAAAGCGATTAGAAAAAAAATTTACGGTGATAAAGACACAGACATCCGCTACAACCGCTTCGGAAATATTATTGCGGAAAAAAAGTATATTAAAAGCGGAGAGAATATCAATCAGGTTCTGGTAGATGTTGCAGAGGCAATTTCGACGGCGACCTTTCGTACTGATGCTTCAAACGATACAAGAAATGAATTTTTCAGAGATACATATCCTGTGAGCATTTCCCGAGCTTCAATTAAGGCCGGGACGGTTCTTTACGATCCAAACGGCCACATCGCTGTTGTTTTTGAAGTGACTCCCAATGGAAAAGTGCATTTAATCGATGCTCATCCTGATAATAGTCTTACGTCAATTACATACGGAGAAAAATTCACTCAGACTAATGTTGAAATCGGAGGTGGGTTTTCAAACTGGAGACCATTTAATGCTGACGGTGCAGTGACTGCGACTTCAAACAATGATCTTCCTGATTATTCGCTCGAGCAGTTCGACAGGAAAAAAGATTTTGTCGTAAATAACACTACAATGGATTTTCATGAGTATGTAAGAAATAAACTTTCAGTGGGTACCCTGATTTATCATCCGGTGACTGAGCTTACAGAATTAATGGATGAACTTTGCCGCGATGTGAAAGAGAGAGGGACGTCAGTTGCCGCTTCCATCTCTGCAGGAATTTCAGGACAGAATCACCCTGATAAACTTTCTTCAAATATTTATGGAACAGACGGTGACTGGGAGAGTTTTTCAACTCCATCCCGTGACGCCAGATTGAAAGCATCAATCCGCGAAGGACGTGTACTGATGATCAAAATAATTGAAGGGTACAAAAACAGTGACCCTGCGATAGTGTATGAAGGGCAGGATCTGGTAAGTGATTTAAAAAATACTTACATAGACACCTCCGCTAAGTGTTTACTGGATGTGAAAAAATCTAACGGACAGATCCAGACTTTGACGTTGAATACTGTGCTTAAAAATATTTTTAAACTGTCTTTCGACCCGTACCACTGCGCAGAGCTTCGATGGGGAATGCTGGATGCTGAAAGCTTAAAGTCATGCAGCTCATCTAAAGAAAAAACAGAATGGTATCAGGTGGAACAAGGCCTTAGAAATCTTATCGACCGCGATTATTCAGTGAAAATGGATTATTCATTGAAGGAATTGCCTGGAACTCCTTTTGCTAAAATAAAAGAAGAGCAGATCTCTATCGAAGACGCTTTAAGTTATTAGTCAGACCCAAAACCTTTGTGATACCAATAAGGCATGAACTATTTCGATCATGCCGCATCTTCAATTATCTATCAGGAAGTCCTGGATGTGCTCGCGCAGAGTATGCGTGAGGATTTTGCCAACCCGAGTGCTCTGCATATTCTCGGTCAGAATCTGCATGAAAGAACTGAAGTGATGAGAGAGGATTTTTTGAAGGCACTAGGTGCTTCAGTAAACGATGTCTTTATTTTTACGTCATCCGCAACCGAATCCAATAACACTGTTATCCACGGAATAAACTTAAAAGAAGGTGATGTTGTTGTCTACTGCAAAGCTGATCATCCAAGTGTGACAGTGCCGGTAGAGCATTCTGCCAAAGAACTGAAGCTTGAACTCAGGAAAATTGTTCTTGATAAAAATGGAGCCTTCGATACTGATGTTTTTTCTTCGCTTCTTGATGAAAATGTAAAGTTAGTTGTTCTTACTCATGTGAATAATCAAAGTGGCGTGGTCAACGATATTGCTTCACTCTCAAAAAAAATTAAAGAAATAACATCAGCACATGTTCATGTTGATGCCGTTCAGTCTTTCGGAAAAATAAATTTCAAAATTAATCCTGAAATTGATTCCATGAGCTTTACTTCTCATAAAATTGGCGGGCCCAAAGGTATTGCAGGTCTTTATTTAAAAAACTCTCATAAAATAAAACCTCTTCTTCTTGGTGGTGCTCATGAAAATGGGATGCGCTCAAGCACTTTAGCATTTCCTCTGATCGCCGGATTTCATAAGGCGATGAAAATATCTCTGGAAAATACTGGCGATGTTTTTTCAAAGACTGCTCGGTTCAGCGAATTGATTACGGCGAAACTATCATCAATCGACGGTATACAATTTCCATTTAAAACTATTTCACCTTTTATTGTGTCTTTTATCCTTCCGGGAATTTCTTCAGATATAATTATGCGCCATCTGGAGATGAAAAATGTTTTTATTTCTTCGACTTCAGCATGCTCTTCAAAAATACCGGGATTCAATCCTTCTTTACATGCGATGAATGTACCGGAAAAATTTCATAAAAATTTTTTGCGTATTTCACTTGCCGCTTCAACGACTCAGACGGAAGTCGAAATGCTGCTTCAGGAATTCCAGAATGTATGGGATAATTTAAAACATATGAGAGGAAGATAATGTTTTCTCATCTGGTGATTTCGATTGATGAACTATGGCTCAAGGGAAAAAATCGCAAAGACTATCTACGTTCTGGACTCGATCATATCGCTGCTGTCTTTAAGGTTTATCATCCGGATAAGTTCACTTATAAAATTCAGTCGGGAAGGCTGTATTACACTTCGAAAACATTATTTACTGAAGAACTATTCAATGCTCTGACTTGCATCCCCGGGCTCGCTTATATTTCACCCTGCAAAATGCTAGATCGTCTTCCTGATGAAAATCTGGAGAATGTGTATGAAGAAATATTAAATGGATTGAAAATACTCGAGACTAAACCAGTTGTTTTTCGTGCAATGGTCAAGCGAGTGGACAAAACTTTTTCCCGCACTTCCGTTTTTATCGGACGAGAAATCGGCCACAGAGTAATTACCCGCTATCCGCTTGCATCTGTGGATTTAAAAAAAGCAGAGCTTGTGATTGATGTACGAATTCTACCGAAACATATTTCTATTTCAACCGAAACGAAAAAAGGTATGGGCGGGCTTCCATGGGGAAGCACTGGAAGTGCAGTTACTATGCTCTCCGGCGGCTTTGATTCACCAGTCGCAAGCTACCTCATGGCCAAAAGAGGAGTGAAGCAGTCTTTTGTTTTTTTCCACGCTTATCCATTTGTGGGAAGAGAAGTTATAACAAAAATTAAAAGTCTTGCGAAAGAACTGGCAAAATTTCAAAGGCAGACTCATTTATATATAGTTCCTTTTGGCGATATACAGAACTTAATCAGCAAGCAGTGTAGAGAAGAGTATAGAGTGCTGTTCTTCAGACGTTATATGATCGAGATCTCCAACCTCATCTGTGACAAAGTAAAAGCAGATTCTGTGATCACAGGAGATTGTATCGGGCAGGTTTCAAGCCAGACAATGCAGAACTTGCATCTGATTGACCTTATCTCAAAAAGAATGATTCTAAGACCGCTGGTGGGTTATAACAAGCTGGAGATTCTCAACACAGCGACTGCTATCGGGACTCATGATATTTCGATTATTCCACACGACGATGCCTGTTCGTTGTTCGCTTCAAAAAATCCCATAATCAATCCAAACATGGAATACTGGCAGAGCTGGGATAAAGACTTTGATATAAGTGCTGAGCTTACAGTTGCATTAAAGAAAACAGAAATTTTCTCTATCAATCTTCAAGGTGAGTTTTATGAGAAAGATTATTTTTCATTCGACGCCTAGTTTTCGATAAGGTTAGCTCTATACCTTGATCATTAATTATTCAAATTTTTCTCAAGGCAGGCCTAAGAAAATCATTAATTGTTTATACCTCGACCTAGTCATTTTTAACAAAGTACTTATTCTGTATAGCTTATTCCATTCAGGTTTATGTAAAAGCGAATATGAATTCGTCGCTATAATCTTTTAAGGAGTAACATTCGATAAGAGAAAGCACTTACTAAACAAGAATATTGTATGAAGAATTGGAGTTTAAGTAAAAAGATCTGGGGAATTTTTAGTCTGCTTATAATTTCTTTTATTGGATGCATGTATATTGCCCTCTCGGGAATGAAAGACATCGGTCGCGATCTGGATGAAATCACTAATATCTATGTAAAGAGAGACCAGCTTTCGTCAGATATTCAGTATAAACAGAGGCTGAGAAAAGCGAAGAATCGAAAGCTACGAGAGCCAAAGCTTTTTTGTTAACATTATCTTTGGCTGCCGCTGCGGAAGAGCTTTCAGCACAGGCAGAAGTTTTAAGAAAAGCAGTTGAATTATTAAAAGCAACTATTCATGGCGGTCAAGTTGTCACATAATAAGCAGATGAAAAAAGCAATCTTTCTCGACCGCGATGGTGTTCTTAATAAATTGATTATGAGAGACGGAAAGGCCCAGGCCCCTTACACTATGGAAGAGCTTGCTCTATATCCTGGAGTTGTGGAGGCCTTCAAAATAATCAAAGAGAAGGGTTACCTCACTATCGTAGTTACAAATCAGCCTGATGTTGCACGAGGCTGGGTGAAAAAAGAAAGTGTTGAACTTATTAATGATAAAATAAAAGAGCTTCTGCCGGTTGATGACATCAGAGTTTGCTTTCATACTAATGAAGATAAATGTGAGTGCAGAAAACCAATGCCGGGAATGCTGACAGCTTCAGCAAAAGAATGGGATATTGATCTTACTCAATCTTTTATGGTTGGAGATCGTTATGGAGATGTTTCCGCTGGCATAAAAGCAGGATGCAAAACTGTTCTTGTCGGAGTAGGCGATAAGCAAGGTGATCATCCACCACCGGATTTTAAAGCAGATTTTCTGATTGATGCCGTAAAGTTTTTCTAATTTTTTTTCATGATTGAATAACCGAGGTAACGTCTCACTTCGGCATTGCTTAGATTTCCCTGAGAAGGCTGTGTTCTGCCAAGCTTTTCTGATTCTTCACCGAAATATTTTGTTTCAACAGTATCCCAGCCCGATTCCCTGAAAAAACCAAACCAGTCTTTTGGATAAAAAAGAAATGGAGCATTCTCCATTTGCTTTAATCTTTTTGGTGTTCTTAAAAATTTCAGAATTTCAGGAGAGTAATATTCAGTAATCCAGTATTGAAAGTTCTCTCGTTGAAAAAGAGAATCCGTAAGCGATCTAGCATCGTCATTGGAAAGATAAGGAACTACACCTTCAGTGAGAACCAAAACATTTTTTGATTCAGAGGAAATTTTATTAAAAAAATGATCTCGCTCTGTTGCGATTGAAAGATTCATCGCAATTCTTTCAAGAGAGCATTTAGGATTTTCATTTTTCAATTTTTCGTTTTTGTGATCAATGATTTTAGGAAAGTCGACTTCAATCCAGCGAAGGTCTTTATGAAGATCGAGACGGTAAGGACGGGTATCAAGGCCCGCACCTAAATTTATAACGGTATCGATATTTTTTTCCAGAATGTCCATAATGAATTTATCGATGATATATGTGCGGATCACAACAGACCATGCCGTATATCGCGAGCCTTGAGTCCTTGCCGCAATAAGATGCCCGATATCGCCTATTAATAAAGAAGCAAAAGTATCTTTAAATAAAGCATCTTTTCTTAGTGCCTCTTCTGCACGGTAGGCCGCTACCCAAAGGGCCGTGTCAGTGACATCGTTAATTTCAGCTGAAGTGGAATTCATTGTTGGTAAATATATTATAAATTACCTAAGAAATAAAGATGGTTTTCTGATGAGGTTTGGGAGTTGAAAAAGTGACTTGAATCCGCGTTTTTTTACCAGGCATAAAATAGTGAGTGAACCTAGAATGAAAAATCCACCTGAGATAACCTGAATATAGGCGTTCGTATGAAGAGCTTTGCCGGCATAAATTCCCCATGGATGAAGAAGATAAAACCAATAGGTAATTTCGCCAAGTAATTCTGTTTGAAAAATAAACTCAGGAGTTTTTGTAAGTTTTTGTCCAAAAGCTGAAAGCTGCACAATCAGTAAGCCGATAAGGATTGAATGCAGATCAAAACCGAAAGAATTTCTGAGAGGAAGAGGGAGTTCACTCATCAATGCGATAGATACAATAACTGGTATAAAAGTCCATTTAAACATAACGGCATATTCTCTTACTTTCTGAAAATAGCGATGGTTGATGTTGATTGCAAAGATAGCACCGATTAAAAAAGAATCTATGCGTGTTTCAAAAGCATTATAAATGTAGGCATCGGAACCTAAATGTGTGCAGACCAGAAAAGTTCTATAAAAAATCACAGTTAGAACAATTAGAGATAGAATCGATGTCATTTGAAAGCGCGATTTAGTTTTTCCGGCAAGATAAATAAAGAGAAGCGGCCATACAATATAAAACTGAATCATCATAGAGACTGTCCAGAAATGCGAGAAGCCGGTATTCGTGTGATCATGAAAAGCATTATAGTAGTTGCATGTAAATGTAAGAACAGAAGCGACTTGTGAATAATCAATCACACGGTGAAAAAATAATTTTATAAGAACATTGATCAAAACTACGGCGTAGAGAGCGGGAATAATTTTAGTAAATCGTTTTTTAATGAAGATCTTGATCTGCAATGTTCCAGTCTGGCCCCATTCCTTTATGAAAAATCGAGTGAAGGTGTAGCCTGATAAAACAAGAAAAAAAACTGAACCTTGTCCTCGTCCAAAACCCAGTTCACTGTGTCCTGTGAAGACCAAAAAAATAGCTATCAACCTAAGCCAAGGCATAGCTGCTGGGATCATAAGTGAATGGTTTTCTTCATGGGTTTTTAGCATGGAGTGTAACCTAAAGCGCAAACAGTGTTGCGTCAATAGATGTTAGGAAAAATAATTTTTTACCCGCAAATAAGCCTAGAAGTAGTTGATGCCACGTTGCGTTAATGCGAGTGTGTTACATAGAAAAAAGCATAGATAATTTAGCAGTGACACCAATAATACATTCTAGTGAAGTTGTTTCAGATGGATCTGACTCCTCCATTATTGCCGACATTAAGTCGCTCGACTTCATAACCTTTAAACATTTTTCTTCACTCACTTTATATTTTGATACGGCCAGTTCGCAAACACTAATACCATCCCCGATTGAAAGTGTTTCAATGTATAGAATTCTTTTAATTAAATTTTGTTTCATCTCGGCCGAGTCTTTTGTATCAAGAATTTTTTGGATGGCCGCTGTGCCTTCAGGTTTTAAAACAACTACATTCTGAACAACGTTATTTTCAACTTTACAATCCTGAACAACCGCACTGAATGCGTTTAGGGATAAAGCTAAAAGTGAAATTGCGGTTAGAGTTTTCATTAAAGATCTCCTGAATAATTTTTCATAATAATACCCAGAATCTGTGTGAATTAGTGAAGCCCTTACCTTTTTACAGGAAGTGTTCAAATTCTCAACACCTAAACAAAAGCGAAATCACCGGTTTTTCCAATAAATTCACTACCAATTTCTAAAAAACCTTATTAAGATTATCTTCATGGTTGATAATGTTAGTCAAAATCCCGAAGAGTTTTTAAGTACGCCTTTATCGAAAGTTCCCTGCAACAGTGAACTAAGCGCAGACGTTTATGTAAAAATTGGAGACAAATTTATCAAGTTTAAGGAAAAAGGGGATCTCATTCCTGAAGAAAAATATAACTATTTTATCTCTATGAATGTGAAAGAGCTTTTTGTCGCAAAAAATGAAATTGAAGCATTTCAGGAAGCTGTAGAAGAGCAGAAGAAGGAAGAAATTGAGGCCATAGTTGAGGAAGTCGGCGAAGAGAATCGTCCGATTGTCGAACTTCAGGCAGATATAAAAGAAAGTGTATATGAAGCTTTTATGGATGAAGAACTCTCGAGTGAGACTGTTGATATTCTAAAAAATCAGGTCACAGAATTCATAAACATTATTAAAGATAAAAATCCTTCAGCAGATATATTTGCAAAAATTTCAAGTATGAATAATACAATTGCCGAACACTCTATGAACGTCGCCAATCTTTCGCTGCTTTTTGGAATGTCGACAGGGCAGACTCATACACTCGTTCTCGAAAATCTTTATATGGGTGCACTTTTTCATGATTATGGAAAAGCAAAAATTCCAACGGCCGTAATGGAAAAACCTAAATCAGTTGCTTATGCAAAAGCGATCACCGAGCATCCGCTTTTGGGCGTAGATATGCTGAAAAAAAATCCGCAGATCAACAAGCAGGTTCTTTCAATCGTCGCCGAACACCATGAACAGTTTGCCGGAGTAGGTTTTCCGAAAGGGATGACAGGAGATGCGATTTACGGACTTTCTAAAATTGTATCGATTGCAAATATTTTTGATAATGTATGCATGGAAAACCGCCGCAACAAAGCGACCATGTATAAAACAGCAATTAAAGTTTTAGAGTACGATAAAGGAAAGCAGTTCGATCCTGAACTGTTGCCGAGAATTCTTGATGCCATCAAACTTGGCTATGGAAATTATCACAGAGACCGGGCGAAAAAAGCTGAGTAATTCTGCCTAATAAATTCCATTTTTCTCGTTAAAAGCTGCTTAGGTATCCATTTCTGAAAGCTGCCCGAAATACTGCACGAGCGGTCTGTCTTCAAGGGAATTAATAGCGTTCATGACTTTTGCACCGTCTGTTTTAGATTTATTGCAATCAATAAAGACTGTGCTGATAACTTCTCTTTTTAAAATGCTGACTGCTTCGCCAAGAGTAGAAACCAGCACATTCAGGCCACGCTGAGAAAGTTTTTCACCGGCAATTTCTAAAAATGTCAGATCATCATCCGCAACTAAGATTTTTAAATTTCTATTTTCATTCATAAAACAATCCTTGTTCTGAACAGACAGGTAAACTTTTACTTTTTTAATGTTAAATAAAATCTGTACGGGTTCGCAAGTAATTTAAAATATAAAAATAGGCGAGCGTGCTTGTCGGTCAATCGGTTTTCAAAAGTGTAATGTGAAAGTGAAAAATGGCGATAAGCAAGTATGAAAAAACTTATCGTTATGGCCTTCATTCTGGCCTCATTTGCGTTCGTGAGCAGCTGCTCATTTTTCTCCGGATCAAGATCAACGGCTTCTGCTGAAAGCCAATGCGTAGCACTTTCTCCTGATAGTGGATTTAATATTCAAAATGTCTGTGTAGGCGAGCGTTCATATATTGCTAAAACAAAGACGAGTGGAAAAATTATCGAGATCGATATTTCTGGAATGGACAACGATAAAGCAGAAACTATTTTTTTCCTGGTTGAAGATAAAGAAGGCCATAAAATCAGGATGACTGGAAAGGATATTATTCTTAATAAAAAAGAATTGTGTATCGAATCACCGGATGATGAATTATTATGTGTCGGTGATAGGTTCAATGCTCTTAGTGATGGCAACGACAGAACAGTTCTCGGTTTTTCAATGTCTACACTTTCTGAACAATATGTGAATGTCTATACTATCGGTAGCATTGATAATCTTACCCGCAAAGAGTCTCCATGGAATATTTTTTCATCTATCATAGCGACCAAAACAGGAATGATTGAAGATGTAGCTTCCTGCCGTGAAGCAGTGCTCTTAAAAACAGACAGCGGTCTTATTAAATGCGCTAAAAAAGAATTGATTAAAAAAATAGATAAAGTCTGCGATGTGTTTCGTCACGGCAATGGAAGAGTTGTGGCAGATATCGAATCAAAAAATATCAAAACGGAATGCAGTAAAGAGTATTCCATGTTCGGGGCTTCAACGAAAACCTGCACTGCTGAATTGATTGCGAAGTGCGAGAGAACAAAGCAAAGTGATGGACTGGTTATTGTTCAGTCTTCTGTTGAGCCCTCTCAAACTGAATCAAATTAAAATTAATAAATGATAAAAATGACTCTTTTTCAAAGGTAATCTTGCTACATTATTAAGCAGTGCTGCCGGTAGTACTACTGAAGCAGGAATGTTTCAGATGAGTTACGATTCAATGAGTGCTTCAAGTGAATTAAGTAATCTTTTTCACCGAATATAAAAAACTTCCAGATGTGAACTCGATGTTTTTTCTGCTGGAGTCTTTTGCAGTTCTTCAACCACCTGTGGAGCAGGCGAAGGTGCCACTACGGCCTGATCATCAGGAAAGAAGCTGAAGTTGTTCCTGCATGCAACCAGATGTTACAAAGTGTTCAAAATTTTATTGATAATGATGTCAATGGATGTGATGAGTACATGTAACGATTAAAGGCGGGCTTGAGCCGCCTTTAATTTTTTACAGAACAGTTCCTTTCAGAATAATTGCAGCAATCGTAAAATAAATAATCAATCCTGTTACGTCGACGATCGTTGCCACCAAAGGCGCAGAAGAAGTCGCTGGATCCAGTTTTAATTTTTTCAGAAGAATTGGAATCATTGATCCGCTCAACGTTCCCCACATTACGATGCCAATCAATGAAAAGAAAATAGTCAGTGCAATTAAAAACCAGTGAGGTCCGTAATTAAACCAGTGGAAGTACTGCCAGATGGAAATTCTGATAAACCCTATTGATCCCAAAAGTAATCCCAGTGTCAGTCCGGATAAAATTTCTCTTCTCATTACAAACCACCAGTCTTTGATGGTAAGTTCATTCAGTGCCATTGCTCTGATAATAAGTGTGGCCGCCTGTGAACCGCTGTTACCGCCGCTGGAAATAATCAGTGGTACAAAGAGAGCGAGAACAACTGCTTTGGAAATTTCAGCATCAAAATATCCCATCGCTGTTGCTGTCAGCATTTCACCGACGAATAAAACAATCAGCCATGTGGCCCTTTTTTTAATTAGTGAGAAGAAGCCGGTTTTCACATAAGGAAAGTCCAGTCCTTCAACCCCCCCGAAGTTTTGAATTTCTTTTGTATCTTTTTGTTCGGCAATATCGATAACGTCATCGATGGTCAAAACGCCCAGAAGAATTCTTTCTTCATTTGTCACCGGCAATACAGTCCGGTCATATTCTTTGAATTTTGCAATTGCCAGCTCTTTTGTATCAGACATCTTAAGTGAAATAAAATGTCCGTCTAAAATTTCAGAAATTTTTTTCGAAGATTCATTCAGGACGAATCTTCTCACTGGTATATCATCGAGAAGTTTGTCGTTGCTATCGACAACATATATAACATTGGCGGCCTCAGAGTCTTTATGATTTTTTCTCAGGTGTTCAATGGCTTCACCGATCGTAAGACCGGGATCAATAGTCGCGAAATCTGTGTTAATTAATCTTGCAACACTATTGTCCGGATAACCTAGTATATCGTGAACTTCATCTTTGTTCTCAGGATTTAGCATTCCTAAAAACGTTGAACGGTCGACACCTTTTAAAGTAGAAATCAAAGCGATGCGGTCATCTGAAGTGAGTTCGTTTAAAAGGACAGCCGCTTTTGATTTCTGAAGCGTATGTAAAATTTCTTTTTGTAAAACC
The DNA here is from genome assembly GCA_014376445.1 of Bacteriovorax sp. Taxonomy (GTDB): domain Bacteria; phylum Bdellovibrionota; class Bacteriovoracia; order Bacteriovoracales; family Bacteriovoracaceae; genus Bacteriovorax. The sequence continues at coordinate 1,602 of JACMRM010000027.1, read as the reverse complement.
AGATCGAGATAAGGCAATACTTTGGACTGAGTGTGCTCAGGTATTGAACAAAATGCAGTTGCCGCATTTTTAAATGGAATTGAACCAAGCACTTTTGCAATGTCGTTAGGGTGCACATTGTTTTTATTGCTGCCATAAGACAGGAGCCCACTAAAATCACCGTGCATAAGTTTTTTGCTAATTTCTTTCAGGTTTATCATAGGCTAATGATCAATAACCTTTCTTCTCTTGTCAAAAGAATTATTTAAAAGAAGCCACCAGTCTCATACACAAGATGAAGGAAATTTTTATTAATTTTTTATTAAACCTAAATAAAGTCCGATGGTTAAGGGATCAAAATTGTATTGTAATTTCTTAAGTTACAATATAATCTAATGTAATTAAGGAAGTTACAATAATGCTTGATTCCCATTTCGATACAACTTTAAAAATAATGATTAATCTTGCTGTAAAAAAGCAGGAAGAACAGAGCTCTGAGTCTCTGGCAAAAAGCCTGGGGACAAATCCTGCTTTCGTCAGAAAAATCATGGCCAAGTTGTCCCGTGCTGGATTAATTCAAACCAAACGTGGGCAGGCCGGTGGAGTAAGTTTACTTAAAAATCCAAAAGATATCAGCCTGAGAGATATATATCTGGCGGCGAATGATCGTGGCTCTACCATCGAAACTAAAAAAACAAAATCTGACTGTAACGTAAGTTGCTCTGCTCAAAATATTCTTCTTAAATTGTCTTCGAGACTAGAATCCGCTCATTTACTTATTTTAAGCAGGATCAAGCTATCTCATCTTACGAAAGACATTCAATATGAGAAATAATAATAAAACTTTTTTTATGAAACTATTGAGTCTTTCCAGAGAAGAATGGCCGCTGCTTATTAAAGGAATGATTTTTCTTTTAATCAGCAGTGCTGCACTCATGGCTTACCCGCAGTATATAAAAGTGATTATTGACAATGCTCTTAAAACAAAAGATGCAAAAGCACTCAACTATGCAGCGCTTTTTGCGCTCGGTGTTTTTATCATTCAGGGTATTTCTTCCAGCTACCGTTTTTATTATTTTACACTTGCCGGTGAAAAAACCGTAAAAAGACTGCGCTCAAAATTATTCTCACAGATTATTTCACAGGAAATGCCTTTCTTTGATTTTCAAAAAACAGGAGAGTTGTTGGGAAGGCTTTCCGCCGACACGGCAGTATTACAGAATGCTTTAAGTGTGAACATCTCGATGCTGGTCAGAAATCTTTTTCAGACAGTGGGAGGAATAATCCTGCTGTTTATTACTTCGACTAAATTAACAATTTTTATTTTAATCCTGATTCCTCCGCTGGCATGGCTGGTGGCAGTCTTTGGGAAAAAAGTTAAGACCATTTCAAAACTTACCCAGGATGCTCTTGCTGTTTCATCCGGCGTTGCTGAAGAAAGTATTTCCGGTGTGCGCACAGTAAAAGCTTTTGCCCAGGAAAAATGGGAAATTAACAGATATGGAGACCAGCTTCAAAAATCTTTTAATCTCTCCCTTGATAGAATTTCAGTCGTGGCTAAATTTACTGGTGTTGTTTCTATTGTCGGTTTTTTTGCTATTGTTTTTCTCGTCTGGTACGGAG
>JACMRM010000219.1 GCA_014376445.1 Bacteriovorax sp. | reverse complement strand
TTTTCCCAGTAAATTGAGCGCGAGCTTCAGCGGCTTGGTCACGAAGTGAATCGAAATCAGACTTTGCAACTTCTAAAACGTTTCTTTCTGTTAGAGATTTTTCTTCAAGGGCCGCTGCTTCAGTCTGAAGACTTGTAACAACATCTTGAAGTTCTTTAATTAAATTATTTCTTGCTACGAAGCCTTGAGCTTCATCAGTACTAGTCTGGATCGAAACTAATTTCGCACCACTTAGGTTGGCAAGTTTTCTCGTTCCATTGATGTCTGCAATTGCTTTAAATCGAATATCAGCCGATAGTGATTCCATCACTTCAGTGGGAATAGTCTTGGCAATAAAATATCCATCTAAGAAAGAAGACATTTGATTTTTCAGCTCAGCATCTAGTTCAAGAATATCAACTAGAGAAACTAAGTCGTCACCCAGAGATAACTTCAAACGAGAAATAGTTTCAGGCGATAACTTTTCAGTATTAACCATTTTTAAATAATCAAGATTTTTTTCATTAGCTTCAATCCAAGAAAATAAATCACTGTCAGTTTTAGCTGTAGCAATCAAAGTTTCAAGGAATTCAGCTAGAAGAATTTGAACTGCTTTAGTGTATTTTTCATCACACTTAATCAAAGTTCCAAGTAAAGAGAACCCTTCTGCATGGTCTTTTAAGAATGCAGAAATTCCGTCTTTCTTTCCTTCAAGTGAACGGTTGACTTCAACTAGTGACTGAAGTTTAGAATCTGTTTGAATTAACGATTTAGATTTTGCTGCAAAAGCTTGCTCGAGTTCTTTTACTTCTATATTTTTTCTTTCGATCTCAACACGAGCTGTGAGTTCTTTTTCTTTTAAGTCAAAAGCTAGTTTGTCAGCTGTTGCCACAACATCTCTTTCATTTACAATTTGCGAGTTAACACCAGAGTATTGAGCTTCTAGAGCTTCAATTTCTTTTGCTAAGTCTTGAAGCTGGTTAGAGTACTCTTCTAAGCGAGAAGTATTTCTGAATAACTCTTGATCGATTTTATTGAAGTTGTTTTTTTCTGCTTCGATTTCTTCTTTTAAATCATTAAAGCTTTGAGTTTTGAATTCTAATTCTTCTTTTAAGTGCTCTACTCTCTCTTCAAGAATGCTGAAGTCGTTGTCTTCTTCACCTTTTTTTTCCCAAGAATCAAGTTCGGTTTGAAGTTGAGTTAATTTATCGAGGCGACCTTCCATCTCGTGATTAACAGTTTCAATTTCTTTTTCGCGTGTTTCAATTAATTTTTCTTTTTCTGATTGGGTTTTACATAAGTAAACTAAACGCTCTTCAGCCGCCGCTAGTTCCTTGGAAATAACGTTATATTCTTTTTGTAGTTCATCGATTTTCTCTGTTTCTTCATCTTTTCTGAAACGTTCTTCTTCTAGACCGATTTCGATAACAGACTTTCTGGCAACCCATTGTTCGATTTCAGCCGTACGGTTATCTACGATAGACTTTCCTTCTTTGAAATTTTTAAGAAGGTCGAATTCTTTATGAGAATGGACAACTAAATCATAGCGCTGTACTTTTTCTTTTAACTCACGAGCACGTTCAGCTTTCTCAGCTTGCTTCTCAAGTGCTTTAAGGTTTTTTTCAATTTCTTGTTGAAGATCGTTAAGACGAGCTAGGTTTTGCTCAGTCGCTTCGATTTTTTTCAACGATTCTTTTTTTCTCACTTTAAATTTTGTGATTCCTGCAACCTCTTCGATCATTACACGACGTTCTTCAGGTTTTGCCTGGACAAGTCTGTTGATCTCACCTTGCGCGATAATCGAGTACGATTTTGCACCGGCCCCAGTGTCCATGAAAACTTCCTGAATATCGCGAAGGCGACAAGGGATATCGTTGATACGATATTCTGTCTCTCCGTTTCTATAGAGCTTTCTTGTTAACTGAATTTCAGAAGGTGAAGAAACTTGATGACCGATGTGGATGTGTTTTCCTTCATCGTTTTCAAGAACCAGCGATACTTCTGCCCAGGCAGCTGGAGTGTATTTAGAAGAACCCGCAAAGATAACATCTTTCATGGTCGAGCCACGTAAGTGTTTTGCAGACTGCTCACCCATTACCCAAAATAGGGCGTCAACGACGTTTGATTTACCGCAACCGTTGGGACCAACGATTCCTGTAATACCTTCATCGAAATGAATGACCGTACGGTCTTTAAACGATTTAAAACCTTGTAGAATAAGTCTTTTTAACTTCACAGGCGTAATCCTTTGCTTTGTGCTGTTATGTGTGTGTGAAGGATAATGTGTCATAAACTCATGACTTCGTACACGATAAAGTACCGAGTTAAGACAATGTAAGAAGCGCATTTCCAGAGGAAAAATTACTGAAATTAAGAGAAATTGAAGCGTTCACAACACTTAGCGAAAGTGTGTAAATCGTTGAAAAAAAAGCGATGAATGCGGGAATAGAAAACAACATATTTTTAGAATTTCCGCTTCGGCGAACTTCATTTTTTACATCGAGATTGAGCGAAATATTCGAGAGTTTTTCGACATTGCTGTCGTAGGGGGGAAATGACTAATGGCCGCAAAAGTCTCGAAGCCTTTAGCGATACTCCAAGGAAATAGATTTTTATTGGCTTTGTCTTGTAAAATTACGAGCGGTATAATTTGTTACAGAAACTTTTTTTTGCCACATGTATGCTCCTAATGAAGGAGAAAATCGTGTATCTGTGTCTGGGCATAGCTTGACTGCAGAATATCCAGATGCGAGTAATTTTCGTGAATATTTTTAGTATTTAATGACTTTAAAAACTGCGGCAATTTCATTGAATGCCTAGCAATCGTTGAATCCCCGTCAGAATAAATAATGTCAGTATTGACAGCAGACTTCCATTTCTTAAATTCTTTCGGGAAATATAAAATGACGTTGGGGCGCTTGGTATTTTTTATCCAGACTCCGCTATTGGTTGTTTTAAATCCAAAACCGGAAAGATAAAGAATTTTCTTTTTATCAACAGGCAATTCCACAGGTTCAGAATGAACTAATTCGTTAAATTTTTTACCGCGTGATAGGTGAAGAGAAATATAATTTTTTCTGGCTTCAAAAGTTTCCTTAGAAAATTTAAGTTTGTCGTGAAACAGACCGAAACTATTTTTCATCCACGTTTCAGAGTCGTAAAGATTGAGCGATATTTTATTTTCTTTTTCATCCAGAACAAAATCCTCTCCATGCGGAGGAAGCAGATAATAACTTGATTCAAAAGTACAGAATGCTAGAGGTGTTTGCATATTAGGATTGAAGCCGAACTTAATTCCATGGAACATATTTCTGAAGAGACTCATTGAGCCTTTAAATGGAGCTGCTGAGATCAGAACTTTTGCAAAATGAGCTAGCCCGCTCCAATTTTCTTTAGCTTCAAAATAATCCTGAACTCCATAACGTAAATAATAGCTGCAAATTAAAGAACCAAAACTGTGGGAGACCAGAACAAAATCATGCCCGGGATATTTCTGTTTTGCTTTTTTTACAGCTTCATCAATGAGTTTTACCCCACGAATAGGATCCGCTCTCCAGTCCCATGCCACTGGAATAACATCTTCTGCATCGGTACTTTTTAAAAGAGCAATTGTTTTATCGTAGGCATCTTCTTTGAGAAGTCCTCCAAGAATTTTTTTATCTGGAATAAGTTTATGTGGTTTTAAATCAAGAGCGCCTTTAATTTTCATTCCTGGAATCGGCATCGCAAGAGTTTTTCTTCCCAAAAATATTTCTCTGGCGTCACCCCAGATTTCGCGCCCTGACTTTGGATCAACTAAAGTGGTGCCATAGTAGCCTGGAACGAAAATATAAATTTTTTTTGAACTCAATGAAGTGCCCGGTTAACAATTTTCTGTGTGAATTATAACTGAGCTGATGACTGAATAACAAAGACTGATTTCTAAATGGTCGGAGCGAGAGGATTCGAACCTCCGACCCTCTGCTCCCAAAGCAGATGCGCTACCAAACTGCGCTACGCTCCGACAATAAAGAAAATCAAAAAAGACAGGCTACATATATATGGCATGAGAGACCGCTTGGCAAAGATTTTTTCTAATTTCTTTGGCCCAAAAACTTTTGAGCGAAGCTCGTGGCCACAGCTCTGTGAGAGTTTTTTTGTTTCCATTCATGCAATTCCGCGACAGTGAGACCTTCTTCCGCCTTGTCTGCAGGAATAAATACAGGGTCGTAACCAAAACCTGTTGAACCTCTATAACTATAGCCGATAGAGCCATTCATTCTTCCTTCAAAATAGAAGATTTCTTTTTCGTTCATATAAACGCATAAAACGCAGCTGAAAAAAGCTTCTCGCGATGTTTTGCCGTCCATTTTTTTAAGCAGAAGCTCAGCTCGCTCACGGTCATTTAAACCTGCACCGCCAAAACGGGCTGAATGCAAACCCATTTCATTTGGAAGGGCCGCTACGTTTAATCCTGAGTCGTCGGCAATCACCGGCACTTTAAATTTATCGTAGTAGGCCTTTGCTTTTAACAAAGCATTTTCAAAATAAGTTTCACCGTTTTCAACGACATCCAGTTTTTCTAACGCCGCTTTAACAGTAATTAATTTTGGATCAAAAAGTTCAGCGAACTCTTCTGCTTTATGTACATTTCCAGAGGCAAGAATTAATTCGATCATTATTTTAAAATCTCATCTTGTTTTTTAAAAACAACGTCCAGAGAAGATTTTGCACAATCAAGAAGTGCTAGCATTTGATCATGTGAGAATGGATTTTTTTCCGCTGTCCCCTGAATTTCAACGAACTTCCCACCGCGAGTCATGACAATATTCATATCTGTTTCGCATGAAGAATCTTCTTCGTAATTTAAATCAGCAATCGCTTTTCCATTTTTATTGATACCGACACTGATTGCAGCAAGCTGTTCAATTATTGGATTTTCTTTGATTAGTTTTTCATCCATTAATTTTTTTACGGCAAGACATAAAGCAACGTAGGCACCGGAGATGGAAGTTGTACGGGTTCCGCCGTCCGCAACAATAACATCACAATCAATCTGCACTGTTCTTTCGCCAAGTTTTTTCATATCAACGATTGATCTTAATGCTCTTCCAATTAATCTTTGGATCTCTTGAGTTCTTCCGCTCGCACCGTTTCTCTCGCGTTTATTTCTTGAATGTGTCGCTGATGGAAGCATAGAGTATTCGGCAGTCAACCAGCCTTCTCCCTTCCCTTTTAAAAAAGGAGGAACGCCTTCCTCAACTGATACTGTCACGTAAACTTTTGTATTGCCGCATTCTACGATCACAGAGCCTTTTGCATAAGGGTTAGGATTTACGGTGTATTGAATTTTTCTTGGGGTGCTACGTTCAATTAAGTCAGTATAAGATGACATTATTTTTCCTTTGAGTTAATTTAGCCGGAATATTAGAAACATTTTAAGCCTGAACACAATCAAATTACAATGTACCATACACATTTTGATACAATCCACTCCACTCAAATTTATCTTCGCGATAACTTAGTCGAATTAAAAAGCCACGACTGCGAAATTCTTATTTCTACATCAGAACAAACGCTTGGCATTGGAAGGAAAGGCAGTCAGTGGGATTCGTATGCTAATAGCATTGCGATGAGTTTTACGATGAAACCCAATCCAGTGCCCACGATTACTCCAATTGAAATCGGTTTTTTGACTTCTGCGTTCTTAAAAAAAGAATACGGTGTTTCTATTTCCCTGAAATGGCCCAATGATCTTTTAACGAGTGAAGGAAAAAAATGCTGCGGTATTATCGCTCAGTACATTGATTCGGAAACTGTCATTGTGGGCGTTGGGCTCAACATTGGTTCACTGCCTGAAGTTTCTGTACCTAAACATTACAAACATGGCTTAGGAAATGTTTCAGATAGATTAAAATTAACAGCAAATGATCAAAAAAATATTCCTGCAAAACTTTTCAGTTTTATTTTGAAAAATAGAATTAATAATATCGCTGAAATACAGGCACAGTTTTATCAAACCTGCTTCCACATCGGAAAGCAAGTAAGCATTGATGATGACGGGTTCGACTATGAAGGAAAATTCATAGGAATCGGAAAAAACGGTGAAGCATTAGTTGAAATTAACGGCGTCTACCGCGCTTTTCTTTCAAGCTCTCTTAAGATTCTATAGGAAATTTTAATGCTGAACTGAATCTGAAATTTCTTTCAGCTCTTTTCTGATTAAATTTTCTGCCAGATCCGGAATCACTTCCCATGCAATTTTTTCAGCATTCTGTTTGCAGAACTCGCGCACCAGTTCTTCAATCATCGGGCGCAGAGATATTTTGAGTTTTTCCACAAGCTCATCCTGGTCCATGTGGATAATTGTATCAGCTTCATCGTGATGAGCAGCCGGGACAACTTTTGAGGCAGCTTTTTTCGACAATTCATTTTCTTTAAACAAATGGATTGTATCAGTCAAATCTGCTGTTACTTCTTCAAGGTTTGTTTCAAGAATATCTTTATATTCTTCAGCTTTTACAGGAACTACTTCATCAACCGCCCAGAAAGCTTCTGCTGAAATTTCTTCATCAATTTCAGTCAATAGGTTACGGTTTAAATCTTCAGGCACTTCAAATGAAGGATCGGTCTCATCATCATCAATTCCACTTTCAAATTGTGCAAAACTTGAAGAAGACTGAAGTCTATCAAGAATATTATGTTCAACAAAATTTTCTTCAATAACAGGTGGAAATGATTTATTAAATTTATCTTCCAATTGTGTACTGGCAGCAAATCCCCATCCTTCAATTTCACTCGTTAGAGGATCAAGACTGACCGATTCAATGACTTCATAAGCATGCTCCACTTGTCCTTCTTCATGCGAAGATATTTTCGGAGCATCGACTGTCCATAAATCAAGATCATCATTCGAATCGCTTGAACTGAAGAGATCATTTGATTCTGTTTTCTTTTCTGCTGTAATAACAGGTATCGGTCTTACACCTTCAAGAAGATCACGGCATTTTTTGATAAACTTGCTGCTCTCAAAAGGTTTAACGATTTTATCTGAGATACCACAGGAACTGAACTGGCCTTCATCAATTGTGTCAAAAGTTCCGAGCATCACAATAATAGCTGCTCCTGGCATGACGTTGTTAATTTGTTTTGAGAGTTCATACCCTGATCGTGAGTCAGAAAGATTAAAGTCTAATAAAATAAGATCAAAATGGTTCGACTGAATTTTTCGGAATAATTCTTCTTCATTAACACATTCAACCAGCTCATATCCGCTGTTTGCTAACGTTATACCGATAACTTTTTGTATAGTTAAACTATCATCTGCCACTAGAATTCTTGATGTCATATTCATCCTCTTTAAACTATTCTTAACTAAATCAGCTTCTTAATCAATGTTAAAGTTAATCTGTTTCCTACTAAAATAGTCCCTTATTAAAACTGTAAAATGATTGCAGACTGGTTATCGAGATTGCCACGATCATTAGATAATTTGAACAATTCCTTAATGGCATCAAGTTCGCTTTCCAGATTTTTCTCAATAGTGTATTTGATTTCATCAGTGTTAAGTCGTGAATAAGCACCGTCTGTCAGCATAACGACGATATCCCCTTTAGTAATTTTTAATTCACGGACAGCATAATGAAGGTCTTCAAAAAGACCTACGCCACTCATCGGGACCGAATGCAGATGCGATTGATACTGATCTCGGCTCAGATTCGCCAGTGAATCCGGCAAAACTTCAATACTCAAATGACCTTTTCTATACAAGTAAGCTACGCAGTTACCTGTTGATACCAGAGTTAAAATATTTTCGGCCACGGCAGCTGCTATCACTGATCCGCCTCCGCGGTTATTTAAACTTTTTGATTCGTTGTCACGGTTGATGTTTTGATGAGCAGTATAAAATGCATTGATTAATGCATTTCCTTCAATCAAATATTTGTGGCTATAAAAAAATGGCAGAGTAGCTTCAGGATCAATCGCAATTTTTGTGTAAGATCTTTTTAAGTGATCTCTTATCATCATTGCTGCACGATCGCCGATATTAGACCCGCCGAAACCATCAATAACCATAAATAAATTATTAATCAGATCAGCTTCCACTAAATCTTCGTTTAAATTTAAATGAGGTCCTTGATGTGATTGCATTCCATAACTTTTTAATTCAATCATATTTTATTCCAGATAATCTCTGAGTTTTTCAGAAGCCTTTTTGTAATATGCACTGTCGACAGGAGAGATCTGCTGAACTTCCTGGAATTTTTCTTTTGCATCCTGGAACAAGCTTAACGATTCAGCAATGATGGCTTCACGATAAATTTTTCTCGCACGATTTGCCAGCTGTTCTCTGATATCGCCAACTTGATTCAATGATTCTGCATTTGAAGGCTCGATTCTTAAAATCTGCTGATAAACTTCATACGCTCCTTTCAAGTCCTGTCCTTCCAGAAGAGACTTCGCTTTTCCAATAAGAGGCGCAACAGCTGAATTCAATTCCTCTCTTGAAACTTTCAGCATCTCTGTTGCTTCAGTCGTAAGATCATCATCCATATCTTTAATGCGAAGAAAATCCTCCAACTTACCAATGGCCTTAAACCATTCTTTTTGTAAATAAAGAGTTTTTCCAGCTTTCAGCTTTTCAACCTTATACTCGCGCTCTTTTTTCTTCGTAACTTCTTGTAGCTCTTTTCTCTGCTTTTCTTTCTGCCAGTCTTCAAGCTCCAGCTTCATTCTCGTAACTTCAAGATTTTCCGGTTCAAGCTGGGTGATTTCAGTAAAGGTTTTTGTCGCAAGATCTACTCTACGATCTTTTGTATATTCACGGGCTGCTTCAATCAGCGCTTTAACTTTAGCCTTTCTTTCAGCTGACTGAATTTCTGCCTGCCTCTTTTTTTCTTCTTCTTCAATTTTACTTAAACCTTCTTTCGAAAGTGAGATTAAGGACTGCAGACTTGAATTAAAATTCGGATCAACAGCTGCAATTTTTTGAAGCTCGTTCAGCGCTTCTCTGTAACGTCCGTGCTGATAATGATCCTTCCCGATTTCATAGAGTGCTGAAAAAGAGCGACTTTGTTCTTCTGTCAGTATCTTTTGGGAAGTTTTATTAGTAGGCATGTCTTTAACTTTTTTAGCGATCGTTTTTTTCGTGGCCGGAATTACTGGCTTGTCATCCGGGGCAAGGAAAACATATGCAAGCACTAGAACAACGATTGCATAAATTGCTTTCTTTCTTTTTTCTTCATTTTTCCAGATGCGCTTAATGAAAGATTTTTCCTCCGGCTCGTTAGTAACCATCTCACCAAGTGCATCAAGATGCTCACCCTCTTCAGTCTCAACCTCTACAACTTCTTCTACTTCGACTGTCTGATTTTCATCGACGGCCATCAAAGTCGAGCTTTCATCTCTTAAAAATTCGGACCTGATTTTCAGCGTAAATGTAACACCTCCAATGACAAATTCATCATTGTGTCCAAGGATAACCTTGTTAATCCGGTCGCCTTTATGAATTGTTCCGTTGGAAGAATTTAAATCTTCCAGTGTTACCATAATATTATTTTTTGTCAGGACAGCATGGACAGTAGATACTTCAGAATCATTTAAGATGATCTGGCATTTGCTCGAGTCACGACCGATAAAAGTTTTTTCATTTTCAACAATATATCTGTCGTAAGGTGCGGTATCACCAAAAAGCTCCAGATAGATCGAAGCAAACGACTGCATAACTTTTGTACTTTCATCATCGCTGTTGCTGTCGATATTCTCCAGGGAGTATGCATTTTCATCTTCTGTAGGTGCTTCAAAATTATTTTCAGCAATAACAATATCTGCATCTGTATCTTGATTTACGAGTGTATGGTTATTATTCCCGCTGAGATTCAGTCCTAAGTCGTCTTCAGGTTCATCCTGAAATTCAGTGTCGTCAGCATTTGCAGATGTTGTCTGAAGTTCGCTTAAATCAATCTCACCGGTAGAATTACTATCCACAATCTCATCTGTTTCGCTATTCTTTATGTTTTCAATATTTAAATCAGTTGCTGTACTGTTGCTTCTGGCAGATGGTTTCGTATTTATTTTCAGTGGAGGAGCTTCTACTTTTACCACTGGCATAGGTGCAATAACAGATATAGGTGATTGTATCTGAACTGATTCTTTATCTGCTTCCGGCATAGCAGAAATACTGAAGGCTTCTGTCGTGAAAATATCTCCAGTTTCCAATTCATGGCGGTCAAACTCTTCACCGTTAATCTGGCAGGCATTATTAGGATTGGTTTTTTCAATAAACCATTTTCCACTTTTATGAATTATACGTGCGTGCTCGCGAGATATTTTTTTATCATCGAGAACAATATGGCAATCTTTCGATCTTCCGATCAAAAAAACTGTTTCTGAATAATCATGTGCGAGAACATCTTTACCTAAATCAATTTCCTGAATTAGCTGATTTCTCTTTAAAACACTTAATTTCACCTTTCTCCATCCCCAGTGCTGACTCAATCGCACTAAGTTTCAACATCGCATTCTTATATCTTTCATCATCCGGGTATTCTTTAATTAACTGGGCCACACTACAAAACGAAACAATCGCTGCCTGAAATTTTTTTGCATCCTGTTCTTGTGCACCTTTTTCAAAGTTATTAGTTATTTCTTCATCCAGCCTTTGCTTTGCTTTTGACTGATAAAAACTTGCCTGACCATTTCCAGGGCTTAAAAGAAGTGCAAGCCTGAAATCTTCCATTGCCCTGAAGTAATTACCTTCACTGAACTCTCTACGACCGCTGTGAATTAAAGCATCAAGTTTCTTTTTTACATCAGCATCATCTTTAGTTGGCTTCACTACCATTTGTTCATTAAAAATTTCCAGGTCACCTTTATTACCGGATTTCCCACCTTTAATTTTTACTTTTTCATCCCCGCCGCTGAAAAGGATAAAAAGAATTGCCACTGCAATAACTGCAAAGATAATATTGCGATTCTTGTTAGTATTTTTTACATCAACCTTTTCAACTTTAAAATCCTCTTCACCCTTGGGGATTCTTGAAGGAGCTTTTACCTTCACACCTTTTTTAATTTCTTTTGCCATTGCTGAATCAGGGTTGGCTTCAGCAATAATCATTTCGTTCGATTGAGTGACTTGAATGACATTATATTTAAAAACCGTTTGTCCGATGACAAGCTTCTCACCATCATGCAATTTTTTTTGCTTAACCTTTGAATCATTAACAATGATTCCATTCGATGCACCAAGATCTGTAATGGTATAAGCATTATCTGCGAAAGAAAGTTCAGCGTGTTCACGTGATATTTTAGTGTCGACAATCTGAATATCAGCAGTATCACCTCGACCGATAACGGCCCTCTTCCCGATTAGATAATAAACTTTTCCTTTATTCGGTCCTGTCATACAAAGAAGACGATAGTGCATACCCATCTCTGATGGATTTTTCAGCTCTGTCGTTACTCTTACGTTTCCTGCCATCTTTACCTATTAATGATCATGCACAAAGGAAATATAAAATCCTTTCGCAAAATTATCTTTTCCCATCATCGAATTAACAAAAATATTATAAGGCTTTCCTTGCAGTTCATAATGTCCAGTTTGAGAAGTTCCGCCGTTGTTGGCTGAGTTGTCACATAATTCAATCAGTGTTGCAGCAAAACCGCGCTCTTTAGTAATATCGAGAATATTCATTCCTTCTGACATTGATTGTCTGATACCGCATATATCTTCAGCTTGGTTATTAATTTTCACCAGATTTTTAGATGAGTTTAAAACGATAACTGGGCCAGACGATCCGTTCATGAATTCCAACATTGTATTCACATAGGTATCATCGCTTTCAATATCATTAGGATCAATATCAGTTTCATCTCGTTGTAATTCACGAATTCTTTGTAGACCCGTATTGATGGCGTTTCTCACTGGATTAAATTCTTCGAAGAGAAGTTTACTTTCGACACTTCTTCTCCGACCTCTCAATCCTTCTTCAATTTGGAAACGAAGCTCTTCAATGGGCCTTAAAGTTAAGTAATAAACAATTCCAAAGAACAGAATTCCCACCAGCAGGGAAGTCACAAGTGATTCAAGATAAAGTCTTGTACTTTTAGAAGCTTCAGCAGTTAAAGTACTTGGTGCAAACCTGATAGCAATGATACCTACTGATTCCTGTGTTCCTGTTTTAGGGTCGTAGATAAATATTTGCTTTCCAATACCGATCTTTCCTCCTTCAAGGGAAAGAATTTTTGCATCTTTCTGGTTTCTATTTCTTGGAATAGCAAACCACTCTTTAATCTGGACAGACACAGGATCATTAGAATATTCATTCAGTCTTGAAATTGGCCTCAAAATACGTCCGTCCAGATCGATCAATTCGTAAGATTCAACCCCATCCTGACTTGCACCATCGAGGAAAGATGTATCAACACGCTCCAGGGTTTTTTGCTCAAGCGCTTTTGTATTTGTTCTGCTGATTTCTTCAGCATAGTGAGTTCCGCGAATACGAATCTCATTCATTAATACCGCTCGCGAATCTTTAAGAACCGGACCAATCGTCAGTGTAATTGTAATAAGAGCAAATGCTGCGGTAAAAATGGCCAACAGAATTCGCCACTCATATTCTTGGTTTACACCATGAATGAATGGCATCACTTTATATTTAAATCCCCAGAAGATTTTTCCAACGATATTCTCAGGAGGAGTTCCACCGTGAAGAATTTCATCTATCGTTTCTTCTTTTTCACGTTGAGAAGCTATCTTCTTTTTAACGACGATCTTTTTTTCCTGGACATAAACAACTTGTAAAATGGAATTCGGAAGTCCGATCTTATCTCCGGTCTTCATTGTCGCCTTTTTTACAATTCTTCCGTTAAGAAATGTACCATTGGCACTTCCTAGGTCGGCGACATAGATCACATCACCAGCAACAGTGATGCTTGCATGTTTTTTTGAAACACCTTCTACTGCAAAATGAATATCGCAAGACGAGTCCCTACCAAGAATATTATCCCCATTTTTCAGGACATATTCCTGGCCTCTCAATTTTCCACCTACAACGACTAACTTATACATATGGCCTCAAGTGTATCACCCTGGTTCAAATTCTTTTTTAGTGTTCCTGCTTTCATCTCCAATACCTGATGAGAGCTGAAGTAAATCCAGGTCATTCTCCATGGATTCAAATTATAAAGAACTTTTACAATCTTAAAATCCTTATCCATAAAAACGATATCCAAGGGATAAAGCATAAAAAAAGTATGTATAGAATTGCATGGGCTTATTAAAAAACCGTCACAATCAGGAAGCTTGGCTGAAAACATCAAGCCTTTCATTCGTGAAAGGATATTGCTCGCAACAATCATTTTGTGGCAGATGATTTCGCCGGTTGCTGATTTTAAGTTATAGATTTTATTTTCCACCGATCATCTCCAGAACAATCGGAGCGAATACAATCATAAGGACTGAAGGAACAATTAAAAACAACATCGGGAAAAGAATTTTAGTCGCTGCAGTTGCTCCGGCTTTTTCTACTTCTGCAGATTTTTTCTGCCGAATTTCAACTGCTAGTGATTTTAAAATCGGACCGATTGATGCTCCCACTGAATCAGCTGCAATCAATGTCGCACAAAAAGATGAAATTTGAATGAGGTCAATTCTCCATGCCATATTTCTCAAGGCTTCCGCTCTGCTGGCACCAATTTTAATTTCTCTAATTACAATTTCAAATTCTTCAGTCAATGGGTTGGATTTTGCTTTCTCAATTACCTTCGCCATTGCGGCAACGAAATCCAAACCGGCCTCAACTGAAAGCGCAAGCATATCCACACCAAAAGGCATTGATCTGATGATTTGCCCTTGTCGATTAGTAATTTTTCCACTGATCCAGAAATCCGGATAAAAAAATCCAATGCATGCCAGAACAGGAATTAACTGAAGAGACCATGTCTCTTCGATAAAAGTTCTGATCACCATAAATAAAATAGGAAATCCTATTATAAGAAAAAGTTTAAATGCAAAAAAATCTTCAGGCGTTAAAATATTTGTAAGACCTGCGGCTGCAAGCTTTCTACGGTATTTCTCCTTAAAGCGTTTTTTATTTTTCATTCCGGAAACAATCGGACTGAAATAACGTTTAAAAAATGGACGTGAATATCTTAAAATAAAGCCATGTTTTGCAATATCATCATTCTGCGCCCTGCTATCTTCAAGTTTCTCTTGGGCCTGGAATGTATCTTCATCTTGAAAAATTGTTTTCGAAATAAGAAAAACTGCTAGACCAATAAGAATAAGTGCCGTCCAGTAAAGAAAGCTTGCTCCTTCGTAATTTATTTTTCCCGATAATTCTTTACAAGCAACTTTCTCACCGCCATCACAAGCTTTTTTCAATGCTTCCATTGCTGCTTTCTGTGAAATAGCTGCTTGCTGCTCTTCTGATAAAATACTTTGTAATTCTTTATAACGCTGAATCTTTTCAAGCGGCAATGTCACTCTTTCACTTTCATTGCGGAGTTTATTATCTGCCTGTATTCCATGCAGCTCATCTGCAAGAGGGCTCAATTCCTCCTGAAGCTTTCTAATTTCTTTTGGATTTTGTCTTTTGTTTTTTAAATACCAATGCCCAACTTGATAACAACTTGCAAACTGCTCTTTTTCGCAGGACTCATTATAAAGTTCAAATTTTTGATCTTCTGTTAAATCTCTAAAATCTGCAAACGCTGTTACAGACATAAAAGATAACAGAAAAATGATAACGCCAGTCAGGGCCTTCTGCATTCTATCTCCATCATAAGTTAATGATATCAGATAAAACAAAATTCTGATGAGAGGCGTGATATGTGGAAATATTGTCCAGTAGGTAGTTGATAACCGAGAATGTTTATCTGCTATTTTTTTCTGCGATTTTCTTTTTTAAGTCTTCAATAAAAAGCTGGGTTTGTTTGCGATTGAATTTTTTTTCTAAATCTGGAACGTAGATCGGTTTATACTCTGTAAAGTAGGCTTTTTTTGCATCTTCAATGCGGTTAAGTCTATCTGCAAATTCAGTTGCCTTAATTGTTTTATCTTTTTGCGCTTTTTTCAATCCTTCAAGCCCAAGCATCGCTTCAGCCATATCTCTATACTCAACTAAATCACTTCCTGCTTTAATTGCCATCATTGCAGCTTCGCCGGTTCCACGGTGAGCTGTGATTGCGCCCATCTGCATATCATCGGAAAGAATAAGTCCTTTATACTTAAGTTCGGATCGAAGAAGCTGATGAGCTTTGGGCGATAGTGAACATGGAAGTTCAGGATCAATATCTTCTACAATTATGTGGGCCATCATGATCATATCAACTCTTGCTTTTACAGCTTTGATAAAAGGTTGAAGCTCTTCATTTCTGATATCTTCTAAAGGTTTCTTTACTATCGGTAGGTCGTAGTGGGAATCTTTTAATGTGTTTCCATGTCCTGGAAAGTGTTTCGCACAAGACATTAAATGATTCGTTTCAAATCCTCTGATCATTGATGAGATAAATTTAGAAACTGTTTCGTGATCTGTACCAAAAGCTCTGTCCCAGATAACTTTATTCTGATCATTATTCCAGATATCACAGACAGGAGCTAAATTTAAATTCACTCCGCATGCCAAAAGTTCTTCTGCCATGATCGTTGCCACTTCAAACACCAATTTGGGAGAATCCAGCTTGGCTATTTCCAACATTGGAGGAAATTGCGTAAATTGTGTTTTAAATCTTACAACTCTTCCACCTTCATGATCAGTGCAAATAAAAAGAGGATACTCTTTTCTCAGAACCTGGATATTATTTACAAGTTCAGCAAGTTGAGCTGGAGTCTCATAATTTTTAGAAAAAAGAATGACTCCGCCTATATCTTCTTTTTCGATAAATTTCTTTTCTTCTTCAGTCAGTGTAAGGCCACTGAGTCCGGTAAAAACAAGTTGTCCTAATTGAGTCATACTTAACCTTTATTTGGATCGAGATAATCTCGGAGTCCATCTCCTAATAAATTTAAACCAATAATTAATCCGGCCATTGTTAAACTTAAAATCATTGCGATGTGAGGCGCTTCAAGTAAAACAGTTTTAGCGGCTGATAGCATCGTTCCCCATGAGTAGGGACTTCCGCCGAGTCCTAAAAATCCCAGAGCTGCTTCACTGATTATAACACCACTAATTCCTAAAACCATATTTACAATCAATACCGGAAGAATTGCCGGAATAATCAATGTAAAAAATAATCTGATTTCTCCAATACCAATCGCCCGTGCTCCTTCAACATAAGTTAAAGCAAGAACTCTTTTTGACTCTCCTCTGGCAATCTTTGCATAACCTGACCATCCGGTAATAACCATCGCAAAAATTAAACCTTTCATCGACTGACCGGTAACGGCCATGATCATAATAGCAATTAAAATACTCGGGAAAATAAAAACTAAATTGATTGATAAATCAAAAAGCATTTTAAACCAGCTCGGAGCTCTGACGGCCATGTAGCCCATAAAAATTCCGATTGAAGCTGTAACAATAGTAACAATAAAAGAAAGTGTTAATGAATAAGTCAGGCCTGCAGATAAAACTTCAAGAAGAGATCTTCCCAGTAAATCAGCGCCGAGTACCAGACCTTTTGTAAAAGGAAGGGCGAGCTCTACCTTCATGTTCAACTCCGGAACATAAGGTTTAAAAATAAATCCTTTGATTAAATAGCTGTAGATGAACCAGGCAATCGCCCAGAGCCCATAAAGTCCGAGAATTCCAAATCCCCATTTCATTTCGCTGGTAAGTTTTCGTTTAAACATAAACTCCTAGCTCTGTGTTCTTGGGTCTAGTTTTTCGTTGAGGAAATCTACAAGGAAATAAATAATCATATACGTTACTGTGGAGTATACAATAACTCCCTGAACGATTGGATAATCACGATTTTGAATTCCATCAAATAAAAGTGATCCCATTCCAGGTATATCAAAAATCGTTTCTGTAATCATTGTTCCCGCGATCACAACTGAAAGCTGAATCGAAACAACATTCAGAATTGTCGGAAGGCATACTTTTAAAATACGTAATAAAATAGCTACATCACTAAGTCCTTTCGAACGTGTGACCATGACCCATTGAGAGTGTGCTTCTTCCAGATATTTATTTCTCGTCACTCTCATGACAATTGCACTCAAAGGAATAACCAGTGTAATGATAGGGAGAACCATATGCTTCAAAGTTCCCCATTCAGAAACAGGAAGCCAGTTAAGTTTAACTGAAAAAATAAGCACCATTAGAGGCGCGAGTGAAAATATTGGAAATGATAAGGCAAAGAGTGAAATCAATCGTGAAAATTTATCAAAGTTTTTATTTTTTTTATAACCGGCCATTATCCCCAAAAAAATCCCGATGACAGCTGCAAAACTTACAGATGTAGCTGCAAGAATCACTGTTGGTGCCATCCTTTGTTTCATCTGATCTTTAACATCTTTGTTTCCAAAAATAGTTTTTCCAAGGTCACCGTGAACAAGACCTGTAAGATAATTTTTATACTGCGAATGCATCGGCAGATCGAGCCCGAGCTGAGCTTTCAATTTTGTCATTTCTTCCTGCGTGGCCTTGCCTCCCAGAACAGTTTCAACAGGATCACCCGGTGAAAGTCTGATGACGAAAAAAATTGTCGTTAAAGCGACAAAAATTGTTACAAAAGCATAAATTGCTTTCTGCAGCAGCCTACTCACTTTCACCGCCAGCATCATCAGGAACTAGCTCTTCTTTAGCAAGAGACTTACTGGTAATTGTAATCCCCTGACTGACCCAGAACATTTTTGTCATAACATCCTTGTCGTTTAAAACATAAAAAATAGACTGTCCGGCCACTCGAAGATTAAATCTTCTTTCCTGCTGTTTCGTTTTACCATCGTACTCAAGCTGTGCATTTGAAAAAAGCTCACTTGGAAAATCTGTAAACGTTTCGTTTAAATAAGGATATCCTTCCCAAATCACAACAAAATTCATTACACCTGTTTTTTTGTCAGTGGCTTTTTTTATGAAGCCGGAAATTTTTGCACATTCAATCACCTGAGAGAAAAAGCACGGAAGGGTTTTTGAACTTGGAAACTTCACCTGCTTGGTTCCATTCCATTGGGATTCAGGGCTTGTCATACGCACATCAATGGCTTTTTTAGCGACATTGATTTTTAACTCAGAAGAGTATTTTTTTCCATCAAACCAGACATTGTACTGGGAGATTTTAGGTCTCAGTATCGGTATGGTTTTTTTCAATGTACCAACAGAAGAAATAACAACACTTTGTTCGAGAATCCTATCTTTCTGACGCCCGGGAATTTCCAATGTCTTTTTTGTATAAAAGGCTTTATTTTTTTTATCATAGCCGGATGCGCTCTTCACCAGGAACTGGCCGTTCTTATCAGTATAATTAAAGCTGTCTTCATTTCCTTTTAGCTGCTCTTCAACTTTCTTCTGTCTCATGCCGCTGCATGAAGAAAGAATGATTAAAAGTAAAAAAACAGATAAAAAAAATTTATTCATTCTTAATAAACTCTTCAAATTCTTTTTGATAATCAACCATGTCTACAGTGATACCGGAATGATCTTCAATTTTTCTCTTCAGGACAGGACTTAATTTAAAGTTAATTCCGATTTTGTACATTGGAACACCTGAGAACTGTGAATTGATATAATTAATTTTATAAACGATATTTGCATCTTCAAGATTAAAGACCTGCATTTCAAAATTTAAAATCATTGTGAATTTTTTGTCACCAAAAGCATCGAGGATATGCTCCTTCTCTTTAGTATTGGCAAAAAAGCTCAATCCTGAAGAAGATAGATCTTCAACTCTGAATCCCACGAGATCTTCACTTTCTTCCATATGAAGGTCGTTAGTTAAACTCTGAAGCTTATTTTTCTGAATATTATCGATTTCAGAAAAAAAATCAGTAGTCTGTTGCTCTTTTTTATTGAAGAACACTACATTATTAGTTTTTTGTTTTTGATATTTTAAATATGCATACACTTCATAGACTGGATAGGTATGAAGTCTCTCTCTATTTCTTTTTTCGACACGAAAACATTCGTCTTCCAGCTCGATAACCATCTGCAGATTTTCCTCCATCTGCTCGACAACCATTCCACGTAGAAAATAATCAATATCATTAATCGTGAAGTTCAGGCAGACACGCTCATTCGTAAGTCTACGATGAATATTGCAATCCCCGATAGTGAGATAAGTTTTATTCTGACGAATATCAAAGCATGTTGCCTTCCCTTCATAGTAGCGCGGAGCCGCTTTCCAGAAGATGATCCGACCGTTCTCAGAAACTAAAAGAGCTATCTTTGATGATAGCTCCTCTTGTTTTAACTTTATAAAATTAATTTTGGCCCGAGTAGAGCATTCTGCCATGAAGGCCTCTCTCGTTTTAAGTAATCGTTACTTGTCTTAGAAGTTCTATTGACTCTAAAACTTTTCCGCAGCCACGAACAACACAAGTAAGAGGATCTTCAGCGATTGAAACCGGAAGACCTGTTTTTTCCTTGATCAGTACATCCAGGTTAGCTAGAAGAGCACCACCGCCAGCTAAGATGATTCCGTTATCAACGATATCAGCGGCTAGTTCAGGAGGAGTTTTTTCAAGAGAAATTTTTATAGCCTCAACCACTTCAGAGATAGGATCTGCAAGAGCTTCACGGATTTCATCTGAAGTCACTTCGATTGTCTTTGGAGCGCCAGCGATTAAATCGCGGCCCTTAACTTCATAGGTCTTCACTTCATCATCGAACGGATAAGCGTTACCGATAGAGATCTTGATCATCTCTGCCGTTCTTTCCCCGATGAGGAGCGAGTATTTTTTCTTGATGTAAGAGACGATCGCTTCGTCAAACTTATCTCCAGCAACACGGACTGATTTAGAGTAAACGATACCACCGAGAGAGATGACGGCAACTTCAGTTGTCCCGCCACCGATATCAACTATCATGTTCCCAGAGGGATCAGTGATCGGAAGACCTGCACCGATCGCCGCCGCCATTGGCTCTTCGATCAAGTAAACTTCACGGGCACCGGCCTGTTCAGCAGATTCTTTCACCGCACGTTTTTCAACCTGCGTGATCCCGAAAGGGATACAAATAATAATTCTGGGCTTAATGAGTTTTGAACCATTGAGAGACTTCTGGATAAAATACTTAAGCATCGCTTGAGTGACTTCGAAGTCAGCGATAACTCCATCTTTCATCGGACGAATCGCCTTGATTGAACCCGGAGTCCTACCGAGCATTTCCTTGGCTGCTTTACCAACGGCAAGAACTTTCTGCTCGCCTCTGAAACCCTGGTGAACCGCAACCACTGAAGGCTCGTTCACAATGATCCCACGATCTTTTGCGTAAACTAAAGTGTTGGCCGTCCCGAGATCGATGGCCAAGTCGTTTGAGAACCAATCAAGCATTTTTTTAAACATAAGCATATCCTTTCAAACTCATTAACATTGTACTATCTAATTAACTTTTGAATACTTTGTCTGCGGATCTTTAGAGAAGGATCCGAAACTAAATAACAGAGCACTTATACTAACTTTACTCGCAAACCCCGCTATAAACAAAGCGGCACATTCTAGCTCTACATTCCTTCAAAGAGTACCGCTTTTGGCTCGATAACGGCTACTAATTCCATTACAAGTGCGCCCTTTGTCGCAGGCGACGACGCAGTAGCAAAAGCGGATTCTAGGTTGTTTTGAAAGTTTGTCAGAGTGATCTGAAATTAAAAATCTAGGATATCATGCTCAGTATAGCTCTCAAGCCTAT
>JACMRM010000218.1 GCA_014376445.1 Bacteriovorax sp. | reverse complement strand
CGCGCCTCAACAAGCTTCTTGAGTCCAAGACGGCGATGAAAAACCAAGTCATCAAAGCGCGACTGACCAGAGTTGTCCCCTTCGTTTCAACCGTGAAAGACCAGGACCGCACCAGCCAGATTGAGCTGGAGATTCTGGAAAACCAAAGCCTCATTCCGGTGGGCGCTTCGGCCGATGTTGAAATCGTGGTTGAAACAAAGGCAAATGCCAATGTACTTCCGGCGATGGTCTTAACCGGTGTAGGAAAAAATCGTTCGGTATTTGTAATTGAAGATTCTAAACTCATCAAACGCACAGTTAAAGTGGGTGCAGGAAATTACGAACGTGTTGAGATTCTCGAAGGTGTAAAACCGGAGGATTTAATTGCAGAGCCGCTGGACGGTGTAGAGCTCATTGATGGAATGAAAGTAAAAGCAAAAGAAACAAAGTGGTTGTAATTGGCACTCATTGAACTTAGTCACATTCACAAAAAATTCATGATGGGCGACGAAGAAATTCATGCCTTAAACGATGTCTCGATTAAAATCAACGAAGGTGAATTCACTTCGATCGTCGGTGCGTCCGGTTCAGGAAAATCGACGATGATGAATATCATCGGACTTCTGGACCTACCAACAGCAGGTATTTACACTCTGGACGGAATCAATACAACCGAAATGAGTGACGATGACCTATCACACTACCGCAATCAAAAAATTGGTTTCGTTTTTCAAAGTTTTCATTTACTGCCAAAATCGTCGGCTTTAAAAAATGTCGAGATGCCTATGCAGTATGCCTCGGCATACAATAAAGCGCTCACAGATGAAGGCATACGCCAAATGGCCCTTGATACACTGGATAAAGTCGGACTGTCTTCACGCGTGCACCACCTTCCGAACGAACTCTCCGGTGGACAACGCCAGCGTGTGGCCATTGCAAGGGCGCTGGTAAATAATCCTAAAATTTTACTGGCCGATGAACCCACTGGTGCACTCGATTCAAAAACATCAGAAGAAATTTTAACTCTATTTGAAGATTTAAATAAACAGGGAGTGACAGTTATTATCGTCACCCACGATCAGAATATTGCAAAAAGATGCAAAAGAATCCTGCGAATGTCAGACGGTCTGATTCAAGAGGATAAAATATGATCCTCAAAAAAATCATAATCAATTCATTCGAAGCTTTGGTGGAAAATAAACTTCGTTCTATGCTTACGATGCTGGGAATGATTATCGGAGTAAGCGCCGTTATTCTTTTAGTCTCAGTCGGAACAGGGGCCAAACGTTACATCACTAACGAATTTGAAAGCCTCGGCACCAATATGATTTTGCTTCAACCGGGAAGAACGGACAAAGACTCACGGATGGGCCCTCCCGTTTCTTCGAGTAAAGGAAAATTTCTCTTAAGCGATGTGGAAGCTTTAAAAAGATACGCCACTTCTCTTTCGGCAGTTTCTGGAGTTATGTTCGGCGCCGGCACCGTTAAAAACGAACTAGGGACTAACAATATAAATATTCTCGGGTCTAATGAAGAGTTTGTTAAAATTTTTAACATGATCATTATCCAGGGAACTTATATCACCAAAGAAGATGATGACTCCGGCAAGCGTGTTGTCGTCTTAGGTTACAACGTCAAAAAAAATCTTTTCGCCGATGGCACAGCGCTGGGAAAACTAGTTAAGATCAACGACAGTGAACATAGAGTTATCGGGATCATTAAACCCACCGGTGACAAGATGGGATTTAACGTCGACGATATGGTTTTTATTCCAACAAAGTCTGCCCTTCGTCTTTTTAACACCGATCGATTATTTGGAATCAGGGCCGCTGCTAAAAGTAGAAATGGTCTGGATGATGCCGTCAAAGATATAACGGCCATACTCAAAGAACGTCACAATGGTGAAGAAGATTTCACCATTATCACACAGGTGACGATGCTTGAAAGCATGAACACTATTTTAAATATGTTGACGTACGCACTCGGTGCGATCGCACTCATTTCGATGCTGGTCGGCGGTATCGGTATTATGAATATTATGCTGGTTTCCGTGACAGAACGAACTAAAGAAATTGGAATAAGACGCGCCGTAGGTGCCAGACGCAGTGATATTTTAAAACAATTTATTATTGAAGCTGTCGTCATTTCTGTTTCCGGCGGTCTGATCGGAATTCTCATTTCAGAAATTATTGCCTACACTCTTCACTACTTTTTTCCAGGTTTTGACATGCGCCCGCCTTTCTGGATTATTCCTCCGGCCTTTTTCCTGTCGTTTTTTACCGGGCTCGGATTTGGTGTCTGGCCGGCAAGAAAGGCCGCACACATTCAGACCATCGATGCCTTGAGGTACGAGTAATGAAGTTATTAGTTTTCGCCCACCGCGGGGAAGCTCAGGCGTTTTTTAATGAGTGGGAACTTGTTCCTGTGGAATATTATTTCACCGGCCTTTTTAAAAATAAAAATTCCTATCTGCTGACCACCGGTGAAGGTCCTAAAGACGCCAGTGAAAAAACGGTTGCTGTACTTTCATCTTTTAAAAATGAAATCACCGAATTGATTAACATCGGGATCGCTGGAAGTTTGACTTCTAAACTTTCTGTCGGCGATATTGCATGGGTCAGATCAAGCTACGCTCAGAATGCCGAACGCTCTGAATTCAAATCTTATACAACGAAAAATCATACTAACATCGACTGCATAACTGCTTTCTCGAGAGTCGCTTCTAAAGAAGACAGAAAAACTCTTTCCGCTTTCGCCGATATCGTCGACCGTGAACTCTGGTCGATTGCCAGCGCAGGCCACTTATTTAAAATTGAAACTTCCGCACTAAAACTTATCTCTGACAATGCCGACAGTGTTGATATGTGTAAACTCGTCAAAGACGAAGCTCCGGCCATGTCTAAAAAGCTTTTTTTGGAATTCCAAAAATACGAATCAAAGATAGCTGCAGTAAAACCTGTAAAACTGGTAGTAAAAACGGACTCCATCGAAGATTATTTTCTACATCATCCAAAATTTTATTTTACGACTTCACAAATGAGAAAACTTTCTACTGTTCTTCGTGGACTTTCTTTAAAGAAAATCGTTTCCGATGTTGATTTGAAGAAAATTGCCAATGAAATCATTGAGGCAAATGCCAATGAAAAAACATCAAAGGAACTCAGTAAAATATTTTTAAATGATCTCAGTGAAAGACTGAATCCACTCAATACAAAAATTAAAGAAAAAATAAATCAAAGTCTGAAGCCTCTGCTCGACTCCGGCGCTTCTGTGAGTTTTGATCCCGAGCTCGAACAAGAGTATATCCAGATCAATTATCAGGTTAGAAATACCAAAGATCAAAAACGCCTGCAGCTCGCTCTTGAACAGTTTAATTATCAAAAAATCAAAGATATTTTTGCAGGAAATCTCGGCAATGATGTTTGAAAAAATCTTCATTGAAGAGCACCTTGAAAATCATCCGAAAGTTTTAGAAATCCAATCGAGATTTCCAAACAGTGAATTTAAATTTATAAAAAAGATTGAAGATGTTTTCGGTAGAGTGAAAAAACCCTATCTGCAAAAAAGAACCAACCTCAATTTATTTATCGGAGAGAAAAAAGGTCAGCTAGTAAAGCCCGCTCCTCCTGCTTATGGATTAAGTGGCGAGCCCCATTATTATTTTGTACACGCTTACAACTGCATTTACGAATGCAACTACTGCTACCTTCAAGGCTACTTTCAGTCTCCTGATATCGTTCTTTTTATCAACCACGAAGAAAT
Source organism: Bacteriovorax sp. (assembly GCA_014376445.1). GTDB lineage: Bacteria > Bdellovibrionota > Bacteriovoracia > Bacteriovoracales > Bacteriovoracaceae > Bacteriovorax. Next base: position 1,350 of record JACMRM010000218.1, on the reverse strand, counting down.
CGGAAACGAAATTAAAAAACTCAGTTTAGAACATGCGAAAAACTCTCCCTCCGAAAAAATCTGGTTTCACGCCGGTGAGTACAGCGACTCTCTCGCCCTCACTCACCTGACAGGCGAGCTTCCTCACTATTTCAATCTCTTCAAAGAACTTCCCAATGCCTACCTGGAACTCAGGACCAAATCAGTAAACATAAAGGAGCTCGTAAAACTTGCGCCTTCGGAAAATATAGTTATCAGCTTTTCTCTCGCTCCCGAACACAGAGCGAAGATGAACGATTTAAAAACACCAAGCCTAAAGGCCCGCATAGAAGCAATCAGAGAGCTGCACGAACTCGGCTTCCCCATCGGAATTCATTTTGATCCAATTATCTACGACGACAAACTGGCAGAGTCCTACACTCGGCTCATCAACCAGCTGACACTGGCCCTTCCTGCTGAGGCCATCAGGTACATTTCCATTGGAGTCGTGCGCTTTACTAAAAACGTATATCACCAGGTGAAAAAAAATTATCCGGACTCAGATTTTCTTGCAGACGATTTCACCAAAAGTTTTGACGGAAAAATCCGCTACAACCGCCCGACCCGCTTGTGGATTCTGGGCAAAGTAAAATCGCTTCTGGTAGATGCCGGAGTTCCAATAGAAAAAATTTACGAATGCATGGAAGACGGAGATCAGGACGGAGATCAAAATGATTCTCTCCACTGAGCTGGATAACTCCAACATTTTAGAAGTGACTTACCCTCTTCCTGAAAAAATCATAGCAGAGCTTCGCAATCAAAACTGGCAATCCATAGATCAGTACTTCCTTGAAGCAGAAAGACCTGGAGGGGCCTTATTTGAGTTCCTACGCAACTACCTTACCTTTGAGAGCATTGAGCACATCATCGCTATTAGAAGCGCTCCTTCCGACGAAGACGGCATCTGGCACGACGACGGCTCACGGATTTTAGGATTCACAATTTCGTTGACTGAAAAACCGGAATTAATAACCGGGGGAGAGCTGAGATTTAAAAAGAAAAATGATAAGGAATGGCAGTCAGTTTCCACCCGAAAACTAGGCCAGATGATGCTATTCAAGACAGGAATTTATGGTTTTGAGCATATGGTGACAGCTGTAACGAGTAGCAAAAGAATTATCATCGCTGGATGGTGCTCATAGGAGGAATAGCCTCTCGCATCGTATCATCCCCTTCCCAATAAAGAGAAGTGTGAAAGATCCTTGTCAAAGTCCCCCTTATGAGTTACTCTTTCGATTCTTTTTAAGAAGAATTTATATAATTAACTATTATCTTTTATAAGGATTTTTTATGGCACGCACATGTGATTTAACAGGAAAGAGAAGACTAGTT
>JACMRM010000026.1 GCA_014376445.1 Bacteriovorax sp. | reverse complement strand
TAAAAAATTTACCCTCGTCACTAAACCTAGGTGAGCTTCTAGAGGTTGTAAATATTGTGGAAATGCAACAAGGAGTACACCTGTTGATTTTAAAACTCTCTTACATTCTAGCATGCATTTTTGAACATCTTGAACATGCTCAAAAACATCTGTTGTAATAATTACATCAAAAATATTATCTGCAAAAGGAAGGTTCTCAGCGAAACCAACGTGAAACTCGACATCTGTTTGTTTCTTTTTAGCTGTAAATAAATAGGCTGCCTCACTGAATACCTTATCAATATCTATTCCAATAACCTTCGACATTCCATATCGTTCTTTGTAAAAAATAGACCGGCCTCCTGTGTAACAACCAACGTCTAATAAAACTTTTCCACGAAGAGATTTGAAGTCGAATTCTGGAAAATATTTTTCAATCATTGGAACTGCTAACTGATTTTCATATTGATATCTCCATTTGGCGGTCTCTAATTTTACTTCATCCTGATAAGCTTTAGATCCTGTAATGTATTTATCAGTATGAAAAATCTCACGTAATGAGAAATCAGTTTCGCTGGGTGTGGCTGGAAATAAAGTCATTATTGATTTAAGAATTCGTTTTTTTAATTGGATACTCATGATCACTACCTCTCCTTGAAGTCCTGGTTCTTGCGGAAGTAATTTTTTCCTACCGCCTAGATGATGTCAAGACAAACTGACCTTTAGTAGTTGCAACTTCAGGCGAATTTTCTATGACGAGACGAGAATTAAATTAGTTTTAGGCTCTTTAATTTTTCTTCAATAGATATCAAATCCAACTTGTGAAACTTGGTAGCATATTCATAGCTTCCACATCCTTTCGTGAAGTATTCTGTTATGCCAAACTTTTTGAGTTTTAAATTTAATCCATTTTCTGCAATTAGATCAGCGATGCTTGACCCAAATCCACCATGAACCGAATGCTCTTCGAGCGTAATTATATTCTTATAAAGTTTCAAAATATCTAAAAATTCGTTCTGGTCATAAAAATTAAGTATTGGGCACGAGTAAAGTGAAAGCTTGTATTTTGTAGCTAGTTCTTTGCCCGTGCTTACCATAGATCCAGTTGCAAAAATGGCGGTAGTATTAGATTGATTAGTTAATGAAATGGCAGAAGAAATTTTTGTAAGCGAAGATGTCGTATGAATTTCTGGCTTATCAGATTTACCAATTCGGATATAGGTTGGCATACTTTCAGCAAAAGCTGCGTCTAGGCAAAGTTTCATTTCATGTTTGTCTGCGGGAGAGAAAATTTTAATAGGCAAAGTTTTTAGGCAGGCTATATCTTCACCGCATTGATGACTAGCACCGAGAGTCGTATAGACAGTTCCAGCACCATCTCCGAGAATGATCACTGGAAGTTTTTCGTAGCAAATATTCATTTTGATAAATTCAAGAACTCTGATTGGAATAAAAGAAGCAAGACCATAGATGACAACCTTTTTACCGGTTTTAGCCATCCCGGCGGCTGCTCCAACCATTGCTTGCTCAGTGACTCCAGTATTGATAAATTGTTCTGGCGCTTTTTTTATTAATTCATCAAATAATGCATAACCATGGTCACCGGACATGACATAAAAGTTTTTATTTTCAGAAGCATTTTTTGCTAAAAAATTTGATATAACTTCTCTCATAATTTACAACTCACTTAATGCTTTTTGATATGTTTCTTGATCTAAGCGAGTGTAGTGCCAAATATTATCATCTTCCATGAAAGAGATACCCTTTCCTTTGATGGTTCTGGCAATGAGAGCTTTTGGTTTT
>JACMRM010000217.1 GCA_014376445.1 Bacteriovorax sp. | reverse complement strand
ATCGACAAATGGAATTAAAGTTCCTAAGTTCATCACTTTGCCTCCGAACTTTTTTGAAGAGTTTAAAAAAATCAGTGGCATTCAGGATTATCTGCAGAATATTTTATTAGATCAGCATTTTTCTATGCTGGAAGTTTCTGAAAAAATAAAAAACAAGATCGTTGAAACTAACATGCCTTTAGGGATCTATGAAGAGATTGCGAAAGCATGGACCTGGCTGGAAAAAGATTTAATTTCGGTCAGATCAAGTGCACACGATGAAGACAGCGCGCTTCACTCATTTGCCGGACAGCTGAGCAGTTATCTTTATATCTCAGACCTGGATAAAACAGTTGAGGCCATTAAAGAATGCTGGGCCTCTGCTTATTCAGAGCGCTCACTTCACTACAGGACAATCAACAAACTCGACACTCTCAATATTAAAGTCTCAGTCATTCTTCAGGAAATGGTTGACCCGGATATCAGCGGTGTTCTTTTTACCTGCAACCCGATCAACGGAAAGAGCGATCAGGTTTTTATCAACTCAGTTTATGGTGTAGGTGAAGGTTTAGTCTCAGGACTTCTCGATGCAGACACTTATGTCCTTTCTAAAAAAGACGGAACTGTATTTGAAAAAAACGTAGTCGAAAAAACAAAAAAGCTTATCCGCGATTCTGGCAAGCAGACTTGCCTTGAAGTAGAAGTTCCGTTAAATGAACAAAATGCTGATTCACTGACTGCGAAATATTTACAAGAGCTGCACGACATCGCCGTTAAAATTGAAAACTTCTATGGAAGACCTCAGGATGTGGAATGGGCCATTCTCGACGGGGAACTTTTTATTCTTCAGTCACGTCCGGTAACAACTGGAATTGAAAACTCACGCGGCATTCTTTACATGTGGGATAACTCGAACATCGTTGAAAGTTACGGTGGCCTGACAATGCCTCTGACTTACGGATTCGCTCACTACGTTTACCACCAGGTCTACGTTCAGTTCTGTGAAATTTTATTAGTGCCACAATCGCGCATTAAAGAAATGGATTATTTCCTGAAAAACATGCTCGGTCTTTTTTACGGCCGCGTTTATTACAATCTTTTAAACTGGTACAAACTCACGAGTATTCTTCCCGGCTACAAATATAACCGCGCTTTCATGGAAACCATGATGGGAACGAATGAGGCCTTGCAAGACGAAATCGCTGAGCGCGTGAAGCCGCCTGAGTTCCATAACGGTGCAGGAGCAAAACTAAGATCATTCATCACAGGATGCAAATTTCTTTATTTCCATTTTAATATCCAGTACGTCGTCGATTCTTTCTTGCAGGAATTCCACATCGTCTACAATAAATTCAGAAGAATCGATTACTCGAGACTTTCTGCAGATAGAATTTATGAACACTACCAGGCCTTAGAACGCGAAATGCTTTGGCAGTGGCACGCTCCCATCATCAACGATTTTCTTTGCATGGTTCACTACGGAATTTTCCAGAAGCTTACGCGCAAGTGGCTCGGGCATTTAGGTGAATCTTTCAACAATGACCTTCTTGCTGGTAATGGTAATCTGGAATCGGCAGAACCAACAAGAAGATTAATTATCATGTCTGGTTATGTTTCCAAAAAACCACTTTTAAAAGAATTGATTTTAAATACTCCTAACGAATTATGCCTTGAGGCCGTAAATCAGTCACAGTTTCAGGAATTCTATCACATGGTTTTAGAGTATATTGACAACTACGGCTTTCGTTGTATGAGTGAAATGAAGCTGGAGCAAAAAGATTTACACCAGGAGCCTGGTCTCTTTTTCGTTTTCCTAAAAAACTTAATTAACTGCGGACAAACGGATCTGCATGAATATGAAAAACGCGAAAAAGAAATTAAAGAGACTGCAGAAAACTTGTTAACACAAAACATTTCTGGTTATAAAAAAATTATCTATAGATGGTCGCTAAAAAATGCACGCCAAGCTGTAATGAACAGAGAAAACACACGTTTTTGCCGTACAAGAATTTACGGGGTGGTTAGAGCGATGTTCTACGCAATAGGTGAAGATTTCACGAAGAGCAATATCATCGATAAAAAAGAAGATATCTTCTATTTATCGCTCGAAGAATTAAAAGGAGCGCTTGAAGGAACCAACAGCATCCAGAACCTAAGACTCGTCATCGACGTTCGAAAAGCAGAATACGAACTATACAAAGATATGGAGCCCGCTCCTCGATTTGCAACTAGAGGCCCTGTTTATTGGAACAACCAACACATGCCTAAAGAAGAGGAAGTTGTTTTTGATGAATCAACTCTCCTGCCAAACCAGATGAAAGGGATTCCATGTTCACCGGGAATTATCGAAGGTGTGGTTAAAGTTATTATTGATTCAAACGACGATATGACTTTAAACGGAGAAATCCTAGTCACGGAACGAACAGACCCGGGCTGGATTCCACTCTATCCTTCTTTGTCAGCGCTTTTAGTAGAGCGCGGAGGACTTCTCTCGCACTCGGCGATTGTCGCTCGTGAAATGGGCCTTCCGACGATTGTAGGAATTAAAGGACTCACGAAAAAATTAAAATCAGGAATGAGAATTCGAATTAACGGTGAAACTGGATTGATTGAAATACTTGACTAGCGAAAACGAAGCCTAACCTTTTCGTCAGGCTTCGTGTTTAATTCTTTGTTAATTGAATCAATATTTGATTATAAAGTTAGTGGTTTTAAACAGTTTGTTTAAAATCAATCTATCCAGCAATCCCCTGAAGCATCACAACATTTTACGACATAACTTGAACCTATTTTTCTACAAACAACCTCTGTTTCTAACTTATGCACATCAGATGAATATCCTTCTCTTCCAAAAGTAACTAAAAAGAAAATAAGTAATATATTTTTCATGAATATCTCCAATAAATTAATAATTAGGACTACTGACATTTAATTTTCTGACAATTTTCCTTAGGAGGTAATTTATATTTTACTTTAAGGTTTAAATTCTCAAGTGACAGTGGCAATTCATCAAAATAAATAAGTGAATAGTCAACTGAAGCGATTTCAATTTGATCAAAGAGAATTTTCTTAGACCCATCATCTGCTCTTCTAAAAATTTGTCCAGAAATATTAGGTTTTTCACCTATTTGACTTATATCCATGTGATCTAATAGATAGATAAATTGCTCTGCCGGATAAGTGATCATCTCATTTCTTAAAATTTCTTTTGTGGCAGAGTCGAAATTAACTTTTAAAATGACTTGAAAATTGTGAGGTACTTTATAAACGATGTGAGAGACATAAAAAGCATCTGATTGACCAAAAAGTACCATGTTGTGTTTTACATGATGAGCGTGATCTTGGGCATAGCTTTGCCCACTCAATAAACTCATTAAAAATGAAATTAAAAATACTGCATTATTCATACCTACTCCTTTGTTTGTTTCAAAATAAATACAGTGCGAATTTCATTTATGCTACTGGGGAGTTTGCAGGTTACGGCATGCATTTTCTGCATGAACGGTACCCTCTCTTATGTATTGAATTTAGAAAATAATTAGCTATAATCACTCAATGGGTCATTTAAAATTTTCATTGTCCTCTGATCAACTTGAACTTCTCGTTGCTTTTGCAAATAGTGAAGGTCTAGGTAAGCTCGCTGAAACGATGGGAAAAGACCCCTCAGTAGTCTCCAGATCACTTCAAAAGATTGCGGAAGAATTTCCTGTATTGGTTAAGGTCAAAGGCCGCTGGGAACTTACGCCACTAGGTCATCAAACTAACGAATTATCAAAACAATTTATTCAAAAGCAAAATGCACTTCTTCCTTTGAAAAAAAACAATGAAGCAAACGAAAATTATATTTTTGATAAATCAGTTTTAATTGTTATCAATGCTCAAGAAGGATTACTTGATTCAACTCAAGAAGGTAGAAATAATTCTGATGCAGAAAAAAATATTTATAAGATATTAGAATTCTGGCGTAAAAATAAAAAAATCATCCTGCACGTCCAACACATCTCTGAAAATCCAGCATCTATTTTTTTTAGATCTTCTTCAGGGTCAAATTTTTTAGATTCATGCACTCCTCAAGAAGGTGAGCTAGTTATTGAAAAATCTAAATCGAGTGCTTTTCTAGGAACCACACTAGAAGCAAAGCTGCGAGAGCTTGAACCAAATAATATTATCCTAACTGGCTTTACTGCTAATGAGTGTATAGATGCTACAGCAAAAGATGCAGCTTCGTTAGGATTTGCGACTATAGTTGTTGGAGATGCGACTGCAATGTTTGATCTTCGCGATACAAACGGTAAACTTATAAAAGCTGAAAGAATGCATAGACTTACTCTCGCCAATATTAATGCATATTATGCAAAAGTTATTCAGACAGCTGAACTCTTATCTTAAAAACTGGCCTGAATTGCAAAAGACCTTAAAGGCAAAATTAAAAGACAAAGTTTTTATCATTTTCTCAAACCTAATCGACTTTAAATAATTGTCATTAAATATAATGGTTCGTAAAGGCCGTTTGTTCATGAGTTCTTAGCTCTTTGACTCATCGGTAGGACGCAACTACTCGAAACTTTGAAAAGTCTTGTATTGTTATTCAAGGCGAAAGGATCATATAAGGAAGGCCCCTTAAAACCATTACTTAAAATCACAAAAAACCCCTGAAAATCGAGTGTTCATTTTTTTTACAATTTGAATTTTAACTCTATAAAAAATACCGGAGCCAGAGTGAGAAAGGTAAAAAAATTGGCACTCCCATGTAATATCCAAGAAAGGAGTATGCTTTTTCCACCTTTTCTAAAATTTACATAACCTAAAACTAAACCCATTCCAAAGCTCGTTACAAATGCTACTAACTGAATATATGAAATCCAATTTCCTGTAATTAATCCGACAATTACTAAATGCATAAGCCAAAAGATCAACGCTTGAATTAAATTTGCTTTGAAGAAATTGATAGAAGAAAAGAAACGTCTAGCGATTAGGCCACGAAATAGTATTTCCTCAGATCCACTGGCCATTATAAAACAATAAATCAAGGCCAAAATGACCGATTGAATATTAAACCCATCCTTCAGTATCTTTGCGTATGGAGAAGATTGATTCATCAGCATTTGCCTAAAATTAGCACTATACTGAAATTCTATATAGGTGCTTAAAACTGCAAAAACAATAAGCACAATCAAAATCATTAAAAACTTACTATCCAGCTGAGCTTTTGCAGATTGAATCCCGATGTACTCAAAGAATGAAGGTCGGCCTAATTTTCTTAAAGAAAGTATCCAGTGAATTCCATAAACGATTAGGCTCAATCCTAAAACTGTGCCAACCTGAATTATGGCTGTAATTAGTTGATCAGTAATCTGCATTGAAAAATTTTATATAACGAAAATGGTGCTGTCACTGATATTCATTCTAATGGTTCCGACAGGGCATCTTTATGTGAAGTCTTCGTCCTAGATCACAAGTCGCCTTCTTTTAAGTTTTTAAGTGGTTGACCCAAGTCCACGTACCGAATGACAAAGGAATGATAAACCAAGGGCCTTCCGGAACCATTAGGCAAAATCACAAGATTTTTCCTATGTCTATTTTATGGACAAGCAATTGTAAAAATTTCAAATAAAGATATTTCTACTTAATAATGCTTTATCATCAACAAAAAAGACAAGGAGCTCTTTATGAAAGGATTATTGATAGGACTTTTAGCACTAGGATCTATATCTGCATTTGCCGGTGAAACTGTAAATTGTACAATTAAAGATGGAACAAAAATAGTTAATCATTTTGAGAAAAAATTAATTGGAAAAACTGAATCATGCGGGAGATATAATTCAACAGATTGGGAAGCGCAGTCCTTTGTCATCACTTCAGCAGTAATGGAAGACTTATCTATATCACTCGGTACCCAAACTGATCCATGTCTAAACGAGGGACCGGGAATTGTTGTAAAAGTGGGGGGCGAAAATTTAAAATTAGAGAATATTAATGATCTCAATGACTCTTTTAGAGCAAGTGCTATTTTTCAATCTGATGACATCGCCGGCATGAAAGGTGTTACACTCTTTTCCATGAAAGGATATGATAAAAAGATATTGAATTTATCATGCGAAGTTAAATAATTTACTCAGATAGCCAACTCTAAATCTCTGAGAAAAATATCAAAGACTGATTCGATAACTATATTAAAAACAAACGTGCCTTGAATTTGGCCCGTTGTTAATTAAGTCTTAGCAAATGTATTCAAAAAAATATTTCGATGATCAGTGATTAAAAATTACAGTATGAGTTTCATTGGCTGACAACGAACACCGCTCCCGCCAATTTGAGCAACAACTTGAGGGGCTGAATCAACAAAACCAAAATTTTGATAAAAATTGTGTGCGGTGATTGTGGATTCTAAAGTTACTTGGCCCACTCTTTTTGTCTTAGCTTCATCAATCATTAGTTGAAGCATTTTTTTACCAATTCCAAGACCAATTGCATTCGGAGTAAGATAGAGTCCTGATATATAGGCAATTAGTACTCCTTCACTTTCCTTAAATAATATCTGTGCGTAACCTTCAATTGTATTCTTTATTTCGACTACCCAAACGTATTGGTTCTCAATTGCAGAAACTCGCTGATCTTCATTAAAAGGACGATTTCCCCAACCTGAAATTTCTTCATTTGTGTGATCTTTTGAACAAACCTCTTGAATTGATTTCATATGGGCATCATCCATATATGTACTCGAGTCATGGTCCGACGATGGCACCATATATTTCATCACTATCGTATCATACAGCTTGGTGTTTT
>JACMRM010000216.1 GCA_014376445.1 Bacteriovorax sp. | reverse complement strand
TTCTCCTAAAATAACTAAACCCCGACTAAAATGCCTATTAACTCTGGTTGGTAAGAAGTTTTTTCTGTTAAAAGACCTCGATACTTAAGATCTCGCTCTAAAGATTTAGGTATTTCATCGAGCACTGTAGACCATTCCAATAAATTTACATTTGCTAGAGATACTGGTGGCAAGCCAACCAGCATATCAAGATGTTCTTTTTCGGGTAAGCGATGACCTGACTTAGAAAAAGCAATTTTTATAATTTTTTTAGATAAAGAACCTTTTTCCCCAAAAAAGGAAATACGCCAAACAACAAGTAAAAATGCATCGTCTTTAGCTCTTACGGCAACTGCGCGTGATAAATTTTTACGAGATTCTATGGTGTTAATCATATTTGCTACAATGGGATGATCGAATCCTAACAAAGTCAGTTTTGAGTCCCCATTCGCTAAGTCCCGATCAAAAGTAACTAACGTTTTATTCGAACCAAGTTTTGGATAACTAACTTCAAATGTTTTATTATCAAGATTCGAGTAGCTACCATCAAACAAAGAAAGTCCTGCCTGAAAAGCAGAAAATAATCTTTTTGGTAAATCACCCGAAGCATTAGAAATATTTTTATATTCCGAAAGATCAAAACTGTCTAAATCTTGAAATAGCTCAAAGATCACAGCTCTTGCAGTTTTTGCATTATCTATTGCAACCTTCAACTCTACTTTTGTACGTTCAAGCTTAGGGTCGCTTAAAGCATCTCTGTAAATTTGATCATACGAGACGTGCGTGCCAAGTTGTCCAAGAATTTGTGACCGTAAGTCTTCTGCGACTTCACCATTCTCATCTACTTTTCCTAGGGTAGCCGCAATTTCTTTGATCTTCTGTTCAAGCGTTAAATAAATATTACCTTCAATAGTGTCAATGGAAACAAAATTATAGACTTGGGAGGTATACTTCTGCCCGTAGCGATGAATTCTACCAATTCTTTGTTCAACATCCATCGGATTCCAAGGGAGATCAAAATTGATTAGTACGCGCGAGTACTGAAGGTTAATCCCTTCTCTACCTGCTGCTGTGCAAATTAATACCTGAGGTCCGTCCTTAGCTTTAAATCGTTTCTCAGCTGCAATTTTAGCGCTATGATCGCCACCTTTGTATATTTCAACTCGCTTACCAGCAAACACAGTTTCAATGGATTTTTTAAGCATTTCTACCGTGCCAAGGTATGTTGCAAAGATTACGACTTTTTCATTTTCGTTTTCGCCCCAAAGAATTGATAACAATTTATTTAATTCTTTAACTTTGGATTCCATCGAAACTGGAAATGCGGAAAGTAAATCATTAATCATTCTTCGTTCATCAGGCATTGCCACGGTCGCTAAAACAGAAATATTTCCCTCTAGAGATCCTGCGGCTTGCTCATCATCAAGATAAGCTTCATCTTCTTGCGATTGCGCTTTAGCTTTCTTCTTATGATGCTTCACGCGAATATCAGTTATGTATTTATCAATAATTGCATTTGTAAAACTATTATCAGGAAGGCTATCTCTTATCCGTAACATTTCCTTAGCAGCTGCTAGTGCTGTTTCATAGTTTTTTAGGTTTTTGTCTTCCTCAGCAAGTACCGCTTCATAAATTGCCAAAGCAATATAGCGATTCTGTAATGTTCTCTTTACTGCGGCAAAAGATGAAGCCGCAATTTTTTGAAAAATGCTCATTACAAATCCGATAGCACGAGCTGCACCAGAAGATCTTTGAGCCAGTGCAAAGCCCTCTCTTAAGTAATTGTTAAGTCTTTCATAAAAAATCTTTTCGGTTTCTGACAAGTGAAATGCCTTGGTGGTAACTTGTCTTCTTGCAAAAAGAGTGTCGCCGTCTGGGTCACACGCATCGGCTTTTGTTCTTCTTATGACAACAGAATTTAGTCTATGCTTATTGGCCATCATATCTTCTACAGAAGAAAATAACATTGGATCAAGTAAGTGTATCAGACGTAAAAATCTAAAATGCTCACCTTGGTGCGGAGTCGCACTTAAAAGCAATAAGTCACGAGTATGTTCTCTTACAGATTCACCCAACAAATAATTGTCAGTTTTGTGGACTTTGTTAGCGCCACGCTCAACCGCTGTTAAATGGTGAGCTTCATCAAAAACAATTAAATCCCACTTAGGAGACTTTAAAATGTTTTCAACACGTTTAGGTCTTTTTAGGGTATCAATAGAAGCAATCAGGCGATTGTGTTTAGCAAAGGCATTAGTTTTTCTATCTGTAACATCGCCCTCGCTACCAAATACTTCAAAATTTAGATTAAATACTTCATTAAGTTCTCTGCGCCAATTTTCAACTAGTCCTGCTGGAACAATCATTAACGCTCTATTAAGTTCTCCGCGACTAGCCAATTCTCGCAGCAATAGTGCAGTTTCAATTGTTTTTCCAAGTCCAACATCATCAGCCACTAAAAATCTTCTAGGGGAGGCGTTCGCAACCTTATGGACAAGAACAATTTGGTGAGGAAGCAGATCAACCTTAGCTGAAGTCAAAGACGCAGCGTTATCTAAAAGCGGCAATTCAGCCAATTCACTAGCTAAAAAAAATTCTTTAATTCGATCTGTAGTGGATGTAACTCCATCAATAGCTTGTTGGTAATTCGATTCAAGTTTTGTAATCGAAGCAATGGGAACTGATTTTGAGCCGTATGATTGAAAAAAAACTTCAACATATTCTTCATTTGGTGGGGAAGTTACAATTCCTTCTCCAAATTCCTTATGATTTATCTTTTGACCAATTTTCCAATCAACTTGGATTTGCGACATAAAGCCCCCAAGGCTCCTTCTTCGGATCGTGTTCAGATACTAATCGTTTGATTTCTTCAAATCTCCCACCGTATAAGAATTTAACCAAAGGCAGAGGCTTACCTTGTTTATTTGTTGGCTGCCAAACGAACGCCTCATCAATGTGATCAATGAATGATGCCGTGCCTCTTTCAAAAAAGAAGATCAATGAAGCTTCATTTTGAAACTTTCTATAAAAACTTAAAACCAATGGCTTAACATGCTCACGAAGCCATTTCTCTCTTTGATCGTCTTCTAAGCTTTCAAGACAACCATCCAATCCAACTACTACCATTGCGCGTCCACTTGATGCTGGAAGCTTATCGGGCCAACTATTTGCTTTACTCATCCGTAGAGCAGTACTAATCGGAGTAATTTCTGAATTATCTTTCACAAGCCGAGTTAAACAACGGTTATCCCAAATAATTGAGCAACCTCGTTTAAACCAAACGCCAGCTTCAACTTCAATTTCTTCCATGTTCTTTCCTTCCTTAGTTATTCAAAAAAATTCAGTTGGTCTGAAACTTTTTTAAATTCTCCATCCGACTCTCTAATTTTATTTAGAGTTCTTTCGATTGTCCGATATGCCATTCCAATGGCTTTTTTATAATCTGCGCCAAAATGATTTGATTCCATATATTTCAAAAGTGAAATTACAGATGGCAATAATGATTTGTAATTTGACCCGATCCAAGATTCTAGGTCTGCTGGTTCGCCATCAAATTGCTTATCCCCAATACAACAGTTAATAGCGAAATGCGCTTGTTCATAATCGCTTGTTAATGTTCGCTTTCTAGAAAGTGATATCCATCGTTCAGGTGGACTAATAACTGTAGCAATCCGTTCACCCGAATTTCTGTGTATCTTTATCCAGCCTGAGGACTCAAACTCTTCTAAGGAGACTCCAGAACCCTTTAGTCTTTTCCTCGCGGCATTGACATCAATAGAAGGTCCTTCGCGAAACAAAGAAAATAACAATCTAGTTTCAGCATCAATTGCTTCAGGCATTTTTTCTACTTCGGCAGTCTGAAGAAGGGTCTGAGCAATATTATTTGCTTCCAAAAGAATTTCTCTAACAGTCATTAGATCTCCAGCTAAATTCTTTTTTACTTTTCCAAAATGTGATGAATATAACTCAAGAACTTTACCTCTAATAATTACTTCGAGGTCTGCCAAATGTAGACCAGAAACCCTATGTTGAGCCAAAAGAAATGCACGACTTTTAACTGAATCCAGAATTTTTTTTCTTAATGTAGCCCAATATATTTCATTAGGCGATGATAATGACTTTTTACAAACATGCACAATATCATACTCAATTTTTTTTGAACCAAAATCACCATCACCCTTTGTTCCATCAGAGCGAATAGGAAATGCAGATTCAACAATAAAACCAGCTTTAAACAGTGATTCTAAAACATTAATCCATGCGGTGTCCTTATCATGATGAAAAGTAAAGGCCATGATCCCACTTGGCTTAAGAACCCGAAAAGCTTCTTTCCAACACATTGTTAAAAGGCGATCATACATTAAATCAGCCTTCTTTATTCCATTTTCATTTTCACCCGGATGCCTCGCTTTATTTGAAATCGCCTCAAGTGTTTTGGGAGACTCAGGTGAATTAATAAAATCAGGAAAAAGCTTATTCAATGGTTTATGAAGCCACACAAGAAAAAAATCTGCTAGCTCGGAGTAGTTAATATTATCGCCAAAAGGTGGGTCTGTTATAACTAAATCAATTGACTCATTTTTTAGTATATTTTTTAGATCGGTTGAACTTTGGCTAAATAATTTAGAGAATTTTGGATCTATTTTATCTTCTGAAAATATCTGTAGGGATTTACTAGAGTTAATATTTTCATTTATTTTTAGATCGTAAGGTCGCAAAGCATACTCATTGCCTTTTATTACATTTGCAATACAAGAAGCGAAATTTCCTCTGCCTAAGTCACTGAAAATTCCGTTTTCTACTGTTGTTGCTTTAGGATGATAATCATTGTTCGAAAAATGAGGAGCCATACAATCTCGGGATGGGTCCCAAATTGTAAACATACAATTATGCCGTAAATAATTTTGCCAAGCCCCAAGTGCATGACTTTTTTCCATTACACCAAATTTTGCTGGAGCATTCATAATTTCTTTTAAAATAAGTGCATTTACATATAGTTGTCTTGGATTAAACATTTCTTTCCATTTTGTATATCCGTGAGCTGGCAGATTTGTTCTTTGATGAGTTTGGTGGCCAAAAAAGAGCGCCGTTTCGGGTATATATTCGCAAAGATCTAGTCTCGATCTCAATTCGGTGATCGCCGATGAAACTAGTTCAGTATCTGGTAAATCAAAAAAGCGTCCACCATATGAATATTTTTTAGCTTTTGCCTCGGGATCAAATCCCTGAATTAAGTATGGAAAAACAGGTGCCATATGACCGGTAAGTTTAATTGATCCCAATGGATCTTGCTGTAAACCGCAGTTTCCACAAATTAACTTTCCTGAAGACTGTTCACTCACTTCGTCTGTTTTTACTTTTTTGCCAAAGTTAGAATGCAAAAACTTTTCAGGAACTTCTCCTCTGATTTCAATTAATTTTAGGTTTTTATTTCTATCATTAAGCCATCTTAAATCCTGTTGCTCACTAGCTCCAGGGTATCCGCCAAAATATTCTTTCGATTCAGCCGTTATCCCTTTTAGCCATTCTTTTGACAAAAGAAGTGTATGCTCAATATTTTTTGATTTTTTTGTTTTTTGTTTTTCTTGTTTGCTTATCCAATCTAAATTAACTTTTTTCTTACAGTGAGGGCACTTTGTTTGATTTAAATCATGAGTAATTGTTGTATACGGAATCTCATTCTCACCTAAAATCAATTTAGCACTTGGCGCCATTCTAAAGTCACCATATTCTAAATTGAATATTTCACCACATGATGAACAAACGCAGTTTTCCAGAAATTTTATTTTTAATGACTTTACTGCTAAAACTGACGAAGTAGATTGTGGTGTTAAATGATTACATACAGGATCAGAACACATAATATGCTTCATCCAAAAAGTATAAATTACTTCAGGACCTTCCCATCGATATTCTTCTCTTTGATTTATTGATAAGTCTTTTGGAAGAATTTCGCTTTCAGAATTATTTTTAATATTTATCCATTTTCCCAAAAATCCTCTTGGTGATTTGGCTGTAAAAAATTGCATTACCTGTGGTTGAACCCTACTTTTTATATAATCTGACATTTCTTGTAATTTAGGAATATTCATTGGTGTCGTTTCATTTTTAACTATCCACCAAGCAAGAGGATTTAGGTCGATGCCTGTAACTTCAAAACCTAATCGTGCGGCTTCAACAACGGTAGTTCCGCCACCCATAAAAATATCTACAACTTTAAGCTTAGAGAATTTTGCATGCTTTTGATGATTTTTACGATACATCAAAGACCATGATGCCTGAGCTGCCTTGCTTTCATCTTTTGGAGCTTTGGTTGCCGCTGATATTAACAACTGCCGAAAAACGCTAGAGCGTCTTCGCGCCCACCATTTGCTCATCATATATATTGGCTTAGTCGCATTCTGCTCAATTGCTGAAATCTCATTAACTTTTAATATTGGAAAATCAACTTCTAGGCATGTCTTGGGTCTGTTAGGGTCAGAAAAGTCTACAGTATCAAAAGTATATTTTTCAGCTTGTTCTTCTGAGATAGTTTCTACTGTATCAATATCATTTAAATCAATTCCTTGAAAAAGAGGCACGTCTTGTTCATTATTTTTCTTTTTAGCCATTCGACGCTCCCCCGACAATATGAATCAGCGGAACAGCACACTCCATTAAACTTAATCCGCCATGAGTAAGCGCAGGAAAACCTTTATCACTAGGTCTTCTTCTTCCAACCGCAATTCGATACAGTTCATTTGTTGAAGTAGACATCATTTCCATGGTGGCGGGTGGGATTGTTTTTCCAGCCCCTTTGACGAGATCAGCAGATTTTTTTGCACGCGTATGTCCTAAAAGTTTTAATTCTTGATGATGCTCACCAACAGCCGAAGTAAAACTCGATGTATTGCAATAACCATGATCACTTGTAATAAGCAATTCACGCCCCTGAGCCAGTTTTTGAATACAAGATCCGAATCCTTCGGACGTAATTATATCAGTAACATGTTCAATGAACTCGCTGAAGGCATCATCATGCTTTCCGTAAACATGGAGCGAGTCATCAGGCCAGCCGTGCCAAATAAAAATATTCTTTTCACTCGTTATTTTCTGATTCGTTTCTTTGAACGGCGTATTTTTAAAACTGTCGACAAATGTATTTTCAGTACTAATTAAAAATCCCTTTGGATTACTACCTTTTGCTAACGAAGCCCTTCCAGAAAGACCAATGGCACTTGCATAAATATCTGTTTCAGATGGAATCTCGCTACCAGCAAGCTCAATATTTTTGATCTTTAGCCCTAGCTTTGATATTTCAGTACAAATTGGGTTAATTTCTCTGATCGAAAGTGAATCAAGAATTAATACAGCCTTCGGACCAACTGTATTTTTCCAAAAATTTTGAACATAAGTACTTGCACGTGGTGCAGATGAAAAGTCTCTCCACAAGTCCCAAGCTGAAGCTGAAAGAACATGATCAATATACGCAACGTCATCTTCAAGTTTTCTGTATGAAGTTTTTGCTTCTTGAGCTTCTTTGGGAACTAAACCTTTCAAATGAGCAAATATATCAACCCAAGCCTCATCAGGTGACTTTGATAAAACTTTGTTCAGCCATTCGGTGGACAACTTCATTATTTGTCCTCTTCTTGGATGAGCTTTAAATTCAATTCACTTTCTGGTATATCTGAATCAAGTGTTTGTATAATTTTACGAAGTTGCTCACCAGAAAGAGCTGTAAAAACCAAACTTACATCATGGAGCTTGGTTTCTTTGGAAACGCCCCATCTTTCTAATTGATCTAGGATTTGCAGTGGTGCACGTCCGTAGCCCAGATCACGCATTAACTTTCCAATTGAAGGCCCTGCTGCTTGACTAGGTGACGCTTCAGCTCCAGCATTTCCATCCCATCCGCCACTTTGAATAGGATTTGTCGGTTTATCTGTTGGCATGTCAGGAATACCAGTTCCACCGTGTACACCTGTAACTTCAATAACATGCAGGCTGTCCCACCTGTTCCATTGAGGAGAAGGAAGCTCTCTGCGAATTTGTTCAGGCGTCTTTCCTGTTGTAAGCTGCACAATTCCGTTATTTGTCTGAATAGCGTATTGACCATTCATTACACCATCGACAATTACATCAAAAATGTGAGTTGGTCGCGTCCAAGGAATAACAGCGAAAGGAAATGGCCGTGGTTCTTCAATAATTCTTCTTAAATTACTTAATTTCTGTCTTTCAATATTATTAGACTTTACTGCGTCCATAATTAAAGACTTGAAATCATCAATTGAAAAATGATCTCGCTCAATCTTTTCGTCTACTTCAGAAAACATTGTAGATGGCTGACCATCGATCTCAATTGTCTCAAAAGAAATGTTTTGAAAATTCTGGTGATCCCATTGCGAAATTATAAGAACCTCAGAGAAGGCACTGGCTATTTCTTTTTGAAGTTCATTTTGATAATGATCTTTTAATCTTGAATATTCTTGGTCTTGTTCCTTCCATGAATCAGCAAAGTGAAGTGCCCGCGCATTTAATAAAATTGCTTTATCTTCAAAGATATTTTTTGTCGGAACTACAAAGCGAATTAGATTTCTATAATTCGGTATGAAACTGGTCACAAATTTTCCTATTGATGTTTTTAAATTTGCGCTTTCAAGTGTATCAGGAATAAATACGTAACAAGCCTGACCTTCTCCAATTTCTGATGGGACCTTGCCGCGAAACTGACCTTCAGCAAAGGGTTGAGACTTCCAATTTTTTCCTAGGATACAGAATCT
Source organism: Bacteriovorax sp. (assembly GCA_014376445.1). Taxonomy (GTDB): domain Bacteria; phylum Bdellovibrionota; class Bacteriovoracia; order Bacteriovoracales; family Bacteriovoracaceae; genus Bacteriovorax. The sequence continues at coordinate 1,728 of JACMRM010000216.1, read as the reverse complement.
AAATCTTCCTTTGTCTACACTATTTTTAGGGGAGTATGCCCATTCTGTGATACCGAGTATTTTATCCAAGTCTTGCCCATTTTCAAAAAGCTTTGAGTTGCGAGCGTGGGCAAGAACCTTTGTTCTGGCGTTCTCAGGAATATCGAAAAAATACTTTCCTAATTTCTCATGTACATTATAACTGTTATCAAAAATTAGCGCCCACTGATCTTTAAACTGGTTATCATCAATTTTTGTAGAGATACTAACATCAGCCTGAATTTGCTCGCGCGAAATACCTTTAGTTTTTGACATATTCAAGCTTCTAACATAAAGCGCAGCAAGCGCCTTATCGGTAAAAGATGGACAATTCTCTCTTAAGTTTTGCTTTACAACATCAATATTTTTTAAAGCAATTTTTGCTAACTGCCTAGATTGAGTTGTACCAATTGCTGCTATCAATCTGTCTAGCTCTTTGTTCTCATCCTCACTCAAGCCAAAGTGAGCTGGTGTGATAACTGATTCACTTTCACCAACAGCTTTATAAAGATAAACTAAAACTTGAATTAAATCTCGTGTGCCTTGAGCATTCAAAGAAAGTAGAATTTGCTCTTCCATGACGTTAATTAGATCGAGTGAAAAAGGCCACATTTCTACTGACTGCATTTGAAGTGAAGCTTTGTCCGCACCGTCTTTTTGCAAAAGCCGACACCACTCGTTGAAATAAGTGTCTATTTTTCCCTTAATTTGATCCGCAGGAATTTGTAATCTATTTTCAAAAATTCTATGGATTAAAAGTTTATGGCGATCTTGGCGTGAGCTTGCGCTTTGAAAATTAACTATCATCGGATTCAGCCGATGTAGCTGCTTATAAGCATCCAACTCTCCATCTCGCACGGAAACGATCAGTTTAAGTAGCTCAGGGTACTCCTTCGCAATTTCTGATAAAATTTGAACAAAATTAAAAGCCCAACTTTCAGCTTTACCAGATAAATTTGCATACCATGTTTGAAACTCATCTAAAATAAGAGCCGTTGGCTTAAGCTTAAAAGCTTCGATCAGGTCTTGTTTTGAAGGGATGGGCATAGTGTCGCGTCTAGCTTCCCACTTTCCTTCGAGTTTTTTTCCTTCTGGATGATGTTCAAATATTGGCCCCCACAGAAATTCATATCCTTGTTCGTGTAATGCAACAGTGAGCGCTAAAAAATTCGACGACGGCTCATTTATTTTGAATTTAAACGAAAGTCTATCTTTCCATACATCTAGCCAAGCCATAAAAGTTTTAGGATCTTTAAATGCATGATGTATCACACCCATAATGTGCGACTTACCTTGGCCTCTTTCTCCCATAATTACGAGATAACGACGGTTATCCGAACCAAAACATGCTTCTAAAGCTTGAATTAAATCGACGGATGGATAAGTTACATCAAGCGCTTTATTGGTAGGTAAATTTACAAAAGATTCTGGATATTTTGAATCTAAGCTGACTGTGGTTCCTGAAATTGTAGCTTGCGCGAACTCAGGTCTAAGTTTTAATCCTAACATAATTTATTCCCTAACTTTCAATTCAAAATTTTCGTCTTTCAAAACCTGTTCTAGAATGGCCGTTACCAACTTTTGGCGAGAGAGCTGATGTTTTTTTGCTAGCTTAGTAGCTTCAGCTAATATTTTTTTAGGCAGCCGAAAAGTGACAGGAACCAAAGGCTCTTGGGGTTTTTCTTTAATTACTTTCATATACAAAGATTG
>JACMRM010000215.1 GCA_014376445.1 Bacteriovorax sp. | reverse complement strand
TTTCCGGTGGATTTAAATGTGGCACCAAAAAATATTCTCCTGCGTATTCCGGGCCTGGGCGCGCGACTTGTAGACAAAATCCTAGCGCACAGAAAGTTCCAGAAAATACGTCTAACTGATTTATCAAAGATGCGCGTGCATCTAGATAAGATCAGGCCATTTGTGGTCACAGCTGATTACACCCCACCTACTACCCAGCTAGACTCACTACATTTTGCGAAGACGTTCAGGCCGGAAGCTCACGTACAGCTCGATTTTTTTTCTAGCTTGCCAGTCAGCGTGACAGGAGAATTTTAATGAAGATCATCATACATGATTCAACATTTGATTCATGGAGAACACATGCAAGGAGTTTACTTGAAGAAAAAATCCATTTCGATGACATTGTTTGGCAAGCTTCTAGTGGCGGATCTTTTTTTGATCATGTTGATGTTAGTGATCGAAAAAAATCTTCCGCTTTGAATATCCCCCGTGAGTTTATCGAAGAAGCACAATTCGTATCTGCCTTTAGAGATGAATCAACATGGAATCTTCTATATAAACTAGCTTACAGAATTGTATACTTCGATCGAAACTTAATGAGTATGGCGCTCGATAACGATGTTTTAGATTTTCAAAGGAGAATGAAACTCGTGAGCCGTGATTTACATAAAATGAAAGCGTTTGTTCGCTTTAGGGAGATTAAAAAAGATGACGAATCAATTTACATGGCCTGGCACCGTCCTGATCATCGTGTCCTTAAATTTTCTGCTCCATTTTTTACAGATCGCTTTAACGGCATGAACTGGGCGATTTTCACTGAAGAAGAATCGATGAGCTGGATCAATAATAAATTAGAATTCGGGCCGGGTATTTCACAGCGTGAAGCCGAGGCCTTTGATTCCACGGAGGAATTATGGAAAACGTATTACGCGTCTATCTTCAATCCTGGCCGGGTAAAAATAAAAATGATGAAGTCAGAACTTCCGGTGCGCCACTGGAAAACACTTCCAGAAGCAGAATTAATAGATCAACTAATCGCAGAGGCTCCGGCGAGGCTCGATGCTTTTTACGAGTCTCAAAGGCCATCAGCTTTGCAATGGGTCCCTAAGGAAGCGACTCTCTCAGAATTGAGAGCGGCACTTCCAAATTGCAGTGCTTGTGTTAATTGCTCGAGAGCGACAGCTCCAGTTTTCGGTGAGGGGCCAGAAACAGCAAGAATAGTTTTTGTCGGCGAGCAGCCCGGTAACGAAGAAGATTTAAACGGTTCTCCTTTTATTGGTCCTGCGGGACAATTACTCATGGAGGCCTTAGAAATAGCGGGAATACTCCGCAGTGAAGTTTACCTCACCAATGCAGTCAAATCATTTAAATGGAAAGATCAAAATGGATTTCGTAAACACGTTAACCCAACGGCTTCCGACATAGCCGCGTGTAGACCGTGGCTTAAAAGTGAGCTCGATATTGTGAGACCGCACATTCTTGTATGCCTCGGAGCGAGTGCTGCTCAATCAGTATTTGGAAAAATGATGAAAGTCGGCGACTCCCACGGAAAAGTTTTTCAAACCAGCTTTAGTGATAAAACAATTATTCTTTCTCACCCTTCGGCGATTCTCCGAATGCCGAATCCTGAAGAAAAAGAAAGACTCTTTAATCAATTCGTCGGTGATATTGTGGCGCTGAAAGATTTATCCGATCAATTAATTCAGTGACAATAAAGGCTATTTTCCACCTCAAAAACTAATAATTCTAAATCATAATTTATTAGGAGCAGACATGAAGCCTTTAAAATTTTTTAAAGTGTTTTCAATATTCATTGCATTCACTTTTATCTTTACACGCTATGCTCATGCTTCTGACATTTCTAATACGCCTGATATAGAAGCGCGCATTCCTCCCGCTGGCGATTCATTTCTCGAGTCGCCTTTTTTAGAAAAAGAGCCGTGTCTGTATGTGGTTTTAAGGGATGAATTTCATGACCAATGCGTTGCTTTTTGGGCGGCTCAGTAGACTATATGGCCTAAGTATTGCTTGTTAAATGTGAAGATACACTAACAAGGATTAGTCATGAACATAGCTCGAATCATTCAAATTACTTTCTTAGCTTTTGCGCTTACTTCTTGTGCCAGCAAACCCAGCAGACCTTCACTCTACCCCAATCAAACTCTTAAAGACCACGGGGATAAATACAATGTCGATATTGATGAGTGCCTGAAAAATTCTGATGTTTATTTAAAAACTCCTGAAGGAGAACGCCTGCAAAAAAGCGCGAACAGCGGCTCTGTCAGTACCTCAGTAGGATTTGGGTTTGGTAGCTTTGGCTCGGGTATAGGTCTTGGTGTAGGATCTGGAGACAGAGGCGGATCGCGTTTATCAGGTGAAGAGCAAGTCAGAAGAAATTTTACCAATCAATGCCTGGTGAATAAAGGCTATCAAGTTGTGGGTTGGGAAAATTAACGTTAATATAAATGTATGACTCCGATTCATTCGCTTATGCTCAACATTGTATTCATTACTCTTGGTGGATTCTTTCATCTTGCCGAGTATTTATATCCGGATCACATGATCAATCACCGTCATGAATTTAAAAAAGATATTCTTGCGTTTGTGCTTTTATCAATGAGCGGAATTCTCATCTCTACTCCGCTGATTAATTATTACCGCTCTCTCGATATGAGTTTTTTATCGGCGCTTCACAATTTAAACTCTTTTACCAAAGTTATTCTTGCAACACTCATCACAGATTTTCTGAATTACTGGATCCATTATTATATGCATAAAAAAGCATGGTATTGGAAAGCACATGTTCATCATCACCGTGTAGAAAATCTTTACTGGTTTTCTGGGTTACGTGCGAGTTTCGGGCATTATGTATCTTTTATTCTTTCACGTGTGACTGTCGGGATTTTGCTTTTTAATTTATCGAGCGGTGAATTGTTTGTTTATCTTTCGATCGGATTGTTTACAAATTTTTATCAGCACACCAATGCGAGAATCGGACATCGGTATGTTGAATGGATTTTAGTGACACCGAGAGTGCACAGGCTTCATCATGCTTCTAATGGAAGCCGTATGAAAAATATCGCAACTATTTTTTCTTTCTGGGACCGCGTGTTCGGAACCTATCTCGATCCGGAAACTTATCCGCTAAATTATGAGCTTGGTGTGAAGACTGAGAAAAAATCTGAATGGCGTGAGATTATCGGGCTTTAAAAATCGCAGAAACTTTATGTGATATTGAAAAAGGAAGACAACTTGTGAGTCTGACTTTGCCGAAGAAGTTTGCAAAGAAATTAAAAGTCCCTGAGAAATATGCAGTTCAGACATGCCTTCAAGATCAATTAAGAAAAGCTAAGATTAATTTAAAAGTGAAACTGGTCGCTTAAAATCACCAGTCCCATCATATCGCGCTTAACTACGCTTCGAGCTCTCTTCCACTGTTTCTGCAACAGTAACTTCTAAAAAATCCAGATCCCTTCCGTAAGTTTCCTTCAGAAAATAAAGTGCAATGAACGCCAATCCAAAAACCACACCGCCGATAATTAAGATGCTGTTGATGATTGTGTGATGAGGTTTAATAATTAAAAATGAAGTTGCGATGATCATTCCCGATCCGCGGACAAAGTTTGGAACTGTTGTCGCGACAGTTGATCTGATGTCTGTACCGAACTGCTCAGCTGCTGTAGTCACAAGTACAGCCCAGTATCCTGCACATGTTCCAAGGATGAAGCATAGTGTGTAAATGAAAGTATCAGTTGCTCCGTATGCTCGTGTGTAAACGAACATCGTTACAAGTGCAGTTGTTAAAAATAATCCGATAGCTTTCTTTCTGCTTTTTAACCATTGAGATAATAAACCGCTCGCTAAATCTCCAATAGCTAGACCGATAGATCCATAAATAAGAGCATCAGCTGCAGTGACAGCTGTCTTAAGTCCAAGCTCGCTTGTTGCTTCCGGTGCCATTGTCATTAGGATTGCAGTGATAAAATAAATGGGAACACCTACTAAAAC
>JACMRM010000214.1 GCA_014376445.1 Bacteriovorax sp. | reverse complement strand
TGTTTCAGAACAAAGTTTAATTACTGCTGAAAGAGGAAAAGTTGTTGTCGATCATATGATAAAAGCGATTGGAGATATTAATACTAGCAATATTGGCATTATGAACCAAATTAATGAAACCAATAGTGAAATTGAAAATATTGTAAAAATTATTAATGAGATTGGTACCAAAACAAAAGTCATCAACGACATCGTTTTCCAAACCAAGCTTCTTTCTTTTAATGCTTCGGTGGAGGCTGCTCGTGCCGGTGAACAAGGAAAGGGTTTTGCCGTTGTCGCAGAGGAAGTTGGAAATCTTGCAGCAATGAGTGGAGCCGCTGCCTTAGAAATTACCAATATGCTTGATGGAAGTATAAAAGCAGTTGAAGGAATTGTCAGAGGTTCAAAAGAAAAAATTGGTAAGCTTATATTAGATGGAAAGGAAAAAGTAGAAACTGGAACTCGTATTGCCTATGAATGCGAAGAAGTTTTAAATGAAATAGTTTCATCAGTGGCCAGCGTTTCAAAAATGATCACTGAAATATCCACGGCCAGCCAGGAACAAGCTCAAGGTGTTCACGAAATTACAAAAGCGATTGCTCAACTTGATCAGGTGACACAACAAAATTCTGCCAATTCAATGGAGTCTGCAGTTGCTGCCGGAACTCTCTCAAATCAAGCCGAATTGCTTAATTCTTTAGTTCAAAAATTGGTTCAAACGGTTGAAGGTGGTGAGGTCGTATTCGTGAACAGAGAGTTGTCGAATATTAATTCTAACCGAGGACACATTGCCATTCCAAAACATAAGATTACCAGAGCGGGTAGTAACACTAATTCAGTGCAAAAGAATGATCAGAAAATTGACTTAACAAAAAATGGCTTACCTTCGAGTAGCGATAATAGATTTGAAGATGTGTGAATATTTACTGGCCTGAATTACTGTAAAATTTATTTCTTTTCAATGGGATTACTAGCGTTATTAGGTATGCCTGAAGCTACAAATACTCTTAAAGGGAATTATCTTCTATTTGGAGACGTTTTTGCTGCTAACGGGCTTTCTGCTTGCTGGAGGACCATGTACTTACTTATCAAGCAGAACAGTTCATACACATAATACTCATTACCACGTTCAAATTAATCTTCCATTTAAATATTTGAAATGCAACTTAGTTGCCATCCATACGAATTAATTAGTTAGGTTATTTAGAGGAAGTCTTGTTGCAAAAAGTTCGGGCCTGCAGTTTGCAAATATATTTTCAGACAATATCGTCTAATTTTTTAAGGAGAATTTTATGGCTATTCAAAAAGGACAACAAAATCAGCAAGGACAACAAGTTGACCAAGGACAAAAAAATCAACAAGGCCAGCAAGGGCAAAAATCTCAACAAGGAGGACAAACTGGTAATAAAGGATCTGGAATGAATCAATCAGGATCTCAACAATCAGGTAAAAATCAAATGGGTCAAAGCGGACAATCTAATCAAGACAATGATAGTATGTAAAAATAGAAATCATTTGCAGATTCCTTTAAAATAAGTTTTGATAATTTATTATAAAGAAGGCCGGCCCATACCGGCCTTCTTTATAAATGAAACCTCTGACTGCTCTCTAAATTTCAAAGCTTCACTGTCACACTTCATAAGATCGGGGCCCATATGTTTTGATATTTTAATTCAGAGTCGTAGACTTCGGCCTGGCGTTTAATGTTGAAAATCCTCGCTCTGGGATCTGATCCATTGCCAGACAAATACAACCAATTCCCCCAATTTAAATCGCTGTCATAATCAATAAGTTTATTCTCAAAATAGCGAGCTCCCCATGTCCATGGCAATTTCAAATGATGAACAAGATAGCTGGCAACATTTTGTCTTCCTCTGTTTGACATCCATCCCGTTTGGTTGAGTTCATTCATATTCGCATTCACAAATCTTTCAGAGGTTTTTCCTCCACACCATTCTAAAAAAAGATTCATATTTTTGTGAGACTGATAATGACTACTTTTTTTAACACCATCTTCAATGAAAATTCTGTGCTCATATTTTCTGGAAAAAAATTTTAAATAGTCTCGCCAAAATAATTCAAATAAAAGCCAATAGGTGGATTCGTTGGCACCATGTTGATTTTCAAAATCTCTTAACTCTTTTATGATCATTCGCGGAGACAACAATCCTAAGCTAAGCCACGGGGAAAATTTTGTAGAATCATCCCAGTTGATCATGCCGTTTCGGGTATCTTTGTAAGATAGGATGGCCTTCTTCTGCCAGAAATACTCTTTCATTCGGTCTAAAGCAGCTTGTTCTCCTCCTTTAAAAACTAAAGATGAACAAGTATGCAATGAGAGAATTGCTGTTGGCAGGAGTTGGTCTTGCTTTATAAATGGCAAGTTAACCGGACTTCGAATTTTTAAAGAAGCTTCTAGTTTTTTTCTGAAGTCTGTGAATATAAATGGCATTTCGCTAACAAGAAAGGGTAAATCTGATTCATGAACAAGAGTTTCCTGATCAAAACTTAAAAGCTGGATGCTTTTTAATTTGCAGAAGTTTTTGACGGCAAGCTCTTCTTTATTTTCTTCGAAGCTATACGCTTCAGTGTAGTATAGGCTTTCAAATGGAGTTTTGTGATAAAGTTCTTCTAGCTCAGTAAGAATTGCATTGTTTGAAGTTTTTAAACTTTGTCCAAAAATAGATAATGAGTTTGAATAATGCTCAAGAGACTCATCAATAAATTGCTTTCTAATTTCACCAGCTCTCAAATAACTTTGAGTCGGACACCACAAAAAAAATCCTAACTTGCAATCACCAAGAAAAGAATTCAGAGCTTTATTGTCATGAAGTCTTAAATCATTACGAACCCAATATACACCACGCATTTCTTCTCCAGACTGATTATGGTTTTAATAATTAAGATTATATTAGTTGAAGCTGATCTGTTAGGTTGAAATAAGTTGTTTAGTCGATATCTAATCATTGGGCAGGGTTTACTCTGCTTATTACAGCCACTTCGCGAGAACCTAAGGCTTTCGAGTTGAAGCTAATACCAGTGAAGTAATCTTTATATTGAGAGTATACGACTCGTTATAGATAGTGGTAATTAGATGAGGCTCCCCAAGGGGAGCTTTTTTATTTTTGGTGAGGATGTATATGAAGAAAGTGAAAGTTCAGTTAGTAAAATATGATATGACGAAAACGAAAAATCGTAAGCGTAACGATATGCTCGTTGATGATCAGAGTGAAGATGCCGTGATCGCGCAGCTTGAGAGAATTCATAAAGGTGAGAAGTTTGTTAAGCTTCATGAGTTGATTTGGGATGAGAAGCAGATTAAACAAGTTGAGCGTCAGGCGAAGATTGATGACAGGCTTACGTTTTTTGGAGAAGTGAAATTTTTTGATATTGAGAAAGGTTTTGGGTTCATCGGGCCGGATGAAGAGATGGATGATTTATTTTTTCATCAGTCTGCTTGTATTGGTGGGGTGCCGTTTGAGAAGGATAGGGTTCAGTTTACAGTGAGTGAAGGACCGAAAGGGTTGGCGGCGATTCATGTTAGGGTTGTTTAGGCTTTCAGTTTTAATCGAATAGGACCCTTTACATTCACATCCACTTGTTGATTTTTATGAGTAATAATAAGAATATTTTCTTGAACTAAATTTCCGGCCACTCTTCTGACAGCATCCATTTTATCGCGCCAATTTTCTGGGTACAATTGTCTGACAACTTCAGATGGACAGATAGTCTTATCCGTACCACGAACCAAAAGGAGTTCGATGATGGTGTCTTCAATTTCTAGATCTTCGATATTGTTCTTCATCATTTTTCACTAGGTTTACTAGTTTTCTCTTGGTTAATATAAGTACTCGATGAGCTCTCATGCAAGTTATAAACTTGAAGGGATTAAGCTGCACCCAAGGCTTTTTAAGTAAAATGACGGGACTTTACGGCATTTATTCTTAATCTTTATGAACGAGTAAACCAAATAGCTTCATCATCATGATGAGCGGTTAACTTAAAGGATTGCCCTTCAACGAACGTTTGAGGTTGTGGAAGCAATTGAATAGCTTGTTTCCAGCAAGAAAGTTGAGGTAAGTGAGGAGCTGTGCTGATTATTGTATCTAGATCAAGTTGCAGCTCATACCAAAAGGCCACTGCATGACAGGTACCTGATCTAGTTATTTCAAATTCAATCGGAACTGATTTGTTTTCAGAATCTTTTCGAAAATCAAAATCAAAAATTGAAGTCGTCGCAGTCAGTGCATGGTAATCCGTCCTTGCAAGATGATATCCGGTATAGTCAAAAGAAGTGAATTGGTTAAAAGGAGACAAATCGAAATTTGATATTGTTTCCACACGGTGATTTTTATAAATTTCACTGGATTCAATACACATTGCATAGACACGAGCGCCGGAAGGAATCAGCTGCGCATTCGGTTTTAACAAATGTTTTCTTGCATGCTCAATGGCCACCAGTGCATTTTCTCCCAATAAACCGTTGTCAAATATTTCAGTGACTAAAATATCAGCGCGTTCTGGATAATCAATTCCAGGAACTAAGGTTGTTGAAAGTTTATTAATAACCTGAATTTGATCTTTAAAACCATTACGCTGGATGATGACTTTTGCTTTTTCTGCAACCATAGTGACTTCTTCACAAGTAATGACTTTCGTCGCTCCGTGACGAGCGGCCATCATTGCGAGTAATCCGGAACCTGAGCCAATATCAAGAACAGCTCCACCTTTTTTGAGGGCTGTCTCGAGTGCCTTTTCATATGCATCATTTCTAACAGTGTCGTTCATCATCGGAAAATGCCAAGGAACGACTTCTGAAGTAATTGCTACATCTCCCGCAGCTATTTCTTCTTTCGTTAGCTCATCAATTAAATTTTTCATAATATTACTCTAAAGGTTATAATAGACTTGTGGTAGCTCACTTGCGTTAAAATTTGATCCCGAGGTTGGCGGAACAAACCTATTTTGAATCAACATAAAACTTAGCATTTTTTGTAATTCTGATTCTAATAAATGAAATCTTTGGTAATTAGTGAATCTAAAATTTTTACGATCTTCCAAAGATTAAAAAACACCTTTTAAAATAGTCTGGTGGGAGTTTCGCTTTAATTATCTACTACTTTAGGTTTTGCACTTGCTCTGCCACAAGTCAGCTGGGACCTTTTTATACTATGGTCTACGAACTAATAAGGTCGGGCTGAAGGATACTCTATACTTATTCTATTTCTAATATTACCAACATAATCTTAATTATATCTTTAATTTTTTATATTTTACTCTTGGAATCTTATTCATTAGCATGCGGGCAACTCCGGAGAATATAAAATGTTTCCATTTTTATCGGCCAATACAGTTACCACAAAGCTAATTGAATCTATCGATTGGAATCAACATGAATTGGGAGGTGCTGAAAACTGGCCACCATGCCTTAAAATATCATTGGGAATAGTTTCAAATTCTTTGCACCCGATGTTCATATGGTGGGGAGAAAATCATATTCAGTTTTACAATGATGAATATATAAAAACATTTGGAAAAGAAAAACATCCAATGGCGATGGGACAAAAAGGAGAAGAATGCTGGCCAGAAATCTGGCCGGTAGTTCATCCTCAAATAAAAGAAGTGTTGAAAAACAAAACTCCCAATTGGTATAAAGATCAGAAATTGTCGGTTGTGGTGGAAGGAAAATTTATTGATACATACTGGTCCTACGGCTACACTCCTATACTCAATGAGAGTGGAGAGGTTCAGGGAATTATGGTTATGTGCCATGATACTACTGAAGGTGTAAAAGCAAAAAAATCAGTTCACAAACCTAAACATCAGCTCAACCAATTTATGGAAAATTCACCTGTTGGTATCAGCGTGATGAGCGGACCGAAACTTATTTACAAATCCATCAACCCTGCTTTCCTTGAACTTCTCGGATGTGGAAAAAAATCAATAGATCTTATTGGCAAATCTGTAAGGGAAGTTTTCCCTGAACTGCACGGACACGGATTTTTTGAAATCTTGGAAGATGTTTATAGAACAGGAATACCTTTTATTGGCAGTAAACATAAACTGTCCATACTGACTCCGGAAGGAGAAATGAGAGATCTCTTTATCAACTTTAGTTATCTCCCCAGAATAAATTCACGCGGAAGAATTACCGGGATCATCTCTTATATTTATGAAGTGACGGATCAGGTAAACGAACAAAAAGAGCTGGAAATAATCGCCAACAATTTAAAAGAAGCAATTTTAAGCAGAGATAATTTTCTTGGTGTTGCTTCACATGAACTCAACACGCCCATCACAACAATAAAGCTTCAAACTCAAATGCATAAAAAGTATCTTGTAAAAAATGGCATTTCAGCTGAAGAGGATCCTAAAGTTCATCGCATGCTCGACAACACTCTTTCTCAGATCAATCGAATTGCAAGATTAGTTGAAGATATGCTTGATGTCGCCAGAATCAACGCTGGCAAACTTGCCATTAAAAAAACTGAAGCAGACCTTTCAATGCTTCTCGAAGATACTCTCGAGCGCTTCTCGCATCAATTAGAAGCAGCTGGATGCACCATTGATATGAACATTGAAAAAGACATTAGAGTCAATGTCGATGCCGGCCGGATTGAACAAGTGGTGAGCAACCTCATCACCAATGTCATCAAATATGCTCCGGGAAGACCTGTTCACGTCAAACTAATTAAAGGGATGACTAAAATCCGTATGACGGTGGAAGATGAAGGTAAAGGAATTGCACCTCAAAATACCGAAAGAATTTTTGGCCGTTTTGAAAGGGCCTCCATTAACACCGATGTTGGAGGAATGGGCCTCGGACTTTACATCAGCAGACAAATTGTTCTGGATCATGGAGGTCTCATTTACGTAGACTCCCCGCCAGGAAAAGGCGCAAGATTTAATATAGAGCTGCCAAAATTCCGCTATTAAAAGGTTCCAGCAGACTTGTGGTAGCTCACTTGCGTTAATTAATGCTGTGTAGCTACCACAACTCTGCTGGAACCTATAGAACCTATAAAATTATGACAAATGAAAATGCAATGACTCCGTGGGGACAAAACGAAAAAGAAAAATGGTTTAAAGAGCAGACTATCAAAAGGTCTTATCAGGATGAAGTAGTTTCTAAGATTAATAAATTTAAAAATGATTTCCATATTTCACAGTATGGAGCACTTTCACTTAATACTTTAAAGTATCCATTGTTCATGATTAAAACGAAAAACTTCGATCCTTCTAAAAAAACCATTCTCATTACCGGCGGTGTTCACGGGTATGAAACTAGTGGAGTGCATGGAGCCTTTTTGTTCATGGAAAAATATGTGACGAAATATGAAAATGTTTTTAACTTTATCTGCATACCGTGTGTAAGTCCTTGGGCATATGAAACAATTAACCGCTGGAATAACCTTGCGATTGATCCCAATCGTTCTTTTTATAAAAATAGTCCGGCCGAGGAATGTAAACTTTTTCTAAACCTTATGTCTTCACTTCAATTAGATTTGCTGGCCCATTTTGATTTGCATGAAACAACTGACACAGACAATACGGTCTTTAGAATTGCTCTTGAAAAAAGAGACGCTAAAAATAAAGAGTTTTCAGAAATACCGGATGGATTTTATGTCGTCGGCAGTACACACAATATTCAAAAAGAATTTCAAAAAGCTATAATTGATTCCGTCAGAAAGATTACTCATATTGCACCACCCGATGAAAAAGGAAATTTGATTGGCACTTCGATTGAAAACGAGGGGGTCGTAAACTACGACATGAAAAAACTATTTTTATGTGGCGGATTTTCTGATGCTCCCTATTCAACAACCACCGAAGTTTATCCCGACAGCCCCAAAGTCACCGATGAAATCTGTAATCAGGCGCAAGTCGCCGCCATTTGCGGCGGACTGGATTACATAAAAGGTATTGCTTGAGGCGAAACTTTTAAATTTGATTGAAAATCTTCGACACGTCAAAGGATTCATCAATTTCGCTCAATGAAGCATAAAGAGTGACAAGCATTATACCAAGATAAAGAAAATTTTTATCGAGTTTGATTTTATTTTTTACCAAAGTTTTGAAAATTTCTGTGAAGGATTTTTGAAACCCTTCCATCGTAAATGCAACTTTTTCTCCACGACCATTACTGAAGTGGGTTTTAAAAACCTCTATGACTTCTTGTTTTTTTTCGTCGCTCCAGTCATTTTTAATGAGACGGCTTTTTTCAAGGCCTGTAGAAAATAGCACATCATTATTTTTATAATAGCCTTCGTAAACCATACGAATACCTTCTGCAAAGTTCCCGTCGAGTTCTGCCCAAAGTCCGTTAGGATTCCATGAAAGCTTTCCCTTATTGTTGGCAAAGCGTTTTGGTCGCAGATCTAAAAACATTTTTTGAGCTTTCATAATTTGCAAAAAATAAAGTTTAAGAATTTGCTCTCCGTTAGAAACGTTCAGCAATTCATCAGGCAATTCGTTTACGATTTCAATATCGATTCCGAGAAGAGGTATGATTTTAGACTTTGCTTCAGTCACACCTTTTTTAGTGATCATCCGGTTAGACAATGATGTGACTTCTCCTAACATCTCTCGCCATGAAATAAGATCTGAGAGACTATTGGGAAGGTGCTCGAAAATCTCTTTGAAGAAAGGTGGGACGCCTAACATAAATGCCCTTTGTAAGTGGAGAAACTCATGTCACGTGTGCTTATCGCAGGAGCTTCAGGTTTTATCGGTCAAAATCTTTTGGAGAGACTTGAGCTTGATGAGAATTTAAGCATTGTGGCCCTTTCCCGTCAAAAGGTAAGTGTTACACATGAGAGGCTCGAGTGGAAGCAGGCGGATTTATTTTCACTTAAAGATATTACGGCAGCAATGGAAGGGTGTGATCAGGTTATCTATCTTGTACACTCTATGCTGCCCTCGGCGTCTCTTGTACAAGGTAAATTTTATGATCTTGATTTAATCCTTGCCGATAATTTTGCCCGCGCAGCTAAAATACACAAGGTGCAACACATTCTTTATCTCGGTGGATTATTGCCGGAAGACAGAAGTCATTTGTCGTGGCATTTAAAAAGCCGTCAGGAAGTAGAGAAAATTTTAAAAGATGCAGCTCCCGTTGTTACGGTTCTTCGTGCTGGAATGGTTTTAGGCTCTAGCGGTTCTTCATTTGTTATGATGAAGCGTTTAGTTCAAAAACTTCCTATCATGGTCTGTCCTTCATGGACAGATACACCTGCACAAACTATTGATCTTCACGATCTAACTTCTGTGTTGAGAGAATGCCTGATAAACATTTCTGTTCAGGGAAAAACCTGGGATGTCGGAGGAAAAGAAATTTTAACTTACAGACAATTGATGGAGCTGACAGCAGAAATATTTCATAAGCATGTATACTTCATGAGAATTAATTTATTCAGTCCCAGGATCTCAAGATTTTGGGTAAGCCTTATTACCAGAGCACCAAAAGCTCTGGTGTACCCTTTGATTGAAAGCCTCACTCATCCAATGCTGGTTAGACCAGAGAACCGCTTTCCTGTTGAATCACTTATGAACACATCTATAAGAACATCCATAGAAAGAATCGTTTTGATTGACGCTCAACCTGTTCATGCATTCAGGCCGACAGTTCGTTCAGGTGAACCGAAAAGTGCACGATCTGTGCAAAGGTTGACTCTTCCAGCTGGCAAAGATGCTACTTGGGTTGCAGAAGAATATTTCCGTTGGCTTCCAATGTTTTTTTCATTTATTATCAAGACAAAAGTTGTAGGAAACTTTTGTTATTTTTATTTTATTCATCCAAAGATTGTTCTGCTTATTCTTGAAAAATCTACTGAAAGAAGTACCCCTGAGCGCCAGCTGCTTTATGTGAGAGGCGGTCTGCTATCTCTCAATGAAGGGAGAGCAAGATTAGAATTTCGTGAGGTAATGAATAAAAAATTTATTATGGCCGGAATTCATGATTTCAGGCCGGCGCTTCCGTGGAGAGTTTATAAATACACCCAGGCCATTGTTCATCTTATTGTGATGAAGGCTTTCGGGGTGCACCTTAAATTAAAAGATGCATAAAAACTTTATTATTCAGATTTGTAAGCCTTAACTTTAGTTCCAAAACTCAGCAGACAATTCCTTAGATGAGTCTGTTTCTCTCGGTATAAAGTATCTTCAATGCGCACCACTTTGCCCCTCTCAGATTTATAAGTTTCAACTAGCAGAACTCCCTGTTCACCTATACCAACCCTGTAAAGCTATGGATTTTTTCGAAGTTTAAGATTTTTGTAATTAAGATTGTACTCGAATTTTTCTTTCATAGTCATATAAATGCAAAATCAATTTTAAAACTTAAAAGGCTCCAGCAGACTTGTGGTTGTGCACTTGCTCTACCACAAGTCTGCTGGGGCCTGAAAATTATTTGTAAGAAGGATCAAGGTCGAAGCGGTCAAGCTCCATCACTTTTACCCATGCTTTCACGAAATCGTTAACAAATTTTTCTTTTGAATCTGACGAAGCGTAAATTTCAGCAACAGCACGAAGCTGAGCATGAGATCCAAAAATTAAATCGACTCTTGAAGCCGTCCATTTTTTTGCATTCGATTTGCGGTCAATCCCATTGAACAATTGCTCGCTGGAGTCCACAGCTTCCCATTTCGTTTCCATACTTAAAAGGTTTACGAAATAATCGTTTGTAAGAGTTCCAACTTTATCAGTGAATACTCCATGTTTGGATCCATCACTATTTGTTCCCAGAACACGCATACCACCAACTAGGATTGTCATTTCAGGTGCAGTTAATTTTAAAAGCTGAGCTTTATCCAGAAGAAGTTCTTCTGCAGTCAGGCGATACTTCGCTTTTAAATAGTTTCTGAATCCATCCGCGATCGGCTCTAGTGGTCCAAACGATTGAGCATCAGTTTGCTCAGCACTTGCATCCATGCGCCCAGCTCTGAATGGTACTGTGATCTTGTGGCCGGCATCTGCAGCAGCTTTTTCAACACCAACACATCCAGCAAGAATAATTACGTCAGCGAGAGAAACTTTTATACCGGAATCTTTACGAACTTTTTCTAAAATATCCAACTCTTCTTTTAAAAGCTGTGGACGATTTGCTTCCCATTTATTTTGTGGTTCCAGACGTACACGTGCGCCGTTAGCGCCGCCACGTTTATCAGAACCACGAAAAGAAGAAGCTGAAGCCCAAGCTACAGAAACCAGTCTTGAAACAGATAATCCGCTTGCTGCAATTTTTTCTTTTAGTATTTTGATATCAGCATCACCTAATGTGTAATCACATTTTGGAATTGGATCCTGCCAGATTAAATCTTCTTTCGGAACTTCTTTTCCAAGGTATCTTACTTTTGGTCCGAAATCTCTGTGAGTTAATTTAAACCATGCACGTCTGAACGATTCAGCGAAAAGTTTTGGATCAGCATGATATTTTTTTGAAATGGCAAGATAAGCAGGATCGGTTTTCAAAGCAATATCTGCAGTCGTCATCATCGGTGCATGTTTTTTACCTGCTGTGTGAGCGTCTTCGACCAGTGTATCAGTTGCACGATCTTTAGGTCTCCACTGATGAGCACCTGCAGGAGATTTTGTTAATTCCCACTCGTGATTTAAAAGCATATCCAAATAACCCTGGTCCCATCTTGTTGGATTCGGTTTCCAGGCTCCTTCAATACCAGATGTAATTGCATCAACACCGTGACCAGTGTTCATTGCATTTTTCCATCCCATGCCTTGATCAACTAAAGTTCCTGAAGCTGGCTCACGCCCGACGTGTTTTGAAGGACCTGCTCCGTGAGCTTTTCCGAAAGTGTGACCACCGGCAACCAGTGCTACTGTTTCTTCATCATTCATCGCCATTCGTGCAAAAGTTTCGCGGATGTCACGAGCAGATCCCATCGGATCGGGAACACCACCTGGTCCTTCCGGATTGACGTAAATTAATCCCATCTGGATTGCAGCAAGCGGATTATCTAATTCCTTTTCTTCTTTTGCGATTCTCGTTGTACCAAGCCACTCATCTTCATGGCCCCAGTAAATATCTTCTTCAGCTTCAAAAATATCAACACGACCACCACCAAAGCCAAAAGTTCCAAGTCCCATTGATTCGAGAGCACAGTTTCCTGCTAACACCATTAAATCTGCCCACGAAATTTTATTTCCGTATTTTTGTTTGATCGGCCACAGAAGCATACGCGCCTTATCGAGGTTAGCGTTGTCAGGCCAGCTATTGAGCGGTGGAAATCTCTGGCTGCCGGATCCTGAACCGCCACGACCGTCTCCGGTTCTGTACGTACCGGCGCTGTGCCACGCCATTCTTATAAACAGCGGACCGTAGTGCCCGTAATCTGCAGGCCACCAGTCCTGTGATGTTTTCATTAGTACAACAATATCTTTTTTAATTGCGTCTAAATCTAATTTTTTAAATTCATCAGCGTACTTAAAATCCTCGCCGAGTGGATTTGATTTTGCTGAGTGTTGGTGAAGTACACCTATGTTTAATTGATCCGGCCACCAGTCTTTGTTGGTGCGGTTTCTTTTTGATTTGTCATCTTTAACTGGATTGTTACTCATGGATCCTCCCTAATTTTTTAAAATACTAAAGATATTTCTTAGTTAGATCAAATAGATTACATGAATAATTCGATAGACAAAAAAGACAAAGGTTCCAGCAGACTTTGGTAGATTACACGCGTTAATTAACGCCCTGTTGCTACCACAAGTCTGCTGGAACCAATTAGGATAAGGGGACTAAAATTCAATGAGGTTGTTGTGCAAAAATTTATTATTTCTTTAGCAGTAAGTTTGATTTTTTCTTCGCATGCATTCGCGCATGAAGAAGTGCTCACTACAACTGATAACGATGACAACAACGAAGTGTATACACTTATCGTAAACGTTGATGACAGTACTCAGGTATTAAAAGAATTATTTAAAGATACATATGTGAATGGCTCAAAAGTTAGAAGAGATGTATTGAACGCAGAAGATCTCAAAACAAAAAATGGAGTGATTTTAGAAAGAAGGGATAATTTCAATGTACTGAACTTAAAAAGTGATAACTTTGATTATGATCGTGGTGGAAAGATCGTTATCGATACGCTTTATAATGGTATCACTGGAGAGCGCAAGCTCTATGATCTGGAGCTTGCCAAAGATCAAACAAGCTGGAAGCTTTATAAAAATCAAAAATCCGTTTCTAAATTTCACGTTAAAGTAAACAGAGTGATTATCGCAGGCACTGTCGGCATCAAAACCATTATAATGGAATAGGTTTAACCGTTAAATCCATCGAATGAATCAAAGTTAAGTGTCTGGCCGTCAATCTTTACCTTTAAAAGGCTTGTTCCAAGATCTTCATCTTGAGACAAATTAATTGATTCTGTTGTTTTATTTTTAAGCTTATGAAGTGTTTTACAAGCTTTATCCGTACGTAGATTACCTTCATCATATCCCATTCGATTACCTAAAATATCAGCTGTGATAACTTTGCCATCCGCCGCTATCGTCGCTTCACCATAGGCAAAATAGTCATGTCCTCTATGTGAGGATTCATCTTTAATATTTCCGCATGAAATGCTTAAAATTTTTGCATTAGTAAGTGAAGAATTAGCAGATGCAGATGTGCATACGATAGCTGAAATTAATCCAATAATTAATTGAGTTTTCTTCACAAAGTCAGTCCTTTTAAAAGTGATACCACTATATGCTCACAAGCAGAAAAAAATGGTGAACTTTATTCAAAATTTGTAAATTTTACAGAAGGCTCTGTAAAATACTGCTGCTGCACTGGAGGCAAAATCTAAAAGATGAACCTGTAAAGTCTATAGGGACCAGTGAAATCTGAAGCGTAAGATGGTACTTAGCCACAATGAAAACTTTAACTCTTCTATGCCTTGTTCTTGTCGGAAAAGTCTCTGCTGCGGAGACGGCCTTTGATATATTTAATACCTATTCACCGACAGTTGTTTTAATCCAGACAAAATTAAATGCATCAGGCACTGGATTTTTTGTTACACCAGGATTGCTTCTTACGAATCGTCACGTCGTCAGAAATTTTAATAAAAAAGCGAGACAGTGGGATTCACCAAAAGTCATTGTTTTGAAAGACGGAAGAGAAATTACTAAATTTAATTCAGTTTATTGCTCAGTCAGAGTAGATGTGTGTGCGATCAGTGTGGAACCTCAGGTGACAATTAAAACATTCGCAAAACTTTCTGTTGTTCCATCAAAAGTAGGTCAGGATGTTTATGTTGTGGGGCACCCGCAGGGAATTTCAAATCCAATTATCAGTTCGGGAATTGTAAGCTCAGAAAATTTTCTGATTCCAGGCTTCGACCATTTAGGCAAGGATATTGTTTTTAAGGGCTTCACGACTACTGCCGCAGTTTCACCTGGAAGTTCAGGTTCGCCGGTTCTAAGCAGGTCTGGAGAGATTCTGGGAATTGCCGTGAGTATCCTTCGCGGAGCTCAAAACTTGAACGTTATTATCGGTTCTGAAGAGTTGAGTATGTTTGCAAAACAAATCGCTAAACATGATGCTGATGCAATCTTCTCACTTCCCGGCATGCAGTCAGCTCCCAATCTTGTTTCACTTCACTAAAGCTTGACCGATAAATATTTCTGTTTCAAGCTTTATGCATGAATAATTTTTTCGAAAAATCGTCATCACTAATAAAGAAGATAAGTGCAATTATTTTTTTACTTATCACACTTGCTTCATGCGCGACATCGACTAGAAGGCCGGATGTAAATCCCAATGAAGATGTTTTAGACCAAGCAGAAGCGAATGCAACATCAGGTGGAAAAAAAATTCTTATAGTTTCCAGAGGTATGATTTCAAGTCAGGAAGTCGTAATTGGTGGATGTTGGGATTACATCAATAAAGTTTACGAACGTGCAGGTTTTTCGTCAAATCAAATCGATACAGTTTTCAAAAGCAAATTTCACGGCCCTTATTTTGCAATTGAATCCGTGCAGGCCGGCGACTGGTTATATTTTGTGAATCACTCTTATCGGGATACTGAGCACAGCGCGATTTTTGTCATGTGGACTAATATAGAAAAAAAAGAAGCTCTGATGGTGAGTTACAACGGAGAAAATAGAAAAAAGCCTGCGAATTATAAAATATTTCTTCTTAATAATATTTATAATGTTTTCCGACCTTTTAATAATGGTGTTGTCTACAGCCCTTGAATTTTGTTGATTTTCATTACCAGTTCAAAATCTTCAGCGTTATTATCATCGACTTTATTTAAACGGTAGCACTGAAAATTAGTATCAAGTTTATAATCATCTCTTCCTTTCACCAGAATTCCTTCAACCAGACCAGTTTTTAAATTAAAAACGGGAGAACCGGAATTTCCTCCAAATGTATCGAGATTAGCAGCGAAAAAATTCGGACGTCTTTTAAGTTTTTCTATTAATGCCAGATTTCCCTGTGTCTTAACTACTGCACCGTCGGCTGCTTTCATTGGAAGTCCTGAAGGGTGTCCAATTACAAGAAGAGGAGTGCCTTTTGTAATCTCACCATCTTTTCTGTAGGCCAGTGGAGTCGCGGCCTCAACAGCACGGTCGAGTTCAATCACTGCATAGTCAGAGTGTTCATAATCAGTGGTAACTAATTTTTGAGAAATAATACTTTTACATGAAAAAATTTGTGATTTTTCAATTGCACCAATGTTGACTTTAAAACCGAAGACCCATTTATTTTTTTCACAGTCGTTTATAGATTTCATGCAGTGACCGGCGGTCACTAAAGTTTTAGGACCGGTTAAAAAACCTGTACAGTCACCGGGAGCAGGCTGATTATTGAATGGAATATTATCGCACAGACGTCTGACGTCCTGGATCGGTGTATCCGGAAATGAAAAATAATTTGAGCTAATAGGCTTTAAATCTCTTGAAGGAATTCTAATGGCCACTGCATCTGCTTTTTTAACATAAGAAGAATCAGGGTATTCATCAATTTCAACTCTGTCGTCGTTGCCGTAGATAACTTTATCTATGATGTTCTCTTTTGCGTATGAGCTGCCCATTGACATTTGTAATGCCAGGGCTATAAAAAATAGGCTTTTCATTTGAAGGTGATACGCCAAACGGCAGGACTCTGAAAAGAATAGATGGAAATTTTATACACTAAAGCTTTGCCCGCAATTGTCTGAAATCTGGCATCAGGCAAAGCTCCCGGCAAAAGGTTCCAGCAGACTTATGGTAACTCAGATGCAGCATGCATTGAAAAACCAGTCTAAGTAATCTTTAATGAGCCAGGATAGTAAAAAGGATAGAGAGATGAAAGGGACAATTATTTTAAGGCCGCTTGAATATACCATCGAAGCGATTGGTGAAAAATGGCATCAAGGCGATAAACTTAAAGGCTCGTTAAAAGTTAAAAATCAAAGTGCTGAAAAAATAGAATTGCCTTTATTAAAAGTCACTCTTTATGAAGGCCATTATAAAAAGATTAAAGCGAAAGATGCAAAAGGCTGGACTGTTGTTTCCCAAAATATTCTTGCTGAAACACTTACGCTCAATCCTTCAGAAGAAAAAGATTATTCTTTTGAATTTAAATTAGCAGAAAATTGCTCAGTCACGGATAAAACCGGCTCTCTCTATTTGGGATTTAATGACAAGAGTGAAATCATTCCCACTGGAAATATTGAACTGGTTGTTGAACCAAAAATTCTCATTCAACAGATTCTGCAGATCATTGAAAATTTTCTGCGCTTTAAAGTGAAAGAAATAAAATCGGGCAAAGGAATGCTGGAAGTTAAATTAAATCCTCCTGCTTCACGTGAAATGTCGAGTGTCGATGGACTTGTTTTAAATATTTCAGAAATAGAAAAAAATCTCGTATTCAAATATTTTTTTAATCTTAGAGGACTTGATCTTGCAAGCGCGACTATACAGGTTGAAAAGAAAACAAAGGAAATAGAGCAGACTTTCACTTCAAAGCAATATATGATTTACGGCGATTCAATCAATCAGGATTTTATCATAGAGTCCGTTCAATCAGTTCTGAATATCGTAAAAACCAAAACTCTCTAAAGGCCTCGGGAGACTTGTTGTAGCTCAGATGCAGCATTAAAGATGTATTGTTAATATTTCTCCGCTGAATCCAGCAAGAGCTTCTTGTTTCGTTTTTTTAATTTGTCGAAAATTGAATAGAGCAAAAAGAAGTTTATTAATTTCAATAACCAATACTGCATCTCTTAGTATTACTTCGTGACATGTTTTGAAATCCCTTTCAAACCCCATTTTTTTCCGTCTAAATGGCCGTATCTAATGCTTGAATTAATTCTTTGTCATTCTGGTAGGCGGAAGCCATTTAGAAAAATGCTAAGGTTATTCTACAAATCAAACATTACATCGATACAAGCTGCGAATGTATGATTGATAACAAAATTATCTTTTCCAGTGTTTTCTTTTTCAAGATATTCAACAAGGCGATCCCATGTCATCATAGACCTCAATTTTTGAATTGTCTCTTTTCAATGGCTGATGAATCGTACAGTGATAAGTTCTTTGATTAAATTTTTAAATTTTCAAATTTTCCAATTTTTTAACTGATTAATTTTTCCTGGCAGAGCGGGCCCTCGTCTTGTTTGTCTACCTGCCAGTCGCGGGATTCAAAATACTCTTTATCATCGAATTTTTTTGAGCATGCATTAAAAATTATTCTGTCGTCTTTAAATTTTAAAGTGAGGCGTAAATCACGGTCTGGTTTAGGATCATTGATACGATAACTTCCAAACATCATAAAATGTGTTTTAATGAGAATCGGGTCGTAGTTAATTTTTTTGAAATTGAGAAATAAAACTTTCACTCATGTATCGATTTTCGCCAATATCGCATCTTTTAACTCGTCGTTATCCTGTTTGGTATTGCCGCTTACACGCAGGCCTTTTTCCTCCCTTAATGAGCGTAATCCTCCTTTTAAAATTGTGAGTGATAGACCTTCCATTAGCTTAGCTCTCTTTCATAATCCTGAGTACATGGGTGATGCCGAGATAATTGCGCGCTGTGTTTATAAGAAGTCTAGTGGAACGTTTTATAGTTATAACCTTGTAATCTGAGGTTGATGTTGCTATTGAGCTTTAGTGAATCTTTATGGGCCAACAAGAGGGGACAAACGTGAAAATTTTTGCATCACTTATGCTTTTAACGTTAATGGGACTTCTTCCATTAAAAAATGTATCTGCACAATACGATGATAAATCTTTTGTATTCGAAACATACAATAAGGAATTTTTCGTATCAACCAACGGGCTTAGAGTTCGCTCAACTCCAGATGACGTTGGAAAAGTTATGGGCCTTCTAAACCTCAACGATAAAGTTTTGGTTGTTGGACACGATCTTGAAAATAATAAATTTGTTGAAGTAAAAATTGTTAAATCTGCGACAACTTTTCTTCCGGCAGAAAAATACTACGTCGTTCTTGAATTCCTTTCTTTAACACTTCAAGACTATAAAGACTTTAAAGGAAAATATTTTGTTGTTGTTAACGTAGCAACTGAAACACTTCGTCTTTATGAAAGACAGTGTATGGACAACTCTTGTCCACACAAACTGGTAATGGAAACTGAAGTTGTTGTAGGTGAAGATAAAGACCACCCGATTTCTGAGCCGGGAAAAGGACGTTCGATCGTTGGATCGTACAGGGTAGTAGGCTGGACAAAATTCTACGAAGACAGCGAAGGACATTATCCTTCATGGTACAAAACAAGCTATCCAATGCCTCCGGAAATCGGAAACAACAATTGGAGAGACTGGTTCAGTAAAAAAGTTATGCCGAATGGCCTTGACGGAGAAAAAGAAGGAAAGATGAGAGGAGCGTTCGGCTGGTATACAGCTTTCGTTTCACCAAATCCTTACGGACAATGGACTCACGGAACAGTTGGCTGGGGTGAGAATAAAGATGAGTACATCAAGAAAACTAAAAAATTCATGATTAATGTTGTTTCAAATCCTAGAAGCTCAGGATGCACAAGAAACAATAACGAAGCGATCGCTTTTTTAAGACAGATCGTTGAGACAGGCGCACCAATCGTTAAGATCTATGCAAAAGAAGCTCTTCTTGATCCATCACTTTCTCAATACCCACAGACAACACGTCAGTGGAAATACATAATGACAAAAAATGCAGGTCAAAGAGCTGACCGTGCAGAAGTTTTAAAAGCACTTGGCTTAACAGGTGAAGACGTTGATGCTTACTGGAATGCATTCCGTGCCGGTGGAGCTGGCGTGATTGATCCTGCTTCTAAGCTGAACCAAATTCTTGAAGTTGGAACTTATGATTTAGATACGCAACCGACAGCTATTCCTTTCACAACTCGTAAGCATATCTTGGGAAAGTGGAGAGCGACTGGAAGAAACGGAAACGTTTATGGACTGAAGGATAATGAGATGTCGTCTGGTGTTTATTATGTTGATGCCGGTCTTTTAAGCGGGTATCACCATCCGTCGAAAGTTGTAGAGGTTTCGGGGTTTATGGATGAAGAGACGCCACCTTGGATGAATAAATTTTTAATGAATTAATTTTGAAATAAAAAAGCCACCTTCGGGTGGCCTTTTTATTTCTATGAATGAAGCTTATTGCCCACTTGAATTTTTTTCATGTAATGCAGATTCTCAACAACTTCAGGAATCGCGAGACAACAAGTCGACCCAAGAAGAAATAACCCGATCTCATCTGAGTTCTCAATTTTTTTCCCAACCTGCACATTCTCATGCAGCTTAATTTTCCCGACACCCATCCCACCAATAAAAGTCACAAACCACGATCGACCATGGTCATCTTCGATTTCAATAATAATTCTCTCATTCTTAAACGCAGGAAGCGATACGAGAGACTTCTTATAAAGCCATGGGCGCAAAAATGTTAACTGTCCTTTTACATACTCGATGTTGATGACAGTTCCATCAATAGGCGAGTGAAAGCGATGATAGTTATGATTGTGTAAAAAAATGTTCACGAAAAAATAATCACCGGGAATTCTGTTTTCAGCATTGCCGAAAATATAAGGCACTGGATGAATTTCACCTTTGATTTTTACCGGTCTTAAATCTTTCACTAATCCAAAGTCACAAACGTAGCCTTGAACCGGCCATACGTAAGAGCTGCCTTTTAATAATGGGATCTTAAGCTTTCTGGTGAAAAAATCCTGGAAAGAATTGTAGATGACATCATCAGATGAAGGACGATAATCGAGAAGTGACTGTTCGTTGATTGCATATTTACTGCAAAAAGGAGCGATCAGATATGAAGAAAGTTTTGTTGTATAGATTCGCGACCAAAGTTCAGAGCAGATCTTTTGCAAACCACCAGGAAGAGGGTTCCAAAAAGCTGTTGCACTAAACTTATGCACTCGAGTGGAAAATTTCATTACTATCCTTTTAAAAAACTTTATAATTTAGTGTAGTCCTAAAGATAGTCTTTTAACAAATTGAGATTCGCATTATCAGGATGGAAATTCAGAACGTTAAAGCGTATTAAAAATAATTAATATTCAGCGTAAACAAACTTGAGAGGATCTAATGCAATAGATGTAAGAGTTCTTCATGTGGCCATAATGCCTCACGCACAGCTACTATTTTAGTCAATCAAATAAAACTAATAAGAGGTCCAAGTGGCAAAACTTCTTTTAAGCCTTCTCTTCATTATAACAATTACACAAAATGCAAAAGCTTCTGAAAAGGCCTTTGCCATACTGTTAAGCTATGGCTTCAATGCAAACGATCTGGTCAACGTTGTTGCTAAATACCCTGAACTAAAAAACATAGATGTTGCTTCGGAGAGTTACCAGAACGCCGGAGAAGAATTTACAGCGCATTTAAATTTGAAACTCTATTCGGAAAATACGAACGAAGCTTATCTTATTTCGAAAAAAGATTCGATTGTCACTGTCGACAAAGTTGATGTTGAACTGGAAAGAGAAGTAAGAAATATCGACGGACAGATTCATAACACTCTTTATGAAACAGTTTTAAGAGAAACAGATTCGGTAAAACTTGCTAACCTGATGTCGGAAGCCTTCAAAGAAGATTTTACGACGACAAAAGGAATCAGGGTTAGCACACTTTGTAATTTTCAAGTCGAGCAGTTTTTCGATAATGGAAGATTCGTGAAGTACGGAAATATTGTCAGTGCCTCACTTGTTATCGGTCATGCGGTTTCTAAAAAAATCTTGCAGATGGATCCGACAACTTTTTCATGGATGCTTCTTCCTGAAAACTTCGATTCAAATGATAAACCTTTTTATGCTCCGGTAAAATCGAGTCGCGTATCGAGTCTATTCCAGCTTAACCGCCGTCATCCGATAACGAGAAGACATCAACCTCATAATGGAATTGATTTTGTTGCCTTAAGCGGCACTGCCGTTTTTCCTGCACAAGAAGGTGAAGTGACCGCGATCTCACGCGCGCGCGCTAAAGGAAAATTCATCACGGTCCTTCACGATAATGGCTACATTACAACCTATGATCACTTAAAGAAATTTCAGAAAGGACTTAAAGTCGGGATGAGAGTTGCTCTTGATGATCAGATTGGTGAAGTCGGCAGAACCGGTTTCAGCACTGGCGCGCATCTGCATTTTGGAGTCATGAAAGACGGATTCTACGTTAACCCCATTTATCTCCTAAAGAGCTATTGTTTTAGTCAGAAAGAGGAATTCGAAAATCTGTTTGAAATTCTTGATGAAGGCGAAGAATAATATATTATTACCTTTGTGCATTACTTAAAAAGCAATTTGATTAGGTTAAATTGAGCACAAACTAACATTACAAATCGCGAATTCTTTTCTAGAATGCTCTTGTAGGAGCTTCATGAAAAATTCTGCATTAACCAATCCCATCGCCATCACTTTAGATACGTATCAGAAAGAGATACTTCAGGAATGGGTGAGAGAAGTAAAACTGCAGATCAAATCTGCTGCCAAACTTCAACGGCCAATTATTGTTAATACGATTCCGGTTTTTCTTAACAAGCTGGCAGAGGCCATTGATGGAAATTTTTTCAAAGATAACGCCAACGATTCAAATAATATTGCAGAAGAGCACGGTGGAGAGCGCGCACGGATTACGGACTACAGTCCTGATCAGGTAGTGCAGGAATATGTTCTTCTGCGAGAAATCACACTGCAGTTTTTAAGAGAACGACACGAAATAGAAGATCATGTCTTTTCGATTATTCAGAAATCTTTTGATGAAGGGATTCAAAAGGCAATGATGGCCTTTCACCTGATCTTCAATGAGATCAGAGAAAATGTTGTGGCCCATATGACCCACGATATGAGAACTCCACTTACGGCAGCAAAGCTTTCTCTCGATATTATTTTAAAACGGCTTGAAAATGCTCAAAGTGAAGAGGCGATTGAAGGCATCAAAAGTATCATTCATAGAATTAAAAAAAATATTAAATATAGTGATGAGCTGATACAGATTATTCTCGATGAAAAATATATCAGATCTTACACACAAAATACCGGAGACAGATTTCAGGAGGCAGAGCTATTCTCTATTGTCGAAGCAGCTCTTGAGGGTCTATCGGAAGTCATTTCAAATCAGATTAATGTTACAGGTGAAAGAGTGCAAGGATACTGGGATAAAAAGGCCCTGCGGAGAGTCATTGAAAATTTAATCTCCAATGCCATCAAATACGGATATGAAGACACGCCTGTTGAGGTCAAAGTTTTTTCTGTTTTAGGAAGAGCTTTAGTTTCTGTTCACAATCAGGGGAAACCTATTCCGGTAGAGGACAGAGAACTGCTGTTTAATAATTTCAAACGTACAGAATCTGCAAAAAACAGTAATAAACCAGGATGGGGATTAGGGCTTGCGCTTTGTCGTGAAGTGACTGAAGACCATGCCGGGAGTTTAGGAATTGAAAGCAGTCTGGAGGACGGTACAACCTTTACGATTGATATACCGGTCGATCCGCGCGGAATAAAAATAAAAGATTTAGGCTAGTGGTTATTCTTTTGAATATGCCGCTGGTATTCAGGCAAAAAAAAAGACTCCCTAAGGAGCCTTTTTTTATCTCTTAAAAAATAAAGATTATTTTTTAGTAGTTGTAGTAGTTGTCGTTGTAGCTGGAGCAACGTTTGCAGCGTTTACTTCAGTAACTTTTTTTGTGTGTTTCTTAGTAACTTTTTTAGTAGCTTTTGCGTCTGTAGCAACAACTGGAGTTGTAGCAGGAACAACAGCAGCTTCAACAGCTTTTGTTTCAGTAATTTTTACAGTTTTAACTTCTTTTTTGTCTGCAGAAAAAGCAGCAACTGAAGTAAGAGCAAGAGCGATAACGATAAGTGATTTCATGTGAACTCCCTAGTAGTTTACTTAAAGCAAGACATTTGCTTAAAAGTGGTTTTTTAAAATTGAGTGGAATTTACTCTTTTTTTCTAAGAGAACAATAGAAAATTAGCGTATTAAAAAAAATTAATGCGCCCTGTTTGTCCCGGGATTAAATCGAATTCATTGAAGAATAGTGATTCTCAGGATTTATACCATGGGAAGGGCAAATACGCGGTGTAGTTACCACAAGTCTGCTGGAACTTTTTTGCTTTTTTGGAACTTTTTTGGCCCAAACCCTTTTGACTGTATTTTAAGCAGTTAGAAAAAATTATGTGTTGTAATTTTCCCCATAACTATTTTAATTTTTTAAGAAGAGATTCCAGAACTTTTTCTTCTTTCTGAAAATATTTTGATGAGCTAGTGCAGGCCTTGCCGAGTTTTTCAAGAATAAGATTTGCATCGGCTTCCAGGACAACGGGATGAATATAATACTTCTTGCAGACAGCGACAGTGTTTCTTAATTGAGCTGCGGTCTCTTTAATGATTGAAATATGTCTTTTCTTTAATTGGTTTTCAGATAATTTTTTAGGAGGACAGTCTTTCATCAGAAGTTTTAAAGCTTCACAAGTTCCACACCATGTACGAAGGTCCTTGGCCGTGAAATCTTCACCGGTCGCTTCCCTCAGATACTCATTCACATGCTGGGAGTTGATATCGGTTACATGGTCATCTTCAACGAAAGCAAATAATTCTTCACCGGGAAGATCCTGGCAGCGTTTGATAATTTTTGAAATGGTCTCATCGTCAAAGGCAATGTCATGGGCTACACCACTTTTTCCTTTGAAATTCAATTTAATTTTTTTGCCTTTTACTTTAGCGTGTTCGTTTAAAATAGTCGTGAGCCCATAAGTTTCATTTTCAACTGCGTATTCACTATTGCCGACTCTAGTGCGTGTAATGAGCATGGTTTTTAAAACAGCAGCGAGAACTTTTTCACGCTGAAGATCAGGAAGTTTCAGGTCGTGCTCGATTTTTTTTCTGAGCGCGGGAAGTTTCGTGCAGAGAAGTTTGAGGCCACCAAACTTCGTCGTATTTCTGTATGATGTCCACTTCTCATGATAGCGGTACTGTTTTCTCTTTTTAACATCACGGCCGGTAACCTGAAGATGGCCGTTGGGATTTTTGCAGATCCACACATCAGTCCACGCAGGCGGAATAACCAGCGCCTTGATTCGGTCCATGTCTTTTTTCAATGGAATTTTTTTTGTTGTGCTGTCGATATAGGTAAACGACTTGCCATTTTTTTTGCGAAGGATTCCCGGCATCTGATCAGTCACATATTTGAGTCCGGCATCTTTAGCACTTTTTATTGGATCGAACATTAGTGTAGGTTATCCACTTTCACTTGAATTTCGTTAGTCTTCATAAAAGGAATAATAAAAGGTGCATCGTACTGAGCGACCATATATTTTCCCGTGCTTTGAAGGTTAGGTTGTTTACTAATCCATTCTGCCAGTTCACGCTCATGAAGTTTTATTTTTTCAAGAGTATTGTTTCCTTTGTATTTCAAGCAGGCAACAATGTAGGGCTGAACTTCTTCAAGAGAGATTTCAGAGTTCGTAGGTTTTGGAGCATTTTGCAAATTATAATTGTGAGGAAGAATGAAAGACATTATCCATCCTCCATTTGAATTTTGCTGTTGTAAAACAGGTGAGGTCATAGCAATTTGTCCGGGGGATTTTTCCCCATTACCATGTTGCTCCATTACCGGAGAAGTCATGGGAATGGACTCGCCCTGTTCATTGCCTTCAAAGATATAATGGGCCAGCTTTTTAAACGCTGCCTCTCTAAAATCATCGAAGCTCATTCCATGCATAGAAATTTTCGCAATTAACTGTTTGTAATAATGACGTACTTCAAAATTACCATCGGTAAAGATGACATCATACTCAGGCTCTTCGTTCATTCTTATACCAAAGGCTTCCGGTATAGATTTCAGTCTTTCTTTAAATGGGATGTGCAGTTTAGTTTGATCGATGCGCATAAATACTCCTGGCTCTCATTAGATTAAGCAAAACTAATGCCGAAAAAACCATGTTAACTTTAAACAAGAAGCGTATTATTAAAAAAAACTTTAAGAGGTGCATGTGTTTAAGACA
>JACMRM010000213.1 GCA_014376445.1 Bacteriovorax sp. | reverse complement strand
GTCGTCATGCTTCCTTAAAAGTGCTATTGCCTTTTGTGTGTTAAATTTTTTTAAAAGAAAATGCTGAGTCGTAACCGGTGTAAATGGAATCATGGAAGTGAGTTTTGGATAATAGGGAATACCGTATTTCTGATAGGCCTCAGCCCAACCCCAGTCAAAGATATACTCTCCATAACTGTGCTCTTTAATGAAACTTAAAAGTACTCCTTCATTTTCATTTTCGATAAATACGGGAGTCCAGCCGGTATCCGCGCCGACAGAAGCGCTTTGAATCTGTGCATTCAAAAATTCATAATCAAGGAATGGATTATTTAACGGGCGATTTTTATCCCACAATTCTCTGGAGATCATTTTTAGATAATACGTTAAATATTATTGAAGCGAAATGTTTTCTTGAAAATACAACGAAGATGGGAATTGAAAATGAAAAGACCGGTATAACCGGCCTTTTCGTAAAATTATTTTGCCGGAGCTAGCGGAGCTTGATTTATTTTTGACATTTCTTCCTGACGCTTTTTCATCATGGCCTGAAATTTTTCTTCTACAACTTTTGATTGTGCCTGGAGTTCAGCTTGTGCTTTATCATTTTCTTTTTTGAATTCTTCACCTTTCGCCTTAAATTTTTCCTGTGACGGGGCCTTTCCTTTCATCGATTCTTCGTTCATTTTATCAAATTCTTTTTGGTTAGCGACCATACGGTCAAACATTACATTTGTGTTTTTAATGTTATTTGCACGCATTTTTTCCAGATGCTCAATTGAAAGTTTTGAGTTTTCCTTAAAGAATTTTACATTTTCTGCTTTTCTCTTATCCATCTCTTTTGTGTCAGCAGGCTTCATTTTTGCAACTGGTGCTGCTGCCATCTTGGTATCTTTTCCCGCTGCCATTTTCGAGTCTGCTGCTTGAGCAAAAGTTGCGCCCATTAATAAAGTCAGACTTAGTAATCCATTTCTAAACGCGATAACATTTTTATTGTTCATCATTAGCTCCTCTTAGTAGTTGCCTAAATTGTACTTTATATCTAATCACAAATGACACATCTTTTATAAATAAATAAGGGTTTTAATAATCTTGAGACTAACAGACACTGTCAAAGTTCTCAAATTAGCTATGAAGGGCCAATGTCCTGCCTTCGAACTGACCAGATAAAACCGTCAAACCAGAAATGCATTAAAGATGTCATAAGCCAGAACGCCGCGGCGTATTTCACACCTTCTGTCACCTGACGAAATCCTGCCAAAATGAAGACTAGAGGTATGATGATTAAAAAGAAAATAAGAAAACCCACACGATGATCTTTTTTAGGGACAGTTTGCAGCTCTTTCTTGACGACAATCGTGGATAAATTAGAGCGTTCAGTGACTAGAACAATGAAGATATATTGAAGAGCATGATAAATATTTCCAAAGAAAACTCCGTCCGCAATAGTATAGATTGAAGCGATAGTGATGGTTGTGATTCCCGTTACAGCAAAGAGAGCAAGTTTGGCCTTTGAGTATTGATAGCCGTTTCGGATGAGCTTTCTATAGGAGATAATATAATAAATAGAATAGGCAATTCCAAAAGTGATCATAGGGATTCTGGCGCTTGTTACAAGCCAGCCATATTGTTTGACGATCATGAGAGGCATAACTAAATACTCAGCAAAAGCCCCGTCGATCTGAGTTTTAGGCAAATAAGTAAGAAGCACTAAATTAGGCAGCAGACCTACAACAAAGGCCATTCCCATATCTAACTTTCTTCCGGCCAGAGGGTCATTTCCGGCCTTGCCGTCGTAAATTCTTCCGAAGCCGAACGTCTGCATGAGCGAATGCCATTCATCCCAGTAAACACCTACAAATCCCATGAGGAGAAAAAGTGGATTTGAAACCCACATCGCTAACAGCAGGATAACCGGGATAACTGTAAAGCGGTATTTATAGCGTTTGAAGACACTCATATTCATATGACTGCGGGTAAATACCAGCAGGACGTGAGCGTGGGTTAAAACGGAAGCGGCCACTGCAAACCAGATGGGTGTGAGTGTGCTGTAAACATAATTGGTTCCGCGAGGCTCGCAAATAAGAGCGACAATGATGAGAGCAAAAAGTGGACAGAGGATTATAAAAGCGAGATCACTTTTTTTACCGTTTATATACCAGTTTTTCTTAGTTATTTCCGTCATGATTTAAGTTTAAAGCATGACAGGAATAAATCAAGTCCGGGCCTGTTTTAAAGGGGGAGGAGTTTTGAAACCTGGACAACCAGCCCAAAAAATATGACAGCATAAACCGGGTATATTTGATTGACTTTTTCACTGCCGTGAACTTTATCTGCGAAAAGGTATCCAGCTGCTCCGGAAACACCGCCGGCCATTGCACCTAACATAATTAAGTTGTTCATTCTTTCATCCTGAAAAAATATTAATAACTAAAAATAACTCATAAAACAGACTTTAGGATAGATGATTTTCATTATAATTTCCAGAGGAAAAATCAGGATTTAAGAGAGAGAAAAACCGTCGGTGACATTTTATCCACCGTCGGATTAGTTATATTATTTACAGAGAGAATCAATGTTCTCAAGGTTCCTGTCGAACTTTGGACGGTCTTTAAAAAAATCTTTCAGGTAATCATCATTTTTATTTATTGAAATTTTTGATTCATAAAATTTCATCCGCTCGATGTACAATGGATTTTCCTTCAGGTCACAATAGACATTTTTAATATTGGGGGCAATTCTTCTCCAGATTCTCGGTGACCAGAAGGGAGGTTTGTAGGATTCATCCATTTTTGGGTTAATGATATTCTTAATATCAAAAGTGCGCTCAGGGTTTTTTATCCAGTCTCCGTTCTTTTTAATTAGGTAAGGATTTTCACCTTCACACATTGAAATTGCAAACTGCAGACCTTGAAAATTTGCTTCAAGATCACCGTAAGATAAAACTCCACCTAACATGTAACCCAGGAAATGAATTTCCTGCCCGATTCCTTTAACGACAGCTGCTTTTTCAGCTTCTTTTTTCGATAAACCTTTATCCAGATTTTTCAAATAAGCGCGGTAATAGTTTCTTCCAATCAGCGAAAAATGTCCGAGTTTATCTGTTCCAACATATACACCGCCGACATTAATCGTTCTGGAAATAGCAACTAGTCCGAATGGAAAACCTGCTCTCGCATAGATTGAGAGGTCATTAATGTAGTCATGCATCTTAATTGAATTGTCAGGGTATCTTTCAATTTCAGCAGATGTGCCGGCAAATTTACTGAGAGCACTGATACTGTGTCTTCCCACGATTTCACTTAAAACATCATCTGCCAGATTCCTGCAGGCGTATTCACGTTTTTTTTCATTAACCTTTAAAATGGCAGCTTCAAATTTATTATTGATGTATTCATTGATGGAATCCGATGAATCCCTGAGGACATGTGATCCTGCAAGGAACTGGTCGGTTTCTACAGCGTAAGAAGCAGATGATAATAATAAAATCAGCAAAAGTGTTTTTTTCATTTTTACCCCAGGTTAATGAGGTTCATTTTTATCACGGCAGAGAGGCCTGGGATCGTCAGTGTGAAATTAATTCACTACACTTGTAGGCCAAAAGGACACGATATTACAAGAAGATGAAATTTTATTATAAAGTAGTCGATTGGTGCCGCATTTTCACCGAGTGTTTTTCTCTAATGTGAAGTCAGTGTATACGGATTTAATGATAGAAAAAGTGAATTCAATAATGCCATAATGAAATAGTGTTGAAAGATAAAAATAAAAAATATTCAGTCATCGATCTCGAAACTACAGGTGCCAATGCCTTCGGGCAGAAAATTATTGAGATTGGAATCATCAACTATGATGGTGACCAGATCGAAGAAGTTTACAGCTCTCTTATTTATCCTGAAAAATTTATCAGTCACGGAATTACAATGATCACCGGGATTACCAATGAGATGGTTCAGAATGCTCCAAAGTTCTATGAAGTTGCAAAAAAAATTGTCGAGATGACAGAGGGCCGCATTTTTGTCGCACATAATGTTTTTTTTGATTACCATTTTTTGCAGAGAGAGTTTCAGGACCTGGGGTATTTATTTAAGCGGGATGTGTTCTGCACCTGCAAAACTTCAAGAAATGTTTTTCCTGGACTTGGATCTTATTCCTTAAAAAATTTATGTGAAGAATTCAAAATCCCTAGAAAATCTGCTCATAGGGCCTTGTCAGATGCCGAGGATTGCCTCGAGGTTTTAAAGTGCATACAGAATAAATCCGAAATAACAACTTTGCAGGTAGAATTAGACCATCTTATCCCCGCACAGCTACATAATTTTAATTTTGAAAATTTTCCCGAAACACCTGGCCTCTATTTTATGTACGACGACGATAATTCTCTTTTGTATGTCGGTAAAAGCAAGAGGATCCGCACCCGCTTAAAGCAGCACTTTAAGCAATTTAGCGGAGGGCCGCGCGAGCATAAATTAAAATCCAGTGTTACTAGAGTTGAATTCATGGAATGTTTTCATGATCTACCTACAAGTCTTTTAGAACTGCATTTCATAAAAAATTATAATCCGTACTATAACCGCGCGGGAAGAAGAAAGAATTTTCGTTATGGACTGAGATTAAATCCACAATCCGAAGGACATGCACCAGGCGATGAACTTAAGCTGACACAATTTAAAGACGATATTCCTTTGCTATATTCATTCGGGTCCCGTCATGCGGCCGCGAGAGTGAAGGATAAGATTTTTTCTGATGTCTTTGGATTGACTCCCGGAGAGTTGAGTTTTGAGAATCAAATCCGGAATTATAAAAAGATCCTCGGCTTTGATCTTTATTACAAAAAAATTAAAGATAAATATAATGAAAAAATTATTGATCTACCCGACATGAAACTTCAAAGAAAGCACTGGACCCTGACGATTGAAGACGGATCTCTAAAATGCATCTGGGTAAAAGGGGTAGGAAAGATTCAGATTAATGAAACACCGGACATGCGTATGATGCTTTTATCTTCATTAAGAAAATCATTTTAAAAAGTTACTCATACCAATTTGAATATGATCAGGCCGTCTCAATTATCGGACGATATTTTGTTATTAATATAGTGTGCTTATACTGAGCTGGAAGACTCCCTTCATCACAAAATAAAGTCCATCCATTATTCGCTTCTTCTACCCATGTAGTTTTTGTCAAAAGAGACGGCTCGATCGTCATGATTAGGGTCTTTGACTGTGTCTTGCAACTGTATCGATCAACTCGTTTACATCCATTGGCTTTCTGATTTTTGTTACATTACTTGGCATGTTGCTTAGATCTTCTTTCGGTGACCCTTTAGCTGTCGCGATGATTACAGGAATTTTTGCCAGATCGCCGGCATAATCTCTTTGCAGATTTTCCAGAACCTGAATGCCTGTCATAACCGGCATCATCAAATCTAAAATAATACAGTCCGGGCGCTCATCTGGTTTACAAGCTATCAGGTAATCAAGTCCGATCTTTCCGTTTTCTGCCGTTGCGATTATGTAGCCTTCTTCGGCCAGAATTTCCGCGATTAATTCACGGATGTCCATATCATCTTCAACAATCAAAATTTTCTTTTGTTCTTTAAGTGTCATACTATATGGCTTCCTTAACGTGAGTTGTTAGTCGTAAACATTACTCCGAAGCTTTGCAAATCACAATTGTTATTGCAATGACTGACTGCTAACTGGTCTTTTTTGGCATATACAGGACACTTTGATGATAATTTCGTTGTTCTAGGCCATACTGGTGCTCATTTTTAACTGGGCATTTTAATCTGGCATCACTTATTTCTGATGCTGCCAAGCAAAGTTTTTCAGTGCATGACTCACATGGAAATTTTTGAGGTGCCAGTTTGATAAGTGGAATCTTTTTATCTGTTAAAAAAACTCCGCGGAAAGCAAACCATAATCCAAACTCATTTGAGATATCAAATCCCAAAGGAGATTGATGAGACAGTCCTAAAAATCTTCCCAGCTGCTGGAGTTTTATTATCTGCTCATCGTCAGGAAAAAGAATGTCAATTTTACTTTTGAGTATATTTTCAGCAAACCAGTTCATCTGAGAAATACTGAAGTCATCAATGGGGTTTGACGATTTTACTTCCGGCAGATTTTCCCAAAGAGTTTTTCCACCATGGCCTATCAGACAAAGTGTTTTCTTTTTTTGCTCTTCGGTAAAAATAAAAATGCTTTCAGGAAGGTCTGAAATGTTTGCACTCAAAAAAATATTGAGTCCGAGATTTGATAGTTGCTGGATGCCTTGATTGAAATTCATGAGATAAAAAAGCGTTCGTTCATTTCACTTAAACCGACATCAGACAAAAGTGCAGTCAGTTTTTCAGCGGCCTTTTTCTTATTAGTATCTTTATTGTATTTAGCGATGATCAATTCGTTTTTCATTGAATGCTCCCAGCCCACAAGTTCAGTGACTGTCACCTGATAGCCATGGGCCTCGAGCTGAAGGCAGCGTAGAACATTTGTCAGCTGACTTCCAAATTCTCTGGTGTGAAGGGGATGCCTCCAGATTTCACTTAACGAATTTCCATTGGAAGTTTTATTTTTTCGAAGGATGCTTGCTACTTCGGCCTGACAGCATGGAACTAAGACCATGTACTGACTTTTCTTTTGGAGAGCAAATTTTATAGCATCATCTGTCGCCGTATTGCAGGCATGCAGGGCCGTGACGATATCGATTTGCTCAGGTAGAGTCTTATCACCCATAGAGGCCTCTACAGAGAGATTTAAAAAGTGCATGCGATCAAATTTGCAGTCTCGTGCAAGTTCTGCTGATTTTTTAACCAGTTCATCGCGTGTTTCAATCCCGTAAATTTTCCCTGCTGCTTTTTCTTTGAAAAAAAGATCGTAGAGAATAAATCCCAGATAAGATTTTCCCGCACCATGATCCACCAGTGAAAAATCTTCTTTTTTATCCGCAAGATCTTTTAATAAAGGCTCGATAAAATTAAATAAGTGATAAACCTGTTTTAATTTTCTGCGCGAATCCTGATTAAGTTTCTCATCGCGGGTCAGGATGTGCAGTTCCTGCAGAAGTTTAATGGATTGGTTGGGTCTGATGTCTGTCATAATGAAGTATTCATCTCAAAAATATGATGACTTGAATAGCGCCCAGTGAATTTATTTCACCAGGCGCAGAATGTTTTATTAATAGCTTAGTTTCTGCGACTTGAGTTCAAAAGGCAGCCTTATTTCTGTTTGATATGATTTCTCATTTAAAATTTCAGTAAGCGCTTTTGCGTTGGAAGAAAAAATGACCGCGGCCACAAGACCTGCCAGAAGGGCCGCTCCAGCATAAAATATTTTATCTATGGTGGCATCTATTGCTTTTGCCTTTGCTATAACTTTCGGATTACTCATTTCAAATTCTCCTGCTTTCTTTTTTATTCTGTCTTTTTATTATCGACCCATTGTGCGTCGCTAGGTATTCGATAAAATCAATGTTTTTTCTTCAGAAAATCAATAGATATAAACAGCAATTGAGTAATAGCGGTTTGATCAACTTCAAGCTTCGTACTTTCTTGACTCTTAAACAGTCTCGTTTTAGAGTTTCAAAAATTTTTTATTTCACAGTTTTGATGTCTTTTCATTGGAGATTTTTATATGAGCACACAAGTTTTACCCAAACACGCACGTGTTGTAGTCGTCGGTGGTGGTATTATCGGAACCTCGGTAGCTTATCACCTTGCTAAGATGGGCTGGAACGATATTGTGCTTATCGAACGTGACAGACTAACTTCAGGGACAACCTGGCATGCAGCAGGCCTTATGGTAACTTTCGGATCCACTTCAGAAACTTCCACAGAAATGAGAAAATATACCCGCGATTTATACAATAAACTTGAAGCTGAAACAGGGCTTGCCACTGGGTTTAAACCGGTAGGTTTTATTGAAGTCGCAACTGATAAAGACCGTCTTGAAGAGTACAGAAGAGTTTCTGCTTTCAACAGATACTGCGGTGTCGACGTTCAGGAAATTTCTCCGGCCGAAGTTAAGAAACTTTTTCCCATCGCTAAAGTTGATGATGTTCTTGCAGGCTTCTACGTAAAAGAAGACGGCCGTGTAAATCCGGTTGACGTGACAATGTCGATGGCCAAAGGTGCGCGGATGATGGGTGTAAAAATTTTTGAAGAAGTGAGTGCTACAGGAATTCTTAAAAAGAATGGTGTTGTCACTGGAGTAAAAACGAATCTTGGAGATATTCAGGCAGAGTTCGTTGTGAACACGGCAGGAATGTGGGCGAGACAGTTTGGTGAGATGGCCGGAGTGAATATTCCTAACCAGGCCGCTGAACACTATTATTTAATTACTGAAGACATGAAAGAGATGACAGCTGATTTACCTATTTTGGAAGACCCATCGTCGTATGGATATTTCAGAGAAGAAGTCGGAGGCCTTATGATTGGTTTATTTGAACCAGTATGTGCTCCATGGAATGTTAAAAAAATTCCTCAGGATTTTTCTTTCGGTGAAATCAATCCTGACTGGGACCGTATGGCGCCTTATTTAGAAAAAGCAATGTCACGTGTTCCAATGTCACTGAACGTTGGAGTAAAAAAATTCTTCTGCGGGCCTGAAAGTTTCACACCTGATCTTCGTCCGATTGTAGGCGTTGCTCCTGAATTAAAAAATTATTTCGTAGCTGCCGGACTAAATTCAATCGGTATTTTAACTGGTGGTGGTTTAGGTCGCGTTCTTGCTCATTGGATTATCACTGGAAATCCGGATGTCGATGTTACAGGATTCAATATCGATCGTCTGCAAGTTTATCAAAACAATCCTGAGTACAGAGCAACGAGAACTGTTGAATCTCTCGGTATGGTTTACAAGTGTCATTACCCGACAAAGTCACCGGAGACTGCTCGTGGTGCTAAAAAATCTCCATTCCATGAGCGCTTAATTGCAGCTGGTGCTTACATGAAAGACGTCAGCGGATGGGAAGCACCGGACTGGTATGCTCCAAAAGGCGTGAAGGCAGAAACAGGCGAGTTGTCATTCGGAAAAATGCACTGGTTTCCATATTGGGAAGCAGAACATAACGCCGCTCGTGAAAATGTAATCCTGATGGATATGTCTTTCATGTGTAAATTTATAGTTCAAGGTAGAGACGCTGGGAAAGTTTTAAATAATATTTCTGCCAACAATGTTGACGGCGTTGCGGGAATGATCACTTACACTCAGTGGCTAAACTCTCACGGAACTCTCGAAGCAGATTTAACTGTGACAAAACTTAACGATGAAAAATATTTTGTTGTTGTAACTGATACACAACTTCGTCACGCGGAAACATGGATTAAAAAACACACTCCAAACGATGCCCATTCATTCGTGACTGATATGACTGGAGCTTACGGGCAACTAAACCTCCAGGGGCCAAAGTCACGTGAACTGTTGCAGATGTTAACGAACACAGATATGAGCAACGAAGCCTTCCCATTTAGAGCTGCAAAAGAAATCGATATTGGATTTGCACGTGTTCTTTGTATCCGTATCACTTACCTTGGTGAATTAGGATATGAGTTATACATTCCATCAGAGCAGGCAACTCATGTTTACGATAGAATTGTAGAGGCCGGGAAAAAATTTGATCTTCAACATGCGGGACTAAAAGCTTTGGCAAGTTTACGTATGGAAAAAGGTTACAAAGATTACGGACACGATATCGACAACACAGACAATGCTTATGAAGCAGGCCTTGGTTTCGCCGTTGATTTAAATAAGCCAAGTTTCATTGG
Source organism: Bacteriovorax sp. (assembly GCA_014376445.1). Classification (GTDB taxonomy): domain Bacteria; phylum Bdellovibrionota; class Bacteriovoracia; order Bacteriovoracales; family Bacteriovoracaceae; genus Bacteriovorax. The sequence continues at coordinate 29,216 of JACMRM010000213.1, read as the reverse complement.
AAAAGAGCACGCAGTAAAACAAAAAGCAGCAGCTCCATACTCACGCCGCTTGCTTCAAGTGTTCGTAAAAGATCCGTCTGCATTTTTATACCACGCTGAAATTGTAAGACGTAATGGCGTGGCTGTCGGATACGTTCGTGCAGGATCATACGGCCATACATTGGGTGGAGCTGTCGGGCTTGTAATGATTGAGGCCGGTGAGCCAATCAATGCAGCTTTCATCAATGAAGGAAAATGGGAAGTTGAAATCGCTGGAACAAATTATCCATGCATGATTTCAATCAAGCCGTTGTTCGATCCGGAAAATAAAAAAATCAAAGCGTAGAATAAATTGACCGATAGTTTTAAACTGTCGGTCATTCAAATTAAGTACCTGAGTAAGTTCAATAAATTATTATTTAGATTAAATGTCTCAGGTGAATATTTTACCGGGGATTTTCATGAAGCTGCGATGCGATAAAGTAGGATATGAAAACATCCTTTTATCAGAGTCTATTCGTCGGGCTATGCCTTCTGTTTACTGTTAGCGCGAAAGCGAGTTTGAATGGGGATTACACCCATCTCGATCCTGATCATATCGTTCCAAAAAAATTATTGGCTGAAGCTTTAGACTACTACGATCACAATCTTAATAAAATAAATAATCAAAGAATCATGGGAATTATTGATTTCAAGCAACACAATTCCAAAAAACGTTTTTATATTATCGATATGGAATCAGGTCGTGTTGAAACTTATTTGGCAGCTCATGGAAAAAATTCAGATCCAAAACACACAGGTTATGCAACAAAATTTTCCAATACTCCAGACTCGCTGATGACGTCGCTTGGATTTTATATGACAGCAGAAACGTATACAGGAAAAAATGGTTATTCACTGAGGCTTGATGGGTTATCAACAACCAATTCAAATGCACGCGACAGAGCGATTGTCATTCATGGTGCAGATTATGTGACACCCGGAACTTTAATCGGAAGAAGCTCCGGGTGCCCTGCTGTTGAGCAAAGATACCATGCAGATCTTATCGATCGTCTAAAGGGCGGTGCTCTGTTGTACGCGGGCCTGGGGCTTTTTAAGCGCCAGAAGATTTCCAAAAAAGCATAAGAGCATTCCCGCAAAAAGCTGCGGAGTGAAGGCAATATTTTCATAAAAGATTGAGATTAAAATCGCAATCACGGGTGAGATGATACTGGTGTAGGCCGCGCGGTCAGCACCGATAGTTCCGACTAAAGTCTGATAGGCCCAGAAGGCGACAACTGTGCCAAAAAATGCCAGATAGGTTAGAGAAAATAAAAAAGATGAAGTCAGTGGAAGATAGAAACTCTGATGTGTGAGAAGACCTATGATTAAACTGAAGACAGCTCCATAAAGCATTCCAAAAGCATTGAAGGTCATTACCGGCACTTTCATCTGATGATTCTTATACGCGAACATATTTCCAATCGAAGCGAACGAAGTCGCGACAATGCCGATGATAATTCCATAAATTGTCATCCGGTCAGCATTGAAGTTAACCAGCTCTTTCCAAAAGAGAAATACAATCCCACATAACCCCAGACAGGCGCCGTAGATAACATTTTTCGAAATATGTTTTTTGTAAATGACTTTCATGCCGAACATGTTGAAGTAGATGAGTGCCGTGAATGTCAAGGCCACCAGACCGGAGCTGATTTGTTTTTCAGAAATGTAAGTAAGAATGTAGTTTAGACAGAAATTAAATAATCCCTGAAGTATAAAAAACTTATGATTGGCAAAAGGGTATCTGAGAGTTTTCCTGATAAACACAATATTGATCAGAAACATCATAATAGCTGCAAGAACGTAGCGATAAAACACGCCTGCAACCGGAGAGGTGCTGTCGATCTGGAATTTTATCACGAACCATGTGGTTCCCCAGATAAGGGAGCACACGGAAAATAAAAGTATATTTCGAGAGTTCATTTTGACAATTTTCTCTGATAGAATAAATTATCTATAATATTACTATGGAAAAGGTTATTTATGTCACTATTCTTATCTCTTATATTTTCTCTTTCATTAAAAACAGCCGATGCAGCACTGGCACCGGTTACATTTCCGGCCGGTGGAATTAAGTCTTTAATGGTTTCAGTTCCGAAAGGAAGAATTTCCATATCGAGTTCAAAAACTCAGAAGGATATCAGCGTGAATATTATTGAATCGAATAAAATTTATAGTGATAATAAAAAATGTTTAAAAAGTGTTGGACTGGAAAATACCCAGCTTGTTGTGAAGATCTCCAGTGAAAATATTCTTTTTGAAAAAGCAGACTGTAACTATGACGTCATGATTGTTGTTCCAGTCGCACAGACTTTTGATATGGATATTTCTTCAGGATCAGCACTGGTGACAGTGAGAAATGTTTCAGGAACACTCAACCTTAAAACAGCTACTGGAAGTGTTTCTGTCGACGGCGATGTTGTAAAAAATATTACGGCGAAAAGTGCAACCGGAAATATGAATTTCAGCTACAAGACCTGCTCTGGAAGGGCCGACCTGGATTTCATGAGCGCCACCGGGAAAATGACGTTAAATCTTCCAGCTATCTGTAAAATCCGTGTGGATTACAAAAGTGCAACCGGTAAACTCTTCAATGCTCTTGGAGAAACGCAGGATTATCAGATACTCATCAATGCCAAGAGTGCCAGTGGCGATTTTACCATTGGGAAAATATAATTAAATTAAGGTCTGTCTAATCGGGGTCTCATCCCCAAAACTGTCTAAATGGTTTAAAGTTTAAAAAATGAAAAATATGTTTACCTCAGAAAGCTGCGAAAAAATTCTCAAAGCGGCCGCTATTTACAGTCTCTTTTGGGGGCTTTTGATTACTTTGGTCCCTAAAGTTATTCTGATTTTTTTTGGTGTAGAGATTCCACATATCATTGAATTCTGGCAACTCACAGGAATGTTCGTGGGAGTAATGGGTGTTGGATATTATATTGCCAGTCAGGATACAGCAAAACACTGGCCGATTATTTTTGTCGGTTTTCTGGGAAATTTGATGGGCACTTTTGTTTTTGCAAAGGCCATGCTCTCAGGCAGCCTTCCGGTGTTTTTTTCTACGATTCTTTTAGTCAGCACGGCCATCTGGTTAGCGCCTTTTTATGTAATTCTTCAAGGGGTCTATGCAGAACTAGTTCAGGAAGACAGCCCGCCAAAACAATTTAATGACCTCATACGTTTTGTGCGTACATCTCAGAAAAAAACGCTACTTGAGCTCTCTAATGACCAAAATGTTCTTTTAGTTTTTGTCCGTCACTTTGGCTGTACATTCTGTCGTGAGACTGTTTCTGAAATGGCGATAATTGACCAGGCACTGGTTGGTAGAAAGTTGACTTTGGTTTTTGTTCATATGAGCGATAAATCTTACGGAGATGAATTTTTCTCAAAATATTATGATCATCCTGTTCATCATATTTCTGATCCAGGAAGATCTCTTTATAAAAGTTTAAATTTAAGACGTGGCTCCCTTTATCAATTGTTTGGGCCGATGACCTGGATTCGCGGGATCTACGCGGGAGTTTTTAAAGGACACGGATTGGGCGAATTCGAAGGCGACAGCATGCAGCTCGGAGGAGTTTTTGTTCTTTCTCACGGACAGGTTATTTTCGAACAGAAGGCGAAATCTGCCTCTCACTTGTTTCAAATTACTACACTTCCAGAAGTCTAGACTGCCATGCTATACTAGAGTATTCCGATTTCTCGGAATCACCCTTAGGAGCAAAGTCGATGTGCGGTTTTATCGTAATTGAAGGCGAATTTGATTCAAATCAAATTTCTTCAACTCTCGGACCTTTTAAAAATCTTTACAATAAACTCACTCACCGAGGCCCAGACGATCATAAAGTCGTGCCATTTAAAAAAGGTGTGATCGGTTTCCACCGCCTGGCGATCATGGATTTAAGTCCGCTAGGTGCCCAGCCTTTCAGATCGATAAATGACAATTTGCTTGTCTGCAACGGCGAAATTTATAATTATCCGGCCTTAAAAAAAGAGTGCTCGACTCATAAATTTTTATCGGGATCAGATTGTGAAGTTCTTCTGCCCTTGTATGAAATGCATGGGATTGAAAAAATGGTCAAGAAGCTGGATGCAGAATATGCACTGGTGATCTGGGACTCTAAATTAGAAAAACTTCTGGCCGCACGTGACCCTATGGGGATTCGTCCGCTGTTTTATGGAAAAACAAAAGACGGCGGAATGTGTTTTGCTTCTGAAGTGAAAGCACTCTCTGATATCTGCAGAAAAATCACCCCATTTCCTCCCGGACATTATTATGACGGCGAAAAATTTATTTCTTATCTTGATTTATCTCACGTTGAAAAATTCCACGGCGAGAATATGGATCAGGTGCTGAAGGGGATTAACTCACGCCTGAGATCGGCCGTTGATAAGAGACTGCAGTCAGATGCAGAGATTGGTTTTCTTTTAAGCGGCGGGCTCGACTCAAGTCTGGTTTGCGCGCTCGCTCAGAAGGGAAGCAAAAAACCGATACGCACTTTTTCAATAGGCATGACCGATGATGCGATCGATTCAAAATACGCCAAAGATGTGGCCGATTATATCGGCGCCAGTCACACCAATGTTTCGATGACAGTTGAAGATGTTATTAAAGCACTTCGCGACGTTATATACCATATAGAAACTTGGGATATAACGACAGTCAGAGCATCCATCGGAATGTACCTGGTATGCAAACACATCGGGGAAAAAACCAACATCAAAGTTTTATTGAGTGGTGAAGTGAGCGACGAACTTTTTGGCTACAAATATACGGACTTTGCACCGTCGCCGGAAGAATTTCAGAAAGAAGCAGCGAAAAGAATTCACGAACTTTATATCTACGATGTTCTGCGAGCTGACAGATGCATTTCTGCTCACTCACTTGAAGCACGCGTGCCATTTTCTGATCAGGACTTCGTTCAGTATGTGATGGCCATTGATCCAAAGATGAAAATGAATACCTATAAAATGGGAAAATTTCTTTTGCGTGAAGCTTTCAAAGCAGGCGAGGGTGAAGAAAAACTTTTACCTGATCATATTTTATGGCGGGATAAAGCAGCTTTTTCCGATGCCGTCGGGCACAGTATGGTGGATGAACTTAAAGTATTTGCCGAAAAGAAGTATACAGATGATGACGTTAAATCTGCCCATAAAAAATATTCATACAAAACTCCATTCACAAAAGAGTCTCTTATGTACCGCGAGATCTTCGAAGAGTTTTATCCAGGACGTGCAGAACTCATTAAGGATTTCTGGATGCCAAATCAGTCATGGGAAGGATGTAACGTGACAGATCCAAGTGCACGCGTTCTTTCAAACTACGGGGCCTCTGGAAAATGAGTTACAAAAATTTTTTTGATAACGATTATTTTATCGTAGTTGATAAAGATGCTTCAGTATTGAGTGTTCCAGCTCGATCTGGCGAGAAAGATGAGCGTCCTGTTCTTGGCCGTATTCTCGAAATTGATTTTGGCATCACTATCTATCCTGTTCACCGCCTCGATTATGAAGTGCAGGGTCTGATAATGTTTGCTAAAAACCCGGAAGCCCACAAAGCGGCGAATGCCTGGTTTGAAAAAAAAGAAGTTCATAAAACCTATATCGCTCTTACAAAACCGCTTCCTGATGCTTCAAAAGATTTTAAAGTTGGTGAGTCTTACAAGTGGATGTGCAAACTTCTTCGCGGCAAAAAACGCACATACGAGTCTCCTCACGGCAAAGACAGCACTACAATTGCGAAGCTTACATCGATCGATGAAAATGGCATTTTTCATTGGGAGATGAACCCTATCACCGGCCGCTCTCACCAGCTTCGTTTTGAACTTTTTCGTCATGGCCATCCCATTGTTGGAGATGTTCTTTATTCATCGACTGAATCATTCTGTGCCGGAATTGCACTACGTGCTTTCAAAATAGATTTCACCAAAGCTCCTAATCATGACAAATTTCTTCTGCCTGATGGTTTAGAAATTAATAAATTTAATTGAAAAAATAATTGCCAGCGTGTTATCACAATATTTATACTAAATCTTTCAACATCAATGTGTCTTTTTTTTACTATGAAGGTGAAAAATGGTCGTATCCAAAGTTAAGAAAACTATGTTTTTTGTATTACTCTTGACTGCGTTTAATCTAAACGCTGCCATCAATCCACAAGCAATGAATGCTCAGACTGCCCAGATGGTGAATCTGAATCTGAAAATCAAATCAAACAACCAGACTGTGAAGTCTGACCTGATGATGCCTTTTTACCAGACTGCTGAATTTGAAAGAAAATTCGGTTCTAAAAATGTTCTGATCGAAATGAGTCCGAAGCATGGAAAAAATGCTGATGAGATTGCTCTTGAGATGAAATTCTATAATGCACCAGGCACAAAAGCTTTCTACAAAAAAGATATTATCGCTAAACTCGGCGAAGAGTCTCATGTAAGCTTCCGCGGTATGTCTCTAAAGGTCACACCAGTTTTAAATTAACGATTAAAGTAATCAGCAAGCTGCTTGATGAATGGAATCAACTCGATTGAGATGAGTGCGATGATGACCAGTTCCATGATATGAGATCTCTTGGAATTGATGTTATCTAGTAATAGTTTACAAAGCTCTGCCAGGTTATCAAGTTTGTTATCGATAGAGCTCTGCCAGTCAGAGAACCTGAACTTATTTGAGGCCATTCTGAAAACTGTCGAGTGATAAAGATCCCCTATGACTTTTAGCGAGTTCTCTACACTCTCGACGATCTCTGCGATCTCGATATATTTCTGGCCTGCTTCAAGGGCCAAGTCAGTGTAGCGTGAAGAAAAAATATTCATTTCTCTTAGTTCAACTGCAGAATAAATTTCCCTAAGTTTTTTATCGAGTAGATCATCGTAATAGCGCATTTCCAGTAGCTGGTTGAGTGCGAATTCGATGACGTCCGGAATATCAAGTGAGCCTGTGGGTTCAATGATGAAGGCCGAGTTCCAGTCAATGATGGCCATATCATTTTTATAATACTGAAGAGTACTGCTATAAATACGCTCGCGGATTTGACTCGACAACAGGTCTTTGTCTTCGTTGATAATAAGAGCAGCAATGTCTTCTTCCTGCAGTATCAGGGAAGCATCAATGTAGTCTTTTTCAAAACTCTCTATAAAGTAAAGAATGTAGTCTTCATTGACTTCCCATTCGTTGATTTTCGCCATTGAGGCTTTGATTTGCTGAGTAAGCTCGCGAGCTTTTCCTCTGGCATAGATGTCGAGGATGTCATAGTTCTGGATTTTATCAGAGAGCTCTCGAAGTTGGTCAATCGTCGTGCCCGTAGGAATATGAAAATCAAAAGTAAGTGAGAGTGTGCCGAACTCCCAGATTTTTGCTGTAATTTCCGGATTAAATTCAATTCCCTGATCACTGTATGAATAATTTCCCAGTGCCACGCTTAGTGGATCGTTGGAAACAACAACCGCAGACTGGTTGATTTTTTTCAAACGGAATTTTGCTCTTGCCGTCGTCTCTTCTTGAAGAATTATTTCGGCCTTCTCTAGGTCAATTTCCTCTCCAATATCGTAAACTCTATAGACTAAAATCCGGCCTTTTTTAATGGTATTCATAGGTATGTTTTTTTCCCCTAGATTTATACTAACATACCTAGATTATTTAAGAATCCGGGAATAGTTTTTATCCAATAGCTATGCTATATAAAAGGCTACTATTACAGCAGTGCTAATCCTTACTAAAAAGAGCGGGTATGATTAACGATAGAATTCAGTCCCTGGTCACAGACTTCAAGCGTTTTTCCGACTGGGAAGAGCGCTATAAACATCTAATCGATCTTGGAAAAAAAATGCCGGCCATGGAAGAAGTTAATAGAATCCCCGAAAATTTAGTGAAAGGATGCCAGTCACAGGTCTGGATTCATGCTGATTTAAAAGACGGAAGAATTTATTTCCAGGCCGACAGTGATGCCTCAATCGTTAAAGGCATAATTGCTCTTTTGGTGGGTGTCTACACTGGATCAACTCCCGATGAAATACTCACTACAAAACCAACATTTTTAGAAGACATCGGTCTGCGTGAACACCTTTCAATGTCGCGTGCAAATGGATTGAACTCAATGATGAAGCAAATTTCTTTTTTTGCCATGGCATATAAAGCTAAACTGGCAATGAACCAACAATAGGTATTATGTATATGCTAAACATCAGCCGCCCGAGAAGAAACAGAAAAACAGACGCCATCAGACGGTTGGTCCGCGAAACTCATTTGGCACCAAGTGATTTAATAGCACCCTTATTCGTAAAAGATGGAGTGAATCTTCGCGAAGAGATAAAAACCATGCCGGGAGTATTTCGTTTATCCGTTGATGAACTCGTAAAAGAATGCCGCGAACTTTATTCACTTGGTGTTCCATGTGTTTCATTATTCCCTGCGATTGAAGATAAATTAAAAGATACACGCGCTAGTGAAGCCTATAACCCGAACGGGATTTATCAACGTGCTATCCGTGAAGTGAAAAATGCACTTCCTGATTTAATGATTATGACAGACGTGGCCCTTGATCCTTATTCAAGCGACGGGCACGACGGACTTGTAGATCCCAAAACTGGCGAGATTTTAAATGATGTGACTCTTGAAGTGCTGGCAAAAATGTCGATCGTTCAGGCACGTGCCGGTGCTGATATCGTCGGGCCTTCAGATATGATGGACGGAAGAATCGGCTTTATCAGAGACGCACTTGATGATGAAAATTTAATTAATGTGACTATCATGTCGTACGCTGCAAAATACGCTTCTGCTTTTTACGGACCTTTCAGAGACGCACTCGGATCAGCTCCAAAAAAAGGCGACAAAAAAACTTATCAAATGGATTACGCGAATGTGAGAGAAGCTCTTCGCGAAGCTTATCTGGATGAATCAGAAGGCGCAGACATTCTGATGGTAAAACCGGGACTGCCGTATTTAGACGTCATTAAAACATTGAGAGACAATACCACTCTTCCTATCGCTGCTTACAATGTAAGCGGAGAGTACGCGATGATTAAAGCAGCGGCCTCTATGGGAATGCTGGATGAGGAGAAGGCGATGATTGAAATGCTTTGGGCATTCAAGCGCGCAGGCTCTGATATGATCCTTACATATTTCGCAAAAGATGCTGCTAGAGTTTTACAAAATCATAAGTAAAAATTAAAGCCCTGGAACTTTATTGATTCTCATTACTGTTTCATAAGCGTTGAGGTGAGAGTTGCTGAGGTGTCTAGATTCCATACATCCTTTTGACGAGTTGAGGACGAAGTCTAGCGCCCCTTGGACCAGAATCCCTTCGACATTTCCGTTTCTTTTATTGAATACCGGTGATCCAGAGTTCCCGCCGTATGAATCAAGATTCGCTGTAAAATAATGATCGCGAAGAATAAAAGATTTAATTTTAGTTTTTCTCTCAATATCATTCATTCTGCTGACAACAGCTCCGTCAGTTGCTTTCATCGTAAGGCCCATAGGGTGGCCTATAACAACAAGAGGAGTGTTCAATAAAACTCTTCCGAACTTTCTTGTTTTAAGTGAAACATATCCTTTTACCGGACGATCAAGTTCGATCACTGCATAATCGCTCACTTCTTTTGTTGAGTAGACATATTTTTGTGTCGTTATGCTTTTACATGAATAGACTTGTGATGAAGTAAGCTCAGTCACTCCTTCTTTAAAACCGAAAACCCATTTATTGTCCGAGCATTCTTTAGCGTTGACCATACAGTGGCCTGCGGTCACAAGAGTTGTAGGACTCACTAAAAAACCCGAACAGTTCCCAAGAGAGACCTGCTCAATAAAGCGTTCGTCTTCACAAATTTGCGGCATAGCACTTTTTAATGTGATGTTTGGAAAAAGAATTCTATTAGCGTCGTTTCTATCTGTTGTTAAACGTTTTTTTGGAACTCGAAGAGCAATGGATTGTGATTTTTCAATGAAGCTTGTTTCAGAGTACTGATCAATTTCTGTGCGGTCATCATTTCCGTAAATCAGATCGTTGCCTGAAAGCTCAGGAAGACGATCGAATGCGAAGGCATTTACCGTTAATACTAAAAATAATGAAATCATAACTGACTTCTTGATTGAACCCTTCATTGTAGAAGCCCCCCGGCCGCACACGAATTTTTTTGTCTAAACAGATCTCCGGGTAGGAAATATCTTTATGGTGTCAAAACGGCAATGGGGTGGGAAAAGTTTATAGACTATATAATAATTGCGTAGAGTGTTCGAACTTTCGTGCAACTTACTGATTGTTAAGTGTTTAAAGCTTAATATAAATGCTCCAACGGAGCATTTATTCTCGCACTAAAACCAGAATGAAATAGAAGCAGAACCCTGATACGCATCTGCATTGGCATTTCTTACGTCTCTGACGAAAGCAAGATCCTTAGTTCCGTTTACTGATGTTTGTTTCTTTTCGTAAAGGCCACCAAAAGTCACTTGAGAGGATTTAGTTATTTTATACTTTAAACCAGTTTCTAATTTGTAAGTAAAGATTTTATAAGTCGATCCACTTTTCTCTGCTTGAAATGAAGTTGGGTTATAAGTCACACCATCTTGAACGAATGTTGTGTAAGTATGTTGTAGATCTTTAACATATAAACCTTCAACGTTTTCTACCAAGCTCCATTTTTCATTTAAATAATACTCCATTCCCAGTTGAAGAAAGTATTCGTTTTTTACTTTTGTTGTATATGAATCGTATGGAAGTCTTGAAGAGAATCCATAGATAGCGTCCATCCAAAATTCCATTTTACTACTTTCATAATTAGCACCAAAATCAAAACCGTAGTTTGCTTTTTGTGAGCTCATTCTGTTTTTATAATACATTTGTCCGAAGTTAACTTTCCAAGAGTCTGTTAAATAAAAATCAAACTTATTGGCAAGTCCTAGCTGCTTTGCTGTATCGAAAGCTGCGACTTCCTCGGTTTTATAACCAGTAATGGTTTTAACTGTTGTTGATCCAGTTGAGACATAAGTTAAAGAACCATTTTCGTCCGAGTACATTTGTGTGCTGTCACCCCAAACTGTAAATTGATCGACGAAACCTTTTGAACGGCCACCGTATGATGCAGAAACAAAAGCTTTGTTAGAGAGTTTTCTAATTTGATTTTCCGTTCCGATGATTGTTCCACCGTCTTGATAAGTATTTTCGATTACACCCCAATGTAGATTTTGAAATTTAATAATTCCTTTGCCAAGAATAAATCTAAAATCAGGTACACCTTTGTATGTTACATAGGCTTCTTCAAACAAAGTGTTCTGACGATCAAGTTTTCCGTCGAGGTTAAGTTTTATGGCCGCTGCCATGTCATCTTGCTCAGCGAAGACTTTTAAATCAAGCACACCGATACCAATGACTGTTGAGCCTTTTTGGCCTGAAACTTTTTCAAAATTAAGAGCATCAAGTGCGATGAAACCGCGGACAGAAGTATCGAATGACCAGGCATTATTAAGTGGCTGTAAGCTTGATAATAAAACAAGTAAGCAAAGTAGCTTCTTCATGATTCCCCCGTAACATCAATTTAGATGGGGGAATAAGTATCACTTTTGATTTTCTTTTTCCAGACATCTTTCAACTTCATCGAAATAAGAATGGTATTCGCCTTTAGTTGGGCAGCCTTTTGAAGCTACATATCTATCGGGTGCATCCGTTTCTGATGTTGATTGGTGTGAACATGACACCGCCATTGATCCAAGTGTAAGAATTAAGCCTAATGTGATGACAGATTTTTTCATATCATTCTCCTTACCATTATTCTACTCCCACACTTAAAGCTGGAGAAGATATTAATACTTGCCGATTGCTATCAAGAGAATAAAAAAAAATATTATAAAAGTAATTTAGTGCGTTTTTTTAAAGAAAATTTTCAAGTCCATGATATTCATATGGGCGAGTGCTCGCAAGGAAAGTTAACCCAATCTTAACAGTCGGGTGCTCAAAACTGCCACTTACTATAACTCGTTTTTTAGAATGGGTTTGCATCCAATTATGAATGGAGCTTATGCCGAAAAGTGATGGTTTGATTACGACAGGGATCTCATCCGGAAACTCTTCAGCAGATAATTGTCGGTAAGTGGAAAATGATTCATCCATTGCAACTTTTAAGACAGATCTTTTTTTAAATAAAAAAGTGTCTGCAAAATTTTTGAAAGGTTCTTCGATATAATCGATTTTTTTAAAAGACTCTAATAAAATATTTTTTTTGAGTCTTTCTTCAAACACTATCATCTCATTTATCTCAAACTGTCTGTTGCCGTCGAGACGAATGATAAGCTCTTTGTTAAGCCTATGCAGTTCATTGATCAGCTTAATAGTTTTTTCCAATGAATCTGGAGCAATTTTAATTTTTAGACATTTAGACTGAGTGTAGGCCTGGGTCCCGCGGGCAGCTCTATAAAGTTCATTTTCCATCACTGGATTATTGTTGAACAGGCCGGAATGAGTTTTTCTGATCATTCCTAAAAGTAGTACTTCAATGTTAAAAAGAGTTTCACTGTGAATGCCTTCGAGGTAATCGTCAATTTCAACCAGATTAAAAAATTTTTTTGAAAAATCAATGTGGCCAAAATCCAGAGAGTAGGTCGAAAAAAAATACCTGAGCTTAAAAGTGATCTCTTCTAGCGTCGCCTCATGAAATCCTGGCAGCACTGAAATAAAATAATCAGAATCCAGCAGGGTGACTTTTAGAAAATTGTTTTCGTTCACAGGAGTTCCGCGAACCGGTACGGGCCACTTGTAATGGAGTGTCTCATAGCTCAAAGTGATGTCGATCATAATTTATAACTTAAGATCATGCCGGCAGAAGTTAGTAGGCAGTAAATAAGATTGTATTGGGCCGTTCTCGCCAGTGCCTGATTAAGTTTGGCATCGATTGGACGAAAGAGAATCTGCAGCCAAGTCTTGTGAAATAAAAATGGCAATATAATAACCGGAAAAATCCATGTGAAGTGATAAGTGATCATCAGGTAGAGGCAGGTAAAAATACTAAGTGCAATAAACGTTATACAAAGTTTGCGCTGAAATTTTTCGCCGTAGCGGACGGCGAGTGTTCTTTTATTTGTTTCACTGTCTGAGACAATATCGCGGAGATTGTTGACAGCAAGGATGCAGGCAGAAATAAATCCGGGACCCATCCCGGCAATGATAGCAAGGTGAGTAATGTTGTGAGTCTGAAGGTAGCTTGAACCAACGACAGCGATCGGGCCAAAGAAAATGAAGGCCGCAGTTTCTCCGAGTCCGTTATAAGAAAGAGGAAATGGGCCTCCGGTGTAGCCGTAAGCGAAGTAAAGAGAGAGAAGGCCGATAAAAATAATAACCGGGCCTCCAACAATCATCAGGTAAATTCCAAGTAAAAAAGCAACTCCTAAAGTCAGTATCAAAGCATTTTTCATTTTTGTAAGTGAGATTAGTCCGGAGCTTGTCACTCTTGTCGGGCCAAGGCGTGCTTCGTTATCTACACCTCGGACAGCGTCCAGGTAATCGTTGGCAAGGTTGCTGGCAATCTGCAGAACTAATGCACACAGGAGAGTGAGAACGGCGACGATTGGAATTAAATGATTATTTTCGATGTAGGCCACTGCAAGTCCCAGAAAGACTGGAGCTGTAGAGGCGAAAAGAGTTTTTGGGCGAATAGCAAGCAGCCAGTTTTTCATAATTTTTTCTTTAGTATTTTATAGTTCTTAATTGATCGTAGACACCTTTATTGGTTTCGTGATCGATGAAGACTTCCATAATAGTATGAGTAGTTTTAGTGTGCATGGCCTTAAGGCCTGAGAGAAATTCTTCACGGTTTTCGGCCTTGACATAGTCGATGTCAAAACTTTCTGCTGTCTTTTTAAAAGTCTGCCCGTGAGGACTTGAAATATAATCGAGAACAGATTTTTCTTTGTGAATAGGAAGGAGAGTGAAAATTCCGCCGCCATCGTTATTTACTAGAATAATTTTCATCGGAGTCTTCAAATCTTTTAAAAATAAAAGTGAGTTTAAGTCGTGAATGAAAGCGACATCACCAAGAATGAGATAAACTTCTTTTTGAACTCCATCAATGAAACCTGCCGTTGAAGCGATAAAACCTTCAATTCCGCTTACACCTCGGTTGGTGGCAACCTTGATTTTTTTCTTAATATCGTAGGAAAAATAAGAATCGAATGTACGTACGACTGTTGAGTTTCCGATGTATAAAATTGAATTGTCCGGAATGTTGTCGATAATAGATTTGCTAATACTAGGATATGCAAGAGGTCCGTCGTCGATCAGTTTGATTTTACTTTTTGTAAAAGATTCAAAATTTAAGTTTAATAATTTTTGGGGAAGTTTTATTCTATCAAAACTTGCCATGATAGATTCAAGAGTCGAGTTTATATGGGCATTAATTCTGATTTTTGTATGATGAGAAGGATCTTCTTTTTCAAGATTCAAGTTTAAAGTGACCAGATTGATTGCCGGTACTTGTTTTAAGAATGAATAGTAGTGCTTGCTTGTCAGTCGCCCACCGATATGAAAAACAGTTTCAGGAGGATTTTTTACCAGATCAAGCTGAAACTCAGGATGATCAAAAGTAGGAAGAGCTCCGTCATTTAAATTAAAAGCATATTTAAGTGAACTCGAAACATCAAAATAAGTCGGCCAGTTTAAAATCTTAACAAACTCTTCAACTGTTTCTGTCGATTCATGAGGGGCCAGGCTTCCGACAACAAGAAGTCCGGTTTTAGAATTTTTTAAAAGTGCTGCAATTTCTGCGATCGCATTTTTATCCGGTCTGGTTTCCAGATTTACATAACGTGTAGAAGGCCCTGTTCTTTCAATCTGGATTTTGGCGAGGTTTAGATAGTCAAATGGTACCGTGACAACTGTATCTTCAAGAGGCTCTCTGAAGGCGCAGTTAAAATGCACCGGTCCCTTCTGGGGGAATAAAGATTTATGAATTAGATTTGATAAACTCGATGTCATGGCCAGCGGACTGATTTCAACTGTCGGAGCACCAAGTGCCATCTGGCCCTGAATAAAGTCTCCAAAAAATTTTGTCTGATCAATTGTCTGGTTGTCGTCACAGAAAGTTAATTCAGAAGGGCGATCAGCAGATAAAACAATTAAAGGAAGATTAGATTTTTTTGCTTCAACAACGGCCGGCATGTAATTTGCCATCGCAGTTCCACTAGTACAGATTAGCACCGCAGGGCTTCCTGTCGCCTTTGAATATCCTAGAGCTCTGTAAGAAGCGCCTCTTTCATCAATACACAAAACAATATTTAATTTTTTATCAAATTTTTGAAAGTGCACAAGAGCTGCAATAAGTGGGGCATTCCTCATACCAGGAGAAAGATAAAATTGGGTGATGCCATTTTTTAAAAATTCATCAATGATCAAACTCGACCAGATACGATTAATGTTTTGAGATAATAATTTTTCCATAAAATATCCCTAAATAACACTCTTATTGATTATCTTGATAAAAGGCTGCATCTTCGTTCCCGTTTCAATCCATTCTTCTTCCGCAATTGAACCGGCCACAATACCGGCACCGCCATATACTGTGATCATTGGACCTTCTATCAGCGCCGATCTAATGCCCACAACGATCTCTGAAAACTCTTTTGAAATCACTCCGACCGGAGCAGCATAAAAACCGCGTTTTTCTTTTTCTATTTCCAGAATTCTGGTGCGCGCTTTTTCAAAAGGAATTCCCCCGACAGCTGGCGTGGGGTGAAGCAGGTCAATCAGACTGATGACATTGGTATTCTTCTTTAAGACGGCCTTAATCGTCGCCTGTCTATGCTGAATGTAGGGAAGCTTCATCGTAAAGAGCTCAGAGATCATAAGCTTTTCGGAAATGCCTGAGAGCTTCTCTTCAATGGCCTTTGTAACAATTTCATGCTCACGGGTCAGCTTGTCAGAGTTCTTCAGTGTTTCTTCCAGAGCTGAATCCTCAGCATCGTCCTTGCCTCTCATGATACTTCCAGCAAGCGAAATAGTTTCCAGATTTTTATTTCTGAGTGTAAAAAGCCTCTCGGGGGTAAACGAAATAAAAGCGAGGTTATACTGTAGCTGATGAAAAATTGAAAAATGCGAACTGCTTAGATTGCCTTGGTAAAGTTCTCTGAACATCACCGGCATTTCAATCATCTCATCGTAGCTGAAAATTTTCTTTCTTGATAAAACAATTTTCTCCAGTTCTTTTTTTGTGAAAAGTCTGAGACTTTGATCAACCATCATTTTCCATTCATCACTTTCAGGACGTTCTTCATACGAAGTCCAGTGATTGACGAACGACTCCCAGATCTGGGTATCAAAAATAATATTGGAAGGCGAGTACGATTTATAATCTATTGAATGGTAAAGTTTGAGAGTAACTACACCCGATGTTTTAAGAAAACACCATTCGGGAAGATATACCAGTTTTGGAGATTCATCTTCAAAATGGGATTGATAAACCAAAACTTCGTGGGGATGTTTTTCGATGTGTGCCTGAACTTCGTCAGGGTTCAAAATTTTACTTTTCCCCAAACCAAGAAAAGAAAAATCTTCTTCTTTGGATTCAAAGTAAAAAACTTCTTCAGTCGCAGCGTAGGGAAGCAAGTCAACTAAAGAGAATTCAGGAAAAGTGAACAGAGATTTTTTCTGACTTACGCTGAAGTCAATTTTTTGAAGTTCCTCTTTTAAGAAACTTTCCGCATCCATTATTTTTTGTCACCGATATAAAGTGTTGCGATACCAAAAGTTAGCGGAATCATTTTCAAATCCTGGAAGCCTGCATTTCTCATAAGTGCGAGAAAGCTCTCTCCGTAAGGGAAGTCTTCGACACTTTTATTAAGGTAAGTGTAAGCATCTTTATGTTTTGAAACAATATTCCCAATGAATGGAAGAAGATGTCTGAAGTAAAAGAAATAAACATTTCTTACGATAAAGTTTGCAGGAATTGAAAATTCCATGATGATCACACGGCCGTCTTTTTTCAGCACCCGATGGATGTCGTGAAGAGATTTTTGCGGATCTGAGAAATTTCTGATTCCGAAAGAGATTGTTGTTAAGTCATAAGCGTTGTCGGCCGATTGAATATTTGTTCCATCTCCAAGCATTAGAAATATTTTTTTATCGAGACCTTTCTTTTTTACTTTTTCAATTCCAATGTCCACCATTCCTTTTGAAAGATCGATACCGGTAATTTTTTTAATTCTTTTATCTGCGATTAACGTCAGCGGTACGTCCCCTGTTCCAGTGGCCAGGTCGAGAACATTGATTGATTCTTTGTTCGGCAGATGCTTCAATATCTTCTTGCGCCAGTAGATATCAATTCCCATTGAAAGTGTATGATTGAGAACATCATAGGTGCCGGCGATTTCGTCAAAAATTTTGTAAGATTCTTTTTTTCTGTCACCTAGATCTTTTGTACTATTTGTCGTCATCATTCCTTCCTTTTATTCATCATCTTTTTACCTTAAACTTCATGCACATAGCAAGTTTGGGTTTACTTTAATTTGATCAAATGCTACCTTGTCTTTCATAGGGGAAACCACAATGATTGCAGACTTTCTCGACGCTCTTCCAAAAGAAGCGCTCGAGAGTTCAAAAAATATGGATTTACAGATCCGCTCGGTGAATGCTCATCAGGCGATCGACGCCGTATTATCTCAAAGTGTGTTAAAAGGTGGAAAAAGGCTACGTCCTCTGCTGACTTTTTTAGTGGCCCATTTATTTAGAGTCGATTTCAAGACAATTACACCTTATGCGCGTGCCTCTGAATTGGTGCATGCCGCCTCTCTTTCTCATGATGATGTTATCGATAACGCAACTATGAGAAGAGGCACTCCTTCAATAAATATTCTTTCCAGCAATAAAAAAGCAGTTCTGGCCGGGGATTACCTGTTGTCTTCTGTGATTGTGGACCTGACCAATGCAGGAAATTTAGAATTGATTCGCGAGATGTCTCTTGTGATCAAGGATTTATCAGAAGGCGAGTGGTTGCAGCTGGATTTAATCAGTGAGCGCAATTATACGCGTGAACTGATCCGCGAAGTGGCCGAGAAAAAAACATCATCAGTTATGAGTTATTGCTCTGTGGCGCCTGCAATTTTAAGTGGGGCAGATAAAGATACTGTTGAGCTTTGCCGCGAATTCGGAAGACGTTTGGGGCTGGCCTTTCAGATGATCGACGATACGCTGGATTACTCAGGTGATTCGCAAAAAGACCAGGAGCTGGACCTTAAAAACGGCATTGTAAACTCTGTTGTTTTTGAAATCCTCCTCGCACATCCAGAGTTGTTTGCGCGCTTTAAAAATGGTGAAGACCTGCAGGATGTTGTGGCGAAAGTTTCTTTCAGTGAATACGTCGAAAAAATAGGACTTGAAGCTCATTTTCATCTGGAAGAAGCTAAAAAAATTCTTGAAAAGCTGGAAGTTATTCTAAGTCCGAAGTTTGAAAATACAGATGATTTAAAATCGCGAATCGGGGCCCTTGAGTTGATCATATCTTATATGGCCTTAAGACAAAGCTAGAGCTAGATCGCTCTAACTAGCCAGTTCACTTCATAAATATTATTAATTAAATTATTTCTTGGAACCCAGATTGTTCCATGCATTTTATCACATTCATAAATCGAATTTTTCGGACATCTGTTACCTGCGCTGTCTTTAATTTTATACTCACATTCATTTATGTCTTTATTAAATCTTCGGCCGATGATTGTTGATGAGTGATTCGATTCTTTTTTCGTGTAATCTTTATTACTTTTAATGAAATCCCAGTCATAGCTGATTGAAGCAGGATTGTTTTTTGATAATAAGAAATCCAATTTTTCAACTATTTTTTCTGGCGGATACTGCTCTATTGTTCTGCTTCCAACACCATATTTCCCCAGCTGGAAACGCTTTCCACAAGTGATATCAAGAAGGGCCGCAGTTTTTTTGTCGCCTGAAAGTTTATCCAGGATTTTTAAAATATTTTTTGGAATACTCTTAAATGGAATTGTATCTTTAAGATTATTTTGACAGATAATCTGTGAAAGCTTCTTTGTCGGTGAACTTATTTTTTTAAAGAGTATACTTAACTCTGACCAGTCGCTGTCTGTAAAATTTATCTGGGATTCAAGGCATAGTCCTTTTCCCTGAAGACCGAGAATTAGAGCGGCAGACATGTTAGCGCCGTTATCTGAGTAATCGCTGATCTCTTCCGTTCTCACAATATCATTGTTGAAATACTGCAAGGCCAGGTCGTAACTTGAGAGTGGAGTTTTTTCGTAATAAGAAAAAAGATCTGCACCTGTCCAGAAGACACACCAGTTGTGTTCGTTCTGGTTATTATTTTTTGGCATGTTTTCTGTGCTGATCGAAATATCAGTACATGAATCTTCTGCAAAAGTCTGGAATGAAAAAATAAGAAGAAAAATTTTAAGAAGAACAGCAAGGATTCTCATAAACCAATATCGGCTATTTCTAGGGGGAAGTTTAATTGTTAAAGAGTAAAACAGTTGGTAATTAAAAAGGCCCCCTAAGGAGCCTTTTTAAGTCTTATAAGTCTTAGAACAAAGTTGGTTTTAACCATCAATTCTGCAAGTCTGACGACCGCGAAGATCGTACGAACATTGCTGGTAAGCATTTCTGCATGCCTGATCTTTCACATTTGATCCCCATGGGCCGGTTGCCTGTCCATAGTATGATTCAATAAAAAATCCAGCTGGGTCAAAGCGTGAAGCTCGACATTGCTCAGTTGTTTGTTGTGGTGGACGAGGGTAACTACCGCCTCCCGTAACACAACGGTATCCGTAAGTATCATGTCTTTGAAGCTCGTATCTGCAAAACTGCTCTGATTGTCTGCAGGCCTCATTCATGTCATGGCCATTTCCAGAAAAGCTTCTGACGATTGATCCGTATGAATCTATTAGGTCAGTTGTACAAAAAGCTTGCATGCTCGTTGGAGGTATTGGTGGGACATTGATGATGTCTCCAAAACTCAAAGTCGATAGGCTTAATAGAAAAATCGCTAATAATGTCTTCATAATTTTCTTCCTCGTTTGCTGTTGTATAAAAAACTAACTTAAAAAATTATCTGCGTGGTGGACGTGGAGCTGGCCCAGGTCCTGGTCTTCCTGGCTCTCTTCCTGGATCTCTTCCTGGATCTCTTCCTGGGAATCCTGGATTTTGTCCATGGTTATCACCTGGTCTACGTGGAGGTGTAGGATCATTCGGGTATGAAGGGTAGTGTGGATCGCGTGGAGGATTCGGGTAATTAGGGTAAGAGGGGTAATTAGGGTAAGAGGGATAATTAGGGTAAGAAGGAGCTGGTGGGTACGATGGATATGACGGCGGATACGATGGATATGAAGGAGTTGTATCCGATGTGTCTCTGATCGTACAAGCAGCATAACGGTAGTAACCTTGAGATTGATAATCAGATAATTTCGCCTGACAGTCATATGTCGCCTGGTCACAAGCTGCATTTACTGAATAAGATGATCTTACGAATGTATCATAGTCATAAGTGTAGCTTCCCTGGTATTCACGAATAACTGTTGTACATAGATCAGCAGAAGCTCCTACTGAAAACAATGCCGCAGCACCTAGTAATAATGTTTTTAATCCCTTCATTTTCTTTCTCCAAATAAAGATTTAATTCTATCAAGATGAGGTTTATCTAAGAATTAATTGAATAACAATGTCAGTCAGCACTTATTAAAAAAAATGGCCGTTTTCACGGCCATTGTAAGTATTTTTTTCATGCGAAGAGGGAAATGGAATCATTATGGCACTAGTAATCTTGAGACTCTCTCAAGACCGATAGTTCTAATGAAGCCCGCAAGCTTCGGGCCTTTCTCTAAATTGATCAGCTTTTTATAAAGAAGAGTGAAAACAGTCATTGGTTCTAATTCGTGAGCATTGATGATCTCGTACATTTTTTCGTGAAGAGCTTTGTCATCAGCGATGTTATTAAACTCTGTTTTTAAATAGCTGTTAAGTTCATTTAAAAAGGCTGTTAGTTTTGTATCCATCTCCATCTTCACCGGTTCTTTATTCAGTGAAAATTTAAATTCATCCGGAGCTGAGTTTTCAATCCAATAAGCAGCTCTTTGAGCTCTCTCTTGAAAACGTCTTTCATCGCGCTCATTTTTAATTTCTGCATCGTAAAATCCACGTGCACGTTTAACATCAAGGTCATTAATTTGAAGAACGTTGCAAAGGTGACGGAACGCTGGCTGGAACGGCATCTCTTTTGGAGTATCACCAATTTGAGAAAGCTCATATACTCTTTTGGCCATCGCGACTTTCTTTTCGTTTCCAGCTTCCAGTCCGAAAGCAAGTCTCTCCATCCTGTCGAAGTCTTCGTAGTTTTTAATAACGTCTAAGTCGAATGATAATCCGAAGTCGATGTTTGTTTTATAAGACGCAAAAATCCAACGAACCATTTCCGGTTCGTAAACTTCAAGAACGTCGTTCACGGTTACAAGGTTCCCTTTTGAAGAACTCATTTTTCCGCCCATTCCTTTGATCGATACGAAATCGTATTGAAGATACATTGGTGCTTTCCATCCGTAGACTTCAGCAACGATATCTTTAGCAGTCGTGAAAGATCCACCTTGCGATGAATGGTCTTTTCCACCCGGCTCGAAATCTACTTTTTCTACTGACCATCTCATCGGCCAGTCCATACGCCATGGAAGTTTTGCTCTCGATGTTGTATCGAGGTCAAGAGTCCCTGTGTGCTTGCAGTCTTCAGAGGCGCATTCATAGTCTAGTTTATTTTTTCCATCGTACTTTGTTGCCGTCGTTTTATCGCGGTTACATTTTTCGCAATAAACTGAAACTGGCATCCATGAAGCTGGAAGAGGCTCTGATCTCCACTTATTTAAAATAGCAGCGATTGTGTCTCTTTTTTCCAGAGTTAATTTAATCTGGTCTTTATAAGCTCCACCTCTGTATTTTACAGCTTGGTAAATCGGCTCTAGTTGAATCCCCATTTTTTTTAGTTGTGCTTCAAAAGATTTTTCATGGTGAGCAGCGTACGATTCGTGGTCGCCGAATGGATCTGGAGTATCAACGATTGGTTGAAATAAATATTTTGCCAGCTCATCTTGTTTTGGAAGATTTAATGGAACCTTTCTAAATGTGTCATAGTCATCCCACGAAAAAATAAAACGAACTTTTTTCCCCCGCTTTTTTAATCCACGAGCAACCAGTTCAGTTGTCATTACTTCACGAAAGTTTCCGAAGTGAACAACACCTGAAGGAGTAATCCCTGAAGCGAGAGTGTATGTGTCCTTATCTTCCTGACGAATTAATTTATCGGCAGTAAGATCGGCCCAGTGAACAGCATCGTTTAGTGCTTGAGACATAAGAATTTCCTTTTGACTTATAGTTTACTCAAGGCCTAGACGAGCTTTTAATTCATCTTGAGTGAGTGTTCCTTTTTCAACTTCGATTTGTGCCAACATCAGTGCTTCTTGATAAAGAGCGCGCTCGTTTGCTACGCAAAGAGAGAAATCAATATGTTTTTGATTTTTTACTTCTGACCATTTCACTGCTTTTCTTAAAAGTGTAATAGCTGCATCTAATGTCATGACTCTAGTCCCTTTAACTGCCTAGATAGGCCTTTTTGATTTCAGGATTAGATAATAATTCACTCGACTGGCCTTGCAAAGTGATTTCACCATTGGTGAGAACATAAGCGCGGTGAGATATTTTCAGAGCTAAATTGGCATTTTGTTCGACTAATAAAATGGTCATTCCCAACTGGTTTATTTCGGTGATCGCTCTAAAAATTGTTCCGACCAGAATAGGCGCAATTCCCAATGAAGGCTCGTCTAGTAAAAGGAGCTTTGGTTTACTCATGTAAGCGCGAGCAATCGCAAGCATTTGCTGCTCTCCTCCCGAAAGTGTTTGTGCCAACTGGGATTTTCGCTCTAGTAATTTTGGAAATAAATTATAAACAAATTCTAAATCTTTTCTAATTCCATCAGTGTCACTGCGCAAATAAGCGCCCATATCCAGGTTTTCTTTAATCGAGAGATTGGCAAAAATCTGGCGGCCTTCCGGCGATTGAGCTAATCCCAAAGCAGTAATGCGGTGAGCGGGGAGCTTTTCGATAGATTGATTGTCAAAATTAATTTGTCCGGAACGAGCGACTAAAAGTCCTGAAATAGTGTGAAGAGTAGTGGTTTTTCCCGCTCCGTTACTTCCTAGCAACGTGACAATTTCGCCTTTCTTTATTTCCAGGCTGATATTTTTTACGGCGTGAATGTTTCCGTAATAAGTATTGAGATCTTTAATTTCTAAAATAGGTTGTGAGTGCATTTAAATTTCTGCTCCAAGATAGGCTTCAATAACTTTTGGGTTATTCTGCACATTAAATGCATTCCCACTGGCAATTAAATTTCCGTAATCTAAAACGAAAATCTTTTCAGCGATTTCCATAACGAGTCTCATGTCGTGTTCGATTAAGATCACGGCGATTTGAAACTGGTCGCGGATAAAATGAATCAGTTCACTCAATTCTTTCGTTTCTGTCGGGTTCATTCCTGCAGCTGGCTCGTCTAACAAAAGAAGTTTTGGTTTAGTCGCCAGAGCTCGTGCCATTTCCAGTTTTCTTTGAGCACCGTAAGGAAGATTTTTAGCAAGAAGATCTTTTTTTGAATCGAGATTAAATAAAGCGAGAAGTTTTAAAGATTCTTCTTCAATTAATTTTTCTTCGTTTCTATATTTTTTTGTTTTGAAAATTCCATCTAAAAAAGAATATTGAATTCTCGTGTGACGAGCGATTTTTATATTGTCGATAACACTTAAATTATTAAACAGTCTGATGTTTTGAAATGTGCGTGCAATTCCAAGAGAGGTAATGTCACTGGCCTGTTTATCATTTAAAGATAAACCGTCGAGTAGAACCTGACCTTCGCTGGGAGTATAGATTCCAGTGATCATATTAAATAATGTTGTTTTCCCTGCACCGTTAGGGCCGATGACTGCAACGAGATCTGTTTTATTAACAGAGAAACTGACGTCTTTTACGGCAGTGAGACCGCCGAATCTCATTGTTACATTTTTTAAATCGAGTAGAGGTTGAGTCATTACGCTAGACCTTTTTGGTATTTCTTTTTTTCAAAAAGTTCGTGTGGCCCGAAAATTCCCTGAGGTCTTGTCAGCATAAGTATGATCATGAGAGCTGCATAAATCGACACACGCCATGTCGAAACATCGCTGCCAATGAGTTTTAAAATTTCAGGAAGAATTGTGAGAATAACTGCGCCGACGATTGATCCTGTGACAGATCCTTGTCCACCTAAAATCACCATAACTAAAATGCAGACACTCCACATGAAACTGAAGTTGTTCGGATGTAAAAACTGCTGGTCATGGGCCACTAAACTTCCGGCCATTCCCGCGATGCCTGCACCGACGATGAAAGAAAAAAGTTTATAACGGAATAAATTTACACCCATGGTTTCAGCAGCGATCTCATCTTCACGGATAGAGATGATCGCGCGGCCGTAGGCCGATCGTTTTAGGTTTAACATGAAGAGTGTTACGAGGAGTGCAGTTCCCCAAACCCACCAGCTGTTGGACCATCTTGGAATATTAGTGAAACCGCGAGGGCCTCCGATGCTTTCTGTGTTCATGATGATGATGCGAAGAATTTCACTGAAACCAATTGTGGCAATCGCGAGATAGTCGCCTTTTAATCTCAAACAAGGAATACCGATTAATAATCCGCAAAGAGCAGCAGCGATAAAGCCTACTGATAAGGCGATGGCCATGTTAAAAGCTGGATCAATGGGAAGAGCGAAGTAGACGCCGTAGACGGCACTTGCATAAGCGCCTACACCCCAGAATCCTGCGTGACCCAATGAAAACTGGCCGCAGTATCCGTTGATTAAATTTAGACTTAATGTCAGTGTAATAAAAATCCCCACGTTCGTGAGAATTTGTAAGTAGTAATCCATTAATTTTTTTCCTAAACTTTTTCCTTCACATTTTTGCCGAGAATTCCTGAGGGCTTAATTAAAAGAATAATAATCAAAATAAAAAATGAAACTCCATCTCTGAAGCTCGATTTATATAATCCAGCGACCATGTTCTCAGCGATTCCTAAAATGAATCCGCCCAGAGCTGCTCCTGGAATAACACCGATGCCGCCGACAACTGCCGCAACAAAGGCCTTAAGTCCCAAACTCATTCCCATCATCGGCTCAACCGACATGGTGTAGCCCATAAGAATTCCAGCGAGTCCCGCAAGAGATGCTCCCAGAAAAAATGTGAACGCGATAATTCTGTTAGTATTAATTCCCATAAGCTCAGCCGCTTTTAAATTATAAGACGTGGCCCTCATGGCCACACCGATTTTTGTAAAGTGGGTAAGCCACCATAAAAAAACTAAAATCAGTATTGTTAAAACGAAAATAAAAATCTGAATATTTGAAACATTGATCTCACCAAAAGTGTAGAGTACTTCAGTGAAAACTGGTGGAACTGTTTTTGGATCAGCACCAAAAACTAGCTGGCCTGTGTATTGAAAAAAAAGTGAAGCACCAATGGCCGTAATAAGGGCAGGTATTCTTCCTTCGCTGCGTATAGGTCTGTAGATCATGCGCTCGACGATGAGAGCGACAATTCCCGCACCAAGCATTGAAGCGATAATCGCAACCGGCATCGGCAGATGAAATTTAAGTGCGAAGTATCCACAGAATGCACCCAGCATGAGGAACTCGCCGTGAGCGAAATTCACCAGGCGGATGATTCCGTAAACCATGGTGTAACCCAGGGCCACTATTGCGTATAGTGAACCCTGGGCGATACCGTTAATTAAATACTGAAGACAATCCCAAAAAAAATAGATTGTATTTTGACTCATTATTACGGGTTCACTCGAGAGTTGAAAACGTACCCAGAAGGTGTTGCTTCAAGAACAACTGCAGACTTAGTAGGGTTTCTGTCTTTATCGAAAGTGATTGTTCCTGTAATACCTTGGTAACCTTTAGTCGCAACAAGTGCTGCTCTAATGTCAGCAGGTCTAGAAGATTTTGCACGCTTAATCGCATCAACTAAAATTCCAAGTGAATCGTATCCAAGTGCCGCGAACGATCCTGGTTTTGTTCCGTAAGCTTTTTCATATTCTTTTACGAAGTTTTGTACCACTGGAGATTTATCATCTGGAGCAAAGTGGTTAGAGATGAATGAGCCTTTAACAGCTTCACCAGCGATTTCGAAAAGTTTTGGAGAATCCCATCCATCACCACCTAAGAATGGAACGTTGATCCCCAGTGCGCGAGCTTGTTTTAACATTAGACCAACTTCAACGTAGTATCCCGGAACGAAAACGAAATCAGGGTTAGCACGTTTTACTTTTCTAAGAAGAGATTGGAAATCTGTATCTTTAGCAGCGTAGGTTAATTCTTCAGTTGAAACCATTTTTCCACCAAGTTTTGTGAACTCGTCAGAGAATGCTTTTGCTAATCCTTTAGAATAGTCAGAAGTGTTTTCAATTAAAACTAAACCTTTTGTTTTCTTCAATGTATTCACAGCAAATTTTGCCATGACTACACCCTGGAAATCATCAGTGAAACAAGCACGTGTGATATAGTCACCAACTTGAGTTACTTTTACGTTTGTTGCTGTTGGAGTGATGAAAGGAATTTTTGCTTCCTGAACGATAGGAGCAGAGGCCAGTGCAAGAGAAGAAGTCGGAGCACCGATCATTGCCACAACTTTATCTACTGATAAAAGTTTTCTTGTAGCGTTTGTCGATTCAATCGCTTCAGACTTATCGTCTTCGATGATTAAGTCGAACTTTTTACCCGGACCTTTTTTTAGTTTTTCGTACGCCAGTTTAATACCATTGGTATTTTCCTGACCGAACGTTGCTGTAGCACCAGTCATAGGTGAAACAACTCCGATTTTAAGATCAGCGGCCATGGCAGATCCAACAACCATTAGAGCTGTTAGTGTTGCCAACAATTTGTGAGACAGTAAGTTCATTTTCATTAAGCACTCCTTTGTAAAATGAAGTAGATGTATTTTGTCTTGATAAGATTTAACAATAAATACAGTAACATGGGAGATCATGTTGTAAAGCGATTTAGACAACAATTATTGAGTGATGTAAGTTACTAAAATGGCACCAATTTTTGAATTATAAATGGAGTATTAAATCTGACTTTAATACTCAGTCATGGTTTCAAATGCTCAACTTTGGACGTTAGTTAATGAACGACGAATTTAAACCAGGGACATCTTAGAAAGACGAGTTCCTGATGAATATCATTTTGCTAGGAATATTTCTAATAAAATGGATGCATAATTTTAGTAAAGGAGTGCTGGCTCTCTCTGATTTAAATACTTATCATAACCTTGGGTTTCGATTCTCTGTAACTCAGAAAGCGTCCCAAGGTTACTCACCCAAAGCCTAACTTCATCAGTTCCATTAATTAAATCGATCGCCAGTTTATGAAATTCATATTCGTATGGCCTATTATGAAATTCAAATTTGTCACCTAATTCACGTTTAAACTCGCGGCAGATCATCTGCATAACAGTCCACGATTTAAATTTCGCGTTTTCAGTCGGGTGAATATGAACACCACCGCAGTTTTGTCCCGCGTGTTTTTGAAAAGTCGGAAGAAAAATAATCGGACGAAGATTAAACCCTTCAGTCAAACCTTCTTCTGTAAATCTTTTTTGCATTCTTGCGACGAAATCAAATGATTCTATTCCAGGGTATCCTGCGACCTCTAAAGGACGAGTTGTCCCGCGGCCTTCACTAATATTTGTTCCTTCAAGTAAAACTGTTCCTACAAAAGTAATAGCTCCTACCATTGTCGGTAGATTAGGTGAGGGAAGTACCCATGGAAGTCCTGTATCTTCAAAATACATTGAACGCTTCCAGTTGTTCATTTTAATAACATCTAAATGACAATCTGTTTTTAAAACAGTCTGTCCGAATTTTCCCACTTCTCCCATTGTAAGAGCGTGACGTTGAGGAATTGGATATCTTCCAACGAAAGATTCATATCCAGGTTTCAATATTGCTCCTTCGATCATGTCTCCACCAACTGGATTCGGACGATCTAAGACTACAAGTTTAATATCTCTTCCCACACATTTTTCCATGATCAATGATAGAGTCGAAATATAAGTGTAAACACGAGTTCCTACGTCCTGCAGATCGATAATTAATGTGTCTATATCCTTTAACATTTCATCAGTAGGAGTTCTTGTTTCTGAATATAGAGAGAAAACGGGAATTTTAAAATAAGGATGAACGTAGTGAGCTGTCTCCATCATGTTGTCTTGAACGTCTGTCACGAAGCCATGTTGAGGCCCGAATAATTTGATCAAGCGTTTTCCGAAAAGTTTTTGAAGAAGAACAACACCTGTATTGAAACTCGAATCAATCGAAGCACTATGGCAAAGATACCCGATATTTCCTTTGATACTATCTTGAAGAGATTTTTCGTTCATTAGCCTTTCAAGACCAGTCACTACCTTTGTCATGTAAACTTCCTAGATTCCTTAAGGTTCTTATTTTTGAATATCTTAATTTTGGTGGGGACCGGAATTTTTGTAAAGATAAAAGAGGTACTAGCTAACGGTAAGGTAAAGTTGGTTGAAGTCCGCTTAGAATTTTTGCTAGATTAATAAGACTGATGGGGGCGGGTATTGATACGAGTTTACAGCTGTGGTTTTGCCCGCATCAGAAAACTTCACAAATTATTGATAAGTCTTTTCGGGCCCAATACCATTAAATTTTAAATTTCTTTTGAATAATATTTTTAAAGAATCGCAATATTCACAGACTCATCAGATGCATAAGCTCTGGAATTTTAGAGAGTTGAGTAGTCAGAACAATTTCAGAAACTTACGTTGTAAACCTTTGAACGAAAGTTTACAATTTTATGGAAGCACACACGATTCACACAAGGAAAAAGAATATGAAGCAATATCACGATTTGATGGAGCACGTTCTTAAAAATGGCGCGAAAAAAGATGATCGTACTGGGACTGGAACACTTTCTGTTTTTGGTTATCAGACACGCTACAATCTCGCTGAAGGATTTCCTTTAGTCACAACAAAAAAGCTGCACTTAAAATCAATCATTCATGAATTACTTTGGTTTCTTCAAGGTGAAACCAATATTAAATATCTAAAAGACAATGGCGTTTCTATTTGGAACGAATGGGCCGATGACGAAGGCAACCTTGGACCTGTCTATGG